>NZ_LEKF01000003.1:0-392008 GCF_001029595.1 Pseudomonas sp. ARP3
CCCCCGATTGAACCGCCCACGCACCGCCGCGCACCATGGCCGCCACCTGCATAACCCCAATAACAACAGGTTCGATACCATGAGCACTTTCCACCCGCGCCGGCTGTTGCTGGCCACCGCTGTCGCCAGTCTTGCCTTGCCTGCTGTCGCCGAAGACCACGGTTTTTTCGAAGACGCCAGCGCCAACCTCAACCTGCGTAACTTCTTCTTCAACCGTAACTTCACCAACCCGAGCAAAACCCAGGGCGGCGCCCAGGAGTGGACGCAGAGTTTTATTCTCGACGCCAAATCCGGTTTCACTCAGGGCACGGTGGGGTTCGGCGTGGATGTACTGGGGCTGTATTCGCTCAAGCTCGACGGCGGACGCGGCACCGGCGGCACGCAGTTGTTGCCGTTGGATCACGACGGCCGCCCGGCGGATGACTTCGGGCGTTTGGGCGTGGCGTTCAAGGCACGGCTGTCCAAGACCGAGCTGAAGGTGGGCGAGTGGATGCCGGTGCTGCCGATCCTGCGCGCCGACGATGGCCGCTCCCTGCCGCAAACCTTGCGCGGTGGGCAGATCACATCCAAGGAAATCGAGGGCCTGACCCTCTACGGCGGCCAATTCCGCGCTAATAGCCCCCGCGACGACAGCAGTCTGTCGGACATGTCGATGGTGGGCAAAACGGCCTTCACCTCGGACCGCTTCAACTTCCAGGGCGCCGAATACGTATTCAACGACAAGCGCACCCAGATCGGCCTGTGGAACGCCCAGCTCAAGGACATTTACCGCCAACAGTTCGTCAACCTGATCCACAGCCAGCCTGTGGGCGACTGGACCTTGGGCGCCAACCTCGGGTTCTTCTATGGCAAAGAAGACGGCAGCGCCCGCGCCGGCGAGTTGGACAATAAAACCTGGTCCGGCCTGCTCTCGGCCAAATACGGCGGCAACACGTTCTATGTGGGCCTGCAAAAGCTCAGCGGCGACAGTGCATGGATGCGCGTCAACGGCACCAGCGGCGGCACCCTGGCCAACGACAGCTACAACTCAAGCTACGACAACGCCCGGGAGAAATCCTGGCAAGTGCGCCACGACTACAACTTCGCCGCCCTCGGCGTGCCGGGCCTGACCCTGATGAACCGCTATATCAGCGGCAGCAATGTGCACAGCGGCACCGTCACCGATGGCAAGGAATGGGGTCGCGAAAGCGAAGTGGGTTACACGGTGCAAAGCGGCGCGGCGAAAAACCTGACGGTTCGCTGGCGCAATTCCAGCATGCGTCGCGACTACAGCAACAACGAGTTCGATGAAAACCGGTTGATCGTCAGTTACCCGATCAGCCTGCTGTAAACCGGCGCGGCACTTGCTGTATGGTGCGCGCCTGCCGCTGCTGATCCGCCCAGCAGCGGCCTCTTTGCCGAGCCCGTGCCCACCATGAAACTCTATGCTTTCGCCGCTGCCGTGCTGGCCCTGGCCCTGAGCCTCGGCGGCTGCATCAGCGCGCCAATCGCCTTGACGCCCCAGACCGAGCAACGCCTGCAAGCCCAGGCGCCAATCCGCTTTCTGTTGACCTTCGATGACGGTCCCAGTGCTTCGGGCTATAACAACCCGACCCGCTCGGTGATCGCCGACCTGGCACACAACCCGGTGCTGCCGGGCATCAAGGCCGTGTTCTTTTTACAGACCGAATCCGCGCGCTCAGGCGGCAGTTCACGGGGTCGCAAGACCATGGAACGCGAGTACGCCGGCGGGCATGTGCTGGCGTTTCACACCGCCACCACCTTCCACACCAATCACCGCTGGCTCAACGATGCCGAACTGGAGCGCACTCTCACCCAGGGTGCGGCCGATATTGCCGCCATCACCGGCGCACCGCCGCGCCTGGTGCGCCCACCGTTCTGGAACTACGACCGCCGCACTTTTGCTGCCTATCAGCGCCACGGCATGCAGGTACTGCTCACGGACCTGAGCGCCAATGACGGCAAGATCTGGGGTTTCAATGCCAGCCCACGCCGCCGCGCCAATCTGTATCGGCAACTGTCGGTGGTGCGCGAGCGCATCGCCCTCGGCGAATTGCCCACGGTGGACGGCGTGATCCCGGTGGTGGTGACCTTCCACGACATCAACCGCTACACCGCGCGGCACCTGCAGGAGTACTTGCAGATCCTGTTGGACAGCGCCCGCATCAACGGCATGAAAACCGCCGCAGAGCCTTTCTACACCGACCACCCAGCACTGGAACGCGCCGCCCTGGCCCGTACGGTCAAGGACGTGAATGACACCGTACACCTGCCGGGCGTGTGGAATTGGGTGTGGGATGCGGACTCGCACTGACCCCGTGTGGCGAGCGAACTTCAACCTTGGCGGGATTCAACGCCCAGCTCATCCCACACCGACTCGGCCAGGTGAAAGGTGGCATTCGCCGCCGGAATCCCGCAGTAGATAGCGCTCTGCATCAGCACCTCCTTGATCTCGGCGCGAGTCACGCCGTTGCTGGCGGCGGCGCGCAGGTGCAGCTTGAGTTCTTCGCTGCGGTTCATGCCGATCAGCATGGCGATGGTGATCAGGCTGCGGGTGTGCCTGGGCAAGCCCGGTCGGGTCCAGATATCGCCCCAGGCATGACGGGTGATCATCTCCTGGAACTCGCTGTTGAATTCGGTCAACGCGTTGAGGCTGCGGTCGACATGGGCATCGCCCAGCACTTCACGACGCACTTGCAGGCCGTCGGCGTAACGTTGTTTCTCGTCCACGAAAAGCTCCTTAGCGGCACAACAGGAATTTAATCACCCGGTCACTGAAAGCAGCACCGGCCTGCACATTGGACAGGTGCGCGGCGTAGAACTCGGCGTACTCGGCAGCCTTGACCTGTTGCTGGATAAAGTGCCCACCCGCTGGCGGCGTGACGGCATCTTCACTGCCGGCGATGACCAGGGTCGGCACCTGGATCGACCCTAGGTTTGCGCGCAAATCCGCATCCCGTACCGCCGCGCAGTTGGCCGCGTAGCCCTGGGGCGAGGTGGCGGCAAGCATGTCGGTGATCAGTTTGGCCTGGTGTGGGTTGGCGGCGGCGAAGTCGGGGGTGAACCAGCGCGCAATCGACGCATCGCGCAAGGCCACCATCGCGTCCGCGCCATCGCGCAGCACCGTCTCGATGCGTGGGTTCCACACCTCGGGCGTGCCGATTTTGGCGGCGGTGTTGCACACCACCAGACGCTGCAAGCGCTCACCGGCGTTAATGCCCAGCCATTGGCCGATCAGCCCGCCCATGGACAACCCGCAAAAATGCGCGCGGCGAATCTGCAACGCATCCAGCAGCGCGAGCACATCGCGCCCCAATTGCTCGATGCTGTACGGCCCCTCGGTCACCAGCGACTTGCCATGCCCACGGGTGTCATAGCGCAACACGCGAAAATGCTCGGTGAACGCCGGGATCTGGGTATCCCACATACGTAGGTTGGTGCCCAACGAATTGGACAGCACCAACACCGGCGCATCCACCGGGCCTTCCAGTTGGTAGTGCAGGTCGCCCTCGGCGAGTTGTACAAAAGCCACAGCAGTCTCCTCAGGCAGTCAATGCAAAATGATCGGTCACGGCGCGGCTGACCCAAGTGTGCGCCTGCCCCAGGTAATGGGCCGGGTCGAGCAAGCGATCCAGCTCCGTGGCGGACAGTTCGGCGGTGATCTGTGGTTCGTCCGCCAATACCGCGCGCAGATGGCGCCCCTCAGCGACCGCCCGCTGACAGCATTGCTCCAGCAGATGGTGCGCGGTTTCGCGGCCCAGGCGCTGGGCGAGCACAATGCTCACCGCTTCGGCCAGCACCAGGCCCTGGGTCAATTCGAGGTTGCGTGCCATGCGCGCCGGGTCGACCTCCAAGCCCTGGCTCAGCAATACCGCCTGCTGCAAGGCACCGGAAACCAACCGGCAAATCTGCGGCAAGGTTTCCCACTCGGCATGCCACAGGCCCAGGCTGCGCTCGTGTTCCTGGGGCATGGCGCTGAGCATCGTGGCCACCAGCCCCGGGACACGAGTGGCGGCGCTGATCAGGACGGCGGCGCCCACCGGGTTGCGTTTGTGCGGCATGGTGGAAGAACCGCCCTTGCCCGGCGCGGCAGGTTCGAACACTTCCGCCGCTTCGGTCTGCATCAGCAGGCTGATGTCCCGCCCCAGCTTGCCGAGGCTGCCGGCGATCAGGCCCAGCACACTGGCGAACTCCACCAGGCGATCACGCTGGGTGTGCCAGGGTTGATCGGGCAGGCTCAGGTGCAGTTCGGCGGCCAAGGCTTCGGCCACCGGCATGGCCTGTTCGCCCAACGCCGCCAACGTGCCGGAGGCGCCGCCGAATTGCAGCACCAGCAAACGCGGTTTGAGTTCGGCCAGACGTTGCCGGCTGCGCGTCACCGCGCCCAGCCATCCGGCGATTTTCATGCCCAGGGTCACGGGTGTCGCATGTTGCAACCAGGTGCGCCCGGCCAATGGCACCGTGGCATAGCGCTGGGCTTGCGCGGCCAGCACATCCCCCAATTGCGCCAGGTCGCTTTCGATCAACACCAAGGCACGCCGCAGTTGCAGGACCAGGCCGGTGTCCATCACGTCCTGGCTGGTGGCGCCCAGGTGCACATAGCGCTCGGCGTCGGCGTCCTCGCTGGCAATCAATTTGCCCAAGGCTTTCACCAATGGGATCGCCGAGTTGCCTGCCGAGGCAATGGCCATGCCGAGGGCATCCACGTCGTACAGCGATGCCAGGCACGCCTGGGCAATCGGTGCCACGGCCGCTGGCGGAATCAACCCAACGCGCGCCTGCGCCCGGGCCAGAGCGGCTTCGAAATCCAGCATGCCCTGCAAGCGCCCCTGGTCGCAGAACACCTCGGCCATGCTGTCGGCGGTGAAATAGGCGTCGAACAGTTGGTTGCTCGTGCGCAACGTCATAACTCAGTCCTTACAGATCGTGATGCAGGTATTCCGCCTGTTTCGGCAGACGCAAGCTGAACAGGAACGCCACCGCCATCATGCCAGTCACGTACCAGTAGAAAGTGTTTTCCATGCCCATGGACTTCAAGCCCAACGCCACATATTCCGCCGAGCCGCCGAACAGCGCATTGGCCACGGCGTAAGCCAGCCCGACGCCGAGGGCGCGAACATGGGGCGGGAACATTTCGGCTTTCACCAGGCCGCTGATGGAGGTGTAGAAACTCACAATCGCCAGCGCCAGAGAAATCAACACAAATGCCAGAAACGGACTGGTCACGGTTTTCAACGTCAACAGGATCGGCACCGTGCACAGCGTGCCGAGTGCGCCGAACCAAAGCATCGAGTTACGTCGGCCGATCTTGTCCGAGAGCATGCCGAACAACGGCTGCATGCACATGTACAAGAACAGCGCGCCGGTCATGATGAAGCTGGCCGTCTTGGCGTGCAGGCCGGCGGTGTTCACCAGGTACTTCTGCATGTAGGTGGTGAATGTGTAGAAAATCAGCGAACCGCCGGCGGTGTAGCCCAGCACGGTGATAAACGCGGCTTTGTGATGACGGAACAGCGCGGCCACACTGCCGGCGTTTTTGTCCTGGCGGGTTTCCTGGCTGGTGGTTTCTTTCAGGGTGCGACGCAGCAACAAGGAGATCAGCGCCGCAATCGCGCCGATCACGAACGGAATGCGCCAGCCCCAGGCGCGCAGTTCCTCTTCGCTGAGCAACTGTTGCAGGATCACCACCACCAGCACGGCCAGCAATTGCCCGCCGATCAGCGTCACGTATTGGAACGAGGCGAAGAAGCCGCGCTGCCCCTTGAGCGCCACCTCACTCATATAAGTGGCCGTGGTGCCGTATTCGCCGCCCACCGACAACCCCTGGAACAACCGCGCCACCAGCAGCAATGCCGGGGCCCAGGCGCCGATATCCTTGTAGGTGGGCAGAAAGGCGATAACTAGCGACCCGGCGCACATCATCAGCACCGAGATCATCATCGAGTTCTTGCGCCCGTGCTTATCGGCCACTCGACCAAACAGCCAGCCGCCGATCGGCCGCATCAGGAACCCGGCGGCGAACACACCGGCGGTGTTAAGCAGTTGAACGGTGGGATCATCCGATGGGAAAAACGCCGGAGCGAAATAAATGGCGCAGAAGGCATAGACGTAAAAGTCGAACCATTCGACCAGGTTGCCGGAAGAGGCACCGACAATCGCAAAGATGCGCTTGCTGCGTTCTTCGCCGGTGTAATGACTGGTGGTGGTGGTCATAGTGTTTTCACTCAGTGGGAACGGTTATAGCCTAGACACACTTTGCAACAGCCATGTTCCGAAAGCGGTGCCTGAGACGGCCTGATCGGGGGGCAAGCCCCTCCCACATCTTGACCGCACCGCCTATCAACTGTGGGAGGGGGCTTACCCCCGATCAGGCCCTACCAAACGAATCAATAATCGAAGAACACCGTTTCCTTATCGGTCCCCTGCAAAATCACATTCCACTGATACACACCGTGCGCGTCCGGCTTGGCCACCAAGGTGCTCCGGCGCTCCGCGGGCACACAGGCCAGCAAAGGGTCATCCCCATTCAGTGCCTCGCCTTCGAAATAAATCCGCGTAAGCAAGTGCTTCACCAGACCACGGGCAAACACCAATATCACCAAGTGCGGTGCCTGGGTCGTGCCGTTGAGCCCCGGCACACTGCCCGGCTTGATGGTGGTGAAGCGAAACCGCCCTTCGGCGTCCACCGGCACGCGGCCGAAGCCTTCAAAACTCGGGTCGAGGGCTTTGTCCTGCTCGTCCTCGGGGTGGTCGTACTTGCCGGCCGCGTTGGCCTGCCAGACTTCCAGCATGGCGTCATTGACGACCTCGCCCTTGCCATCCACCACTTGCCCGCTGATCGCCACGCGCTCGCCAAGGGTGGCCGGGGTGGTCAGGTCTTCGCGGTTCAGCCAGGTCAGACCAATGTGGTAGTACGGCCCGACGGTGTGGGACGTGGTTGCGTTGGGTGTCATCTTATTTCTCCATCGGCGTGGCATCGCGGCCGCGCAGGACGATGTCCCAGCGGTAGCCGAGGGCATAGGACGGAATGGTTTTTTCCAGATCGAAACGCGCGATCAGGCGTTCCTTGGCACGGGTGTCCGGCACGCAGTTGTAGATCGGGTCGTATTCGAGCAGCGGGTCGCCGGGGAAATACATCTGGGTCACCAAACGCGTCAGCACGCTGGGGCCGAACAGCGAAAAGTGGATATGGGCCGGACGCCACGCGTTGTGGTGGTTGCCCCACGGGTAGGCGCCGGGCTTGATGGTCTGGAACTGGTACCACCCGTCGGCGTCGGTAACGGTACGCCCGGTACCGGTGAAGTTGGGGTCCAGCGGCGCATCGTGCAGGTCGCGCGGGTGGTTGTAGCGCCCGGCCGCGTTGGCTTGCCAGATCTCCACCAGAATGCCTGGCACCGGCAGGCCGTTTTCATCCAGCACGCGGCCATGGATGATGATACGTTCGCCCTGGGGCTCGCCGTCATGCTGGGCGGTGAGGTCGTTGTCCTTCTCACCGACCCGCTCGGCACCGATGGTCGGGCCGGTGATTTCCGACAAGGAATGGGGCAGAAACACCAACGGCTTGGACGGCGAACGCAGGTTCGTCGACTGGTACGCCGGATGCAGGTATTCAGGCTGGGTGCCCGCCTGGGGGCGCCGGTAACCGGGCTTATCACTCATGGAGCCATCCTCTCTTATTAGACTCAGACGCGTTCGATCGCCAGGGCCAGGCCTTGGCCGACGCCCACGCATAGGGTGGTCAGGCCTTTGCGGCCGCCGGTTTTTTCCAATTGATGCAGGGCCGTCAAGACCAGCCGCGCGCCGCTCATGCCCAATGGATGGCCAAGGGCAATAGCGCCGCCGTTCGGGTTGACCTGCGGCGCATCGTCGGCCAGGCCCAATTCACGCAGCACGGCCAGGCCTTGGCTGGCGAAGGCTTCGTTGAGCTCGATCACATCGAAATCGCTTACTGCCAGGTCCAGACGGGCCAACAGTTTGCGCACCGCCGGCACCGGGCCGATGCCCATTACGCGCGGGGCCACACCGGCACTGGCCATGCCCAATACGCGGGCGCGGGCCGTCAAACCGTGTTGGCGCACAGCCTCGGCGGACGCCAGAATCAGAGCCGCCGCGCCGTCGTTCACCCCCGAGGCATTGCCGGCGGTGACGCTCTTGTCGGGGCCGTTGACCGGCTTGAGTTTGGCCAGGGCTTCCAGGGTGGTGTCCCGTGGATGCTCATCGCGTTCCACCACGGTTTCGCCTTTTTTATGGGCGACCCGCACCGGCACGATTTCCTCGGCAAAGTAACCGGCGGCCTGCGCGGCAGCCGTGCGTTGCTGGCTGCGCAGGGCGAACGCGTCCTGGTCGGCGCGGGAGACGTTGTAATCGTCGGCCACGTTATCGGCGGTTTGCGGCATCGCATCCACGCCGTATTGGGCTTTCATCAACGGGTTGATAAAGCGCCAGCCGATGGTGGTGTCTTCCAGCGTCATGTTGCGCGAAAACGCGGCATCGGCCTTGCCCATCACAAAGGGCGCACGGGACATCGACTCGACGCCACCGGCAATCACCAGCTCCATCTCGCCGCTGGCAATGGCACGAAACGCAGTGCCGATGGCCTCCATGCCCGAGGCGCACAAACGGTTGAGGGTCACGCCCGGCACGCTCTCCGGCAGGCCGGCCAGCAGCAACGCCATGCGCGCCACATTGCGGTTGTCTTCGCCGGCCTGGTTGGCACAGCCGAGGAACACCTCATCGACCGCGTCCCATTGCACCGACGGGTTGCGCGCCATCAGCGCCTTGATCGGCAGCGCCGCCAGGTCGTCGGCGCGTACGCTGGATAAACCACCGCCAAAGCGGCCGATGGGGGTGCGAATGGCGTCGCAGATAAATACCTCGCGCATCAGACTTCTCCCGGGGCTTGGCCATGGGCGGCGGCGGTGCGGGCTTCAAGGTCGCGCAGCGCGGTCAGCTCGACCTCAGTGGGTTCGGCGGTGGTGCTGACCTGTTCGGCGAAACGAATCGCCCAACCGGTGGCGGCCACCACCTGTTCACGGGTCACGCCGGGGTGCAGCGCGGTGACCACGAACTCATGGGTGCCCTCCTCCGGCTCCATGACGCACAGGTCAGTAATAATCCCTACAGGCCCTGCGCCTGGCAGACCCAGGCGTTTACGCGAGTCGCCGCCTTCGCCATGGCCGACCGAGGTGATGAAGTCCAGCTTGTCGACGAACGAGCGCGCCGACTGCTTGAGAATGATCAACACGCTCTTGGCCGAGCCGGCGATTTCCGGCGCCCCCCCGGCCCCCGGCAAACGCACCTTGGGCTGGTGGTAATCGCCGACCACGGTCGTGTTGATATTGCCGAAACGGTCGACCTGGGCCGCGCCGAGGAAGCCCACGTCAATGCGCCCGCCTTGCAGCCAGTAACGGAAAATTTCCCCAGTGGGCACCACGGTGTCGGCGGTTTCCGCCAGCTCGCCATCACCGATGGACAGCGGCAGCACGGACGGCTTGGCGCCGATCGGGCCGGATTCGTAGATCAGCACCACGTCCGGCGATGAGGTCAGGCGCGCCAGGTTGGCGGCCTTGGAGGGCAGGCCGATGCCGACGAAGCACACCGAACCGTTGTTGAGGCGGCGCGCGGCGGCGACGGTCATCATCTCATTGGTCGAATAGGTCATTACTTGGCCTCCGGTGCGGCGGCCAGCTTGGCCTGGAACTCAGTGAAATCGGCAGTGCCGCGGATGTAGTCGTCGATCCATGCGGTAAAGGTCTCACGGTCGCGAGCGATTGGGTCCCACGCCTGATAGAAACGGTTATCCCGCTCGTTGTAGCCATGGGCGTAGGACGGGTGTGCGCCGCCGGGCACATGGCACACCGATGTCAGGGCCCAGGTCGGCAGCACACAGCTGTTCATCGGCGCGTTCAGGTCGTCGACGATTTCTTCCACGGTGACGATGCAACGCTTGGCGGCCAGCGCGGCTTCTTTCTGCACACCGAGAATGCCCCAGAGCAACACGTTGCCCTTGCGGTCGGCCTTCTGCGCGTGAATCACCGTGACATCCGGGCGCACCGACGGCACCGCTGCCAGCACTTCGCCGGTGAATGGGCAAGTCACGCTCTTGATCAGCGGGTTGACCTTGGGCAAGTCGGAACCGGCGTAAGCGCGCAGCACCGCGAACGGTAGGCCGGAGGCCCCGGCTACGTAAGCATTGGCCAGGTCGGCGTGGCTGTGTTCTTCGATCTCCAGCGGTTGCGGCCACTGCTTTTCGACCGCGTCCCGCAGACGATGCAGGGAGCCTACGCCGGGGTTGCCGCCCCAGGAAAAAATCAGCTTGCGGGCACAACCGGCACCGATCAATTGGTCGTAGATCAGGTCAGGCGTCATGCGTACCAGCGTCAGGTCTTTCTTGCCTTGACGAATGATTTCATGACCCGCTGCCGTAGGAATGAGGTGGGTAAAACCTTCCAGTGCGACGGTGTCGCCGTCGTTGACGAATTGCTTTACCGCATCACGCAGGGCAAGGATTTCAGCCATGGGGGTCGGGCTCCCGGTGTTGATCGAAAAAGGCGCTGAGGGCGCGCCGAGTGCTTGCAGATTAAGCCGGGCAAATGGGCCGAACAATCCGATAATCGACTAAGCGTTCGATTATCGAACTGATTGTTGGCAGGCTATCGATCAGGTCGCGTCGGCATGGCTGACCATGCCTTTGATCACAACCGCAGTGGTGGCCAGTGCGGCGGGAATCACCAGGGCGGTGAGCACTTGCTCGAAGTTCCAGCCCAGGCCCAGCAGCGTGGCGCCCATCCAGGCCCCGAGAATCGCGCCGAAACGCCCGATGCCGAGCATCCACGACACCCCAGTGGCGCGGCCTTGGGTCGGGTAGAAGCGCGCCGCCAGGGAAGGCATCGCCGATTGCGCGCCGTTGACGCACATCCCGGCGATCAGCACCAGGGTTGCCAGTAGCGTGATGTTGCCCAGGCTCTGCCCGACCGCGTAAGCAAACACACCGGCCAGCAGGTAAAACGTACCGATGACCTTGTGCGGGTTGAACCGGTCCATTGCCCAGCCCACGCCGACCGCGCTCAATACACCGCCGAACTGGAACAGCGCGCCGATAAACGCGGCCTGCTCCATGCTCGCGCCGCTGTCGCGCATCAGGGTCGGCAGCCAACTGGTCAGCAGGTACACGATCACCAGGCCCATGAAGTAGGTCAGCCATAGCAACAAGGTGCCGGCGCTGTAGGTGCCGGAAAAGATCACCGCGAACACGTTGCGTGCCTTCACGGTTTTTTGTTCGGGCACACTGAAATGGGTGGCCTGGGAGACGAGATTGGGTTCGATGGGCGAGAGGGTCCGGCGCACTTTGTCGGTGCCACGGTTGCGTACCACCAGATAACGCGCCGATTCCGGCAACCACACCAGCAGCACCACGGCCAGGATCAACGGCAGAATGCCGCCGATCAACAACAGGCTATGCCAGCCAAACGCGGGGATCAGCTTGGCCGAGATAAATCCGCCGCCGGCCATGCCCAGGTTGAAGCCGCAGAACATGCTGGTCACCAGCAGCGATTTGTGGCGCTCAGGGGTGTATTCGGAGAGCAAGGTGGTGGCATTGGGCATACCCGCGCCCAGGCCCAAGCCGGTGAGAAAACGCAACACCAGCAACTGATCGACGCTGCTGCTGTAGGCCGAAGCCAGGCTGAATGCACCGAACACCAGCACCGCGCCTACCAGCACGACTTTGCGCCCGAAACGGTCGGCCAGCGGGCCGGAGCCCAGGGCACCGAACACCATGCCGATCAACGCGGCGCTCATCACCGGGCCAAGGCTGGCGCGGTCGATGCCCCAGTCCTGGGACAAAGCCGGCGCGATAAAGCCCATGGCCGCTGTATCGAGGCCATCGAGAAACACGATCAGGAAACATAGGATGACCACGCGCCACTGATAGCGCGACAGTGGCTGGCTATTGATAAAGGACTGCACGTCCAGAGAAGTACCGACAGAAGGCTGATTCATTATTTTTATTCCACACCGATGGCGGGCTGACGGCCTGGGGCCGTCATTCTTATTAAAGGGCGCTGGAACAGCGCTGCCGCACATTAATAAGCCGGGGGAAACACCGTCAATTGATCAGACCGGGATCTGTGCGGTCACCGAACACTTAGGCAAACAGCTGCGCACTCAGCTCGCGGCTGGCGCTGAGCATATTGGGCAAGAAACGCTGCTCCAGCTCGCTGCGACTGACCCGCCCGGCGTGGGTGCTCACATTCAGCGCCGCGAGCACTTGGCCGGAGGCGTCATACACCGGCACGGCGATGGAGCGCAGGCCTTGTTCGAGTTCCTGATCGACGATGCACCAGCCCTGCTGACGCACCTGTTGAAGGCATTCGAACAAGGCTTGAGGCGTGGTAAGGGTACGGCTGGTTTTGGTTTGCAGGTCGGCGTGGTCGAGATAATCCTGTAGCGATGCGTCGTCCAGCGCTGCCAGCAGGATGCGACCCATGGAGGTGCAATACGCCGGCAAACGCCCGCCGACGGAGAGGTCCACAGAGATCAGGCGCTGAGTGGTGGCCGAACGGGCGATATAGAGGATGTCGTCGCCTTCGAGGGTTGCCATGTTGCAGGCTTCATGGAGTTGCTCGCTCATGCGATCCAGATAGGGCTGTGCCGATACCGCCAGCGGCGTGGACGACAGATAAGCGTGGCCCAGGGTCAGCACCTTGGGCAGCAACGAATAGGTGCGTCCGTCAGTGGTGGCATAGCCAAGCTTGATCAGGGTGTGCAAGCAACGGCGCACGGCGGCACGCGGGATTTCGGTGCGATGGCTGATCTGGGCGATGGTCAGGTGGCGTTTGCGCTCCTGGAAGGCTTGCACCACGGCGAGGCCGCGGGCCAGGGAGGTCATGAAGTCGGGATCACCGGTAAACGCCTGGATGCGTTTTGCCGGCGAGGCAACGATCGGAGGGGCTACGGACGCGAAAGAATTGCGCAATTGATCGTTCATCTCGATGCCTTCTCTTATTGTCAGCCGCACGGGGAGGTTTGCCGGGTATTACAAGCCGCGCCGGCCGCGTGATACAAGGTAGGGCCGACGACATCGTGCGATTATCGAACGAGTATTCGATTATCGCAATTCGCCGCGCCTCCCCCGGGGGTTCCGCGCTCAACCTGATGGTTCTGCAAAGACTTATACAAATGATCTTGGCCGTTAAAGCAAATGCGGACTTTCTGACGCCAGACATTTATTAATACTCACACGTGGGTGTAACAAAACACTCACACACCTTTGAAGCTTTTTAACTTCATACCGATAGTGTTATTCAGATGCGCCGCTATAATGCACCCTGTGCTCAGGCCCATTCGACGTTGCTAGCGCAACCGGGCCCGAAACCGTGCACAGGCAGTGCATGACCGAGCGCAACTACTTGCCTGAATGACCGCCGCGTCTGTCTTCTGTATTTTCAAACTTGAACACGACAACGGTTCAACTTTGAACAATCCGGGACGGCCATCAGGCATGACGCTTGAACTTAAATACACTCAACTCATTTAGGTAACAATGTGACGAAAGATGAACTGCGCGCGGAACTTGAGCGCCAGGAACAACGTTACAAGGACGTTTACGGCGGGGAAGTCACCACCTACGCCGCCCAGCCTGAACCTGAGCGCAAACCGTGGCGCAAGCGCGCCAGCCTGCTGGATCAGGCGTTTGCCCAGGAAATCCAAAAGATAGAACAGGAACTCAAGGCCGAAGAGCCATAAGCGATTCGGTTACAGCCTGGGTGTGGCATTGGCTGCTGGCGTATGGCTAGCAGCCGGCTTCTTGGCATCTCACCACTCACAGTAAAATTTCATACAAATGTTTCCGACATGACATTTTGGTGACATATCCCCTCCTCGCACGCCCTCTGCTTTATAAATCAAACACTTGCCAAAGCCCCGGAATCCCTGGGATACACGCCGTCCCTGGGTATTTTTTCATTGATGAATGTTACCGATGAGCAGCTAGTGCATCGATTACCGAGGTTTTCTGGCATAATCGCGCCCCCTTACGACCGGGTCAGAAAACCTTCATGATCGATTTATTCAGCGGACTGGATGCGTGGGTTCTAGTGAGCCTGTTGCTCGCCCTGGCCTTTGTCCTCGCCTTCGAGTTCATCAATGGCTTTCATGACACCGCTAACGCGGTGGCCACAGTCATCTATACCAAAGCCATGCCGCCACACCTGGCCGTGTTCTTCTCTGGGGTGTTCAACTTCCTCGGCGTGTTGCTCGGCGGTGTGGGTGTCGCTTACGCCATCGTGCATCTGCTGCCGGTGGAGCTGCTGATCAATGTGAATACCGGCCATGGTCTGGCCATGGTCTTCTCATTATTGGCGGCGGCGATCACCTGGAACCTCGGCACTTGGTATTTCGGCATCCCTGCTTCCAGTTCCCACACCTTGATCGGCTCGATCCTCGGTGTCGGCCTGGCCAACGCACTGATCAACGATATTCCCCTGGCTGACGGTGTGAACTGGCAGAAAGCGATCGATATCGGTGCCTCCCTGGTGTTCTCGCCGATGGCCGGGTTCCTGGTCGCGGCCCTGGTGCTGATCGGCCTGAAGTGGTGGCGCCCGCTGTCGAAGATGCACAAGACGCCGGACCAGCGCCGCAAGCTCGACGACAAGAAGCATCCGCCGTTCTGGAACCGTCTGGTACTGGTGATCTCGGCCATGGCCGTAAGCTTCGTGCACGGTTCCAACGACGGTCAGAAGGGTATCGGCCTGATCATGCTGGTGCTGATCGGTATCGTGCCGGCGCAGTTCGTACTCGACCTGGGCAGCACCACATACCAGATCGAACGCACCCGCGACGCCACCGTGCATTTGAGTCAGTTCTATCAGCGCAATAACGAAACCCTCGGCGAGTTCCTAGCCCTGGGCAAAAGCATGAAGGACGACCTGCCGGGCAAGTTCCAGTGCAACCCGCAACAGACCGAGCCGACCATCAACGCGTTGGTCAACACCTTGAAAGGTGTGTCTGACTACCATTCGCTGAGCGCCGATCAACGTATCGAAGTGCGTCGCTACCTGCTTTGCCTGGACGACACCGCGAAGAAAGTCGGCAAGCTGCCAGGCCTGGATGCCCGTGAGAAATCCGACCTCGACAAGCTGCGCAAAGACCTGACCGCCACCACCGAGTACGCACCGTTCTGGGTGATCCTGGCCGTTGCATTGGCTCTGGGCCTGGGCACCATGGTTGGTTGGAAGCGCGTAGTGCTGACCATCGGCGAGAAGATCGGCAAGCAAGGCATGACCTACGCCCAAGGCATGTCGGCGCAGATCACCACGGCGAGCATGATTGGCCTGGCCAACATCTTTAGCCTGCCGGTGTCGACTACCCATGTGCTGTCGTCCGGCGTTGCCGGCACCATGGTTGCCAACAAAAGCGGCCTGCAAGGCGGCACGGTCAAGACCATCCTGATGGCCTGGGTGCTGACCTTGCCGGCGACGGTGGCGTTGTCGGCCGGGTTGTTCTGGCTGGCGTCCAAGGCGCTGGGTAGCTGATCGCCCTGCGCTGAATAAAGAAGGTGCGGCCTCGCAGGAGGACCGCACCTTTTTTTATGGCTGCGCATTAATGCCAGGCATAAATAACAGGCAAAAAAAAAGGGCGACCGAAGTCGCCCAAAATGCCTTGCGTGCTCATGTAACCCGGAAAGACCTAAGGTTTTTTACGCTTATGCGCGTCTTTCCAGATAAAAATTCCAAACCCTACAAAGAACAACACCATGAGGCTGACCGTCAGCACTCCGGCAAACACCACATTATCGATAAACATGACCGGCCTCCTGTGCTTGCCCTGTTGCGATGGGGCTAAGTTAATGGAGAAGGCACATTGGAAAATTGACGGGGATCAATGTCGCCCGCAACGGGGCGTAAAGGAGGGAAATAACTGACCTGCATCAATAGATGCAGGCCATTTCAACGCTTTTTAGGTTTGTTTTTTGGTTTCTTCTTGGCTTTTCCAAGGGGCATGGCCTGTTCGAATGCCTGGCGAACTTCATTCAGACGTTTCTCGTTAAGGTCATGCACCCGCTTGGCGCGTTCGGCATTCAGGTCGATCAGCTTGGGTTCATCACTCATGGCTTGGCTTTTGTGGTGGCGGGAATGCCCCAATAATGCGGCCAACCCCGCCCCACGGCAAATCAGCGAACGACAAAAGGCAGGCCATCGACCAAGATCGGCGCATCTGCCCAACCGTTCGAGGTGCATTCAGGTGGCACTGCACAAAGACCCTCCGCCGTTGCTGGCCCTGCGCGCGTTCGAAGCCGTGGCACGGAAGTTGACTTGGGCGAGCATCAATCGGGCTTGATCGCCTTCACGCTCGTCGACTGGGATGGGTTCGAACTCAAACGGCGGTTGGGCTTACAGGGCATCAACATCGGCGCCAACGGCGTGGCCTACAGCCGTGGGACATGCAGGCACGGGGCCTGTCCAGCATTGCGCGCATCTGCGTCTGCCCGCTCTAAGACGATGACGATATCGATGCCCTGCTAAACGCCCTGCGGGCGTTGCGTCGCTAGACTTCGACGTCCACCCACAGGCCCTGGCGCGGCGCGTCCTCAATCAGCGGCACTACCGGCACAGTGTTATCGGCGTTGAGCAGATCGCCGGGGATGGCCAGGTGCTGCTCGGGATCTTCATCCGCCTCGCGCCGACGCTTCTGCTGCTCCTGCTGACGACGTTGTTCCTCGCGCAGCAGAAAAGTGGATTGTTCCGCATCGCCCTTTTTCAGATCGATCGTGCTTTCGTTGGAGCCTTGTTGCACGGGCACCACGGGCGGGATATCCGGCTTCTGGCGCACCGGATCGAGTTGTGACGTGACCGGCACAACGCTGACGGGCAACATGGGTGGCAGCATAAGTTTTCATCTCCTGATCTCAGGCTGTCGGCGTAGTGCGGAGCGACTTGAGCGCCACGGTTTGAAGCTGTGACCCAGTCGACACTCGCAAGTGCCCGCCACCCGTCGATTCAGCGCCCAAGGCGGCATGCAAACGGCGTAGTTTTTGTCAGAGTCCTTGGGCGGTGGACCTTGTTCCGTTAAGATAGTCGGCTTTTTCACGGCGGGAGTCAGGCAGCATGGCGCAGCAGTATCAACCGGGGCAACGCTGGATTAGTGACAGCGAAGCAGAGCTGGGGTTAGGCACCGTTCTGGCACAGGACGGCCGCTTGTTGACCGTGCTCTATCCGGCCACTGGCGACACCCGCCAGTATGCGCTACGGAATGCGCCTCTGACCCGTGTGCGGTTCTCGCCGGGCGACTCCATCACCCATTTCGAAGGCTGGAAAATGACCGTGCAGGAAGTCGACGACGTCGACGGTCTGCTGGTGTATCACGGCCTCAATGGGCAGAACGAGCAGGTCACCCTGCCGGAAACCCAACTCTCCAATTTCATTCAGTTCCGCCTGGCCAGCGACCGGTTGTTCGCCGGGCAGATCGACCCGCTGGCCTGGTTCTCGCTGCGCTACCACACCCTGGAACACACCAGCCGCCAACTGCAATCTTCGCTATGGGGCCTGGGCGGCGTACGTGCGCAACCTATCGCGCACCAACTGCATATCGCCCGTGAAGTCGCTGACCGTATCGCGCCGCGGGTATTGCTGGCCGACGAAGTGGGCTTGGGCAAAACCATCGAAGCCGGCCTGGTGATCCATCGCCAACTGCTGTCGGGCCGCGCCAATCGCGTGCTGATCCTGGTTCCGGAAAACCTGCAGCACCAATGGCTGGTGGAAATGCGCCGCCGCTTCAACCTGCAGGTTGCGCTGTTCGACGAAGAACGCTTTATCGAAAGCGATGCCACCAACCCCTTCGAAGACACCCAGCTCGCACTGGTGGCCCTGGAATGGCTGGTGGACGACGAGAAAGCCCAGGACGCGCTGTTCGCCGCCGGCTGGGACCTGCTGGTGGTCGACGAAGCCCATCACCTGGTGTGGCATGAAGACAAGGTCAGCCCGGAATACGCGCTGGTCGAGCAACTGGCCGAGGTCATTCCCGGCGTGCTGCTGCTGACCGCAACCCCGGAGCAACTGGGCCAGGACAGCCACTTCGCGCGCCTGCGCCTGCTTGACCCGAACCGCTTCCATGACCTGCAAGCCTTCCGTGCCGAGAGCGAAAACTATCGCCCGGTGGCCGAAGCCGTGCAGGAACTGCTGGACAAGGGTCGTCTGTCGCCGGCCGCACACCAGACCATCCACGGCTTCCTCGGCAACGAAGGCGAAGCGCTGCTCACCGCCGTCAACGATGGCGACACCGATGCCAGCGCCCGTCTGGTGCGTGAGCTGCTGGACCGCCACGGCACCGGCCGCGTGCTGTTCCGCAACACCCGCGCCGCGGTGCAGGGGTTCCCGGAGCGCAAGCTGCACGCCTACCCGCTGCCGAACCCGGACGAATACCTCGAACTGCCCCTGGGCGAGCACGCCGAGTTGTACCCGGAAGTCAGCTTCCAGTCGCAGCCGGATATCGACGAAGAAAACCGCTGGTGGCGTTTCGACCCACGGGTCGAGTGGCTGATCGACCAGTTGAAAATGCTCAAGCGCACCAAGGTCCTGGTGATCTGCGCCCACGCTGAAACCGCCATGGACCTGGAGGACGCCCTACGCGTGCGTTCCGGTATTCCGGCCACGGTGTTCCACGAAGGTATGAACATTCTTGAGCGTGACCGCGCCGCCGCCTACTTCGCCGATGAGGAATTCGGCGCCCAGGTGTTGATTTGTTCGGAAATCGGCAGTGAAGGCCGCAACTTCCAGTTCGCCCACCACCTGGTGCTGTTCGATCTGCCGTCCCACCCGGACCTGCTGGAGCAGCGGATCGGCCGTCTGGACCGGATCGGCCAGAAACATGTGATCGAACTGCATGTGCCGTACCTGGAAACCAGCCCGCAGGAGCGGCTGTTCCAGTGGTACCACGAAGCGCTGAACGCCTTCCTCAACACCTGCCCGACCGGCAACGCCTTGCAGCATCAGTTCGGCCCGCGTCTGCTGCCGCTGCTGGAAAACGCCGACGATGGCGAGTGGCAAGCGCTGATCGACGAGGCCCGTGCCGAGCGCGAGCGTCTGGAAGAGGAACTGCACACCGGTCGCGACCGCCTGCTGGAACTCAACTCCGGCGGTGCAGGTGAAGGCGATGCGCTGGTGGAAGCCATCCTGGAGCAGGACGATCAGTTCGCACTGCCGATCTATATGGAAACCCTGTTCGATGCGTTCGGTATCGACAGCGAAGATCATTCGGAAAATGCACTGATCCTCAAGCCCAGCGAAAAGATGCTCGACGCCAGTTTCCCCTTGGGCGACGACGAAGGCGTGACCATCACCTACGATCGCGACCAGGCGCTGTCGCGCGAAGACATGCAGTTCATCACCTGGGAACACCCGATGGTGCAAGGCGGCATGGACCTGGTGCTGTCCGGTTCCATGGGCAACACCGCCGTGGCGCTGATCAAGAACAAGGCGCTCAAACCCGGCACCGTGCTGCTTGAACTTTTGTATGTCAGTGAGGTGGTGGCGCCGCGTTCGCTGCAACTGGGTCGCTACCTGCCACCGGCGGCCCTGCGCTGCCTGCTGGACACCAATGGCAACGACCTGGCCGGTCGAGTGTCGTTCGAAACCCTCAACGATCAATTGGAAAGCGTGCCACGGGCCAGCGCCAACAAGTTCGTACAGGCCCAGCGTGATCAACTCACCCCGCGCATCAGCGCCGGTGAAGAGAAGATCACCCCGCGCCATGCCGAACGCGTGGCCGAAGCCAAACGTCGCCTGGCGGCGGATACCGATGAAGAACTGGCGCGCCTGACCGCCTTGCAAGCGGTCAACCCGACCGTACGCGACAGCGAACTGGTTGCCCTGCGCCAGCAGCGCGAGCAAGGCCTGGCCATGCTCGACAAAGCTGCGCTGCGTCTGGAAGCGATTCGGGTGCTGGTGGCGGGTTGATGACTCTCCTGCCCTGGTGACCTTATCGGGGGCAAGCCCCCTCCCACATTGATCTGTGATCGACATGACAATTCGGTCAACTGTGGGAGGGGGCTTGCCCCCGATGGCATCACCTCAGTCTCAAGCGGTCGCGGCAACAGCCGGCACTTCAACCGCACTTAACCCCTCTTTCATCCGCTTGGCATCCCGCACAAAACTGCGCGAGGCCTGGAACAGAAACAGCATCGTCAACAACAGCGCCACCGGAATCAGGTACATGGCGTCGTGCAACCCCACGGCCTTGTAGGCTTCCGTCATCTGTTGCGCCCCGTCCGCATACATCGCCGAATGGGCAAAGTAGTCGGACAAGCCGCCAACCACAATAGGCCCCATGCCGCCGCCCAGCAGGTACAACCCAGCAAAAAACAGCGCCATCGCCGTAGCCCGCAGGCGCGGTTCCACCACGTCTTGAATCGCGGTGTAGACACAGGTGTAGAAGTTGTACGCAAACAACCAGCCAACGCTGAACAGCGCGATAAACACGCCGATTTCAATGCGCCCGGCATGCAGGGCCCAGGCGGTAGTGACGGTGGAAATAATCAAACTGCAGGCGGCGAACAACAGCCGACCATTGGCAATCCGCTGGTGAATCTTATCGGCGATCCAGCCGCCCAGGGTCAGACCGACCAGGCCGGTCACACCGACGATAACCCCAGTGGCCACCGCCGCGTCTTGCAACGGCAGCAGAAAATAGCGCTGCAACATCGGCACCAGAAAGGAATTGCACGCGTAAGTCGCGAAGTTGAAGCACAGCCCGGCCAGTACCAGCCACAGGAATGTCGGCACCGCCAGCACACGGCGGATCGGGCGGTCGACACGCGTCTGCGACACCTGCACAGTCTCGGCCGCGCCACGCTTGGGCTCTTTGATATAGAACATGAACACCGCCAGGATCAGCCCCGGCACTGCGGCAATAAAGAACGGCGCGCGCCAGCTGTCGAACGCCTTGACCATCGCCCCGATGGTAAAGAACGCCAATAGCAGGCCCAACGGTAGACCGAGCATGAATATCCCCATGGCGCGGGCGCGGCGGTGCGCTGGGAACAGGTCGCCAATCAGCGAGTTAGCGGCCGGTGCGTAGCTGGCTTCGCCGATGCCGATGCCCATGCGCACCAGCAGAAAACTCCAGAAACTACCTACCAAGCCGTTGACCGCCGTCAGCCCGCTCCAGGCAAACAGGCCCCAGCCCATCAATTTGCTGCGCGAACCGGTATCGGCCAGACGCCCCAGGGGCAGGCCGGCGATGGCATAGACGATGGTGAAGGCGGTGCCGATGATGCCGAGCTGGAAGTCGCTCAGGTGCCATTCCATGCGAATGGGTTCGATGATGATCGCCGGGATAGTGCGATCAAAGAAATTGAACAGGTTGGCGAGGAACAGCAGGAACAGAATGCGCCAGGCATTCGCCGCTTGGGTCGAGTTCTGCATGGGTCCGTCTCTTTTATTGTTATGAGAGCTGCGATGCCCGCTGCATCCTGCTCAGGTTCCTGCAACATAGTCACGCTGGCGGTGGTTGTCTGTAATGATTCGTAAAGCTGATAGGACGTAATTTCACCCGGCGCTGCGGGACTTTGCGTACGCAAAATATATGTGCGCCCCCCTCTTCCCAATGGCGATGGCGTGGATAGAATGGCGAGCCTTCCTGTAGTGCCCCTATCCCACTTTTCGTATCGATGACGCCCATGTCCGAAGCCAGTCCGTGTCTGAGTTGCGGTGCCTGCTGTTCCTATTTTCGCGTGTCATTCTTCTGGGGCGAGTGCGCCTCGTCGGGGGGCACGGTGCCCGATGATCTGGTGGTACAGATCAACCCCACCCGCGTGGCGATGATCGGCACCGACCAAAAGCCCGCGCGTTGCTGCAGCCTAGAGGGCCAGGTGGGCGAAGGCACCCGTTGCACGATCTACGAACAACGCTCCAGCGTCTGCCGCGAGTTTGAATCGTCTTGGAGCCAGGGCGTGCAGAACGTCGACTGCGATGCTGCGCGCGCTGCGTTCGGCCTGGCGCCGTTGCCAGCACCGTTCGAAGTGGAGCTTCCCATCAGCGCTTAGCATCAAACGCTATGAACGGCATGCCGAAATGGTCCAGAGCAAAGTGCCATTAGCCATGGAAAATCCCGCGAGGCTTCTATACTCGACCTCATAGGTCATCGCCGTAGGCAGTGACGTGACCCTATGACAGGACATGCTATGGAATGGCTAGGTCTGCACTTTTTTACCGACCTTCCAGCGAACGGGCACTTATTACTCAACTGCAGTCATAACCCATTCCTGGTGCTGCTGGCTTATTTGGTCGCCTGCGCGGCGGGGTTCGGCACGCTGGATATGGCTGAACGGGTCGGCCATGTCGAAAACCCTACCGCCCGCCGCCACTGGCGCTGGCTTGGTGCCGGTTGCCTGGCCGGCGGCATTTGGTCGACTCACTTCATCAGCATGCTGGCCTTCCAGGCTCCCATCGCGTTTCACTACGAACTGCTCACAACCTTCACGTCCCTGTTGATCGCCCTCGTCGCTTCGCTGTTCGCAATGAAAACCCTCAGCCATACGAAGGTGCGACTGCATCAATACCTGCTCGCAGCT
This sequence comes from Pseudomonas sp. ARP3, assembly GCF_001029595.1. NCBI lineage: Bacteria > Pseudomonadati > Pseudomonadota > Gammaproteobacteria > Pseudomonadales > Pseudomonadaceae > Pseudomonas > Pseudomonas sp. ARP3. Next base: position 22,568 of record NZ_LEKF01000003.1, read on the forward strand.
GTGTGGATAGGCATCGGCATCGCCCTGATGCATTACGTCGGCATGTCGGCCATGCGCTCTCAGGCCCAAATGTATTTCGACTCATGGCTGCTGCTGGCCTCAATCGGCATTGCCATGGGCGCCAGCCTGGCGGCGTTGTTGCTGTCGAGTTACCTGCGCACCGGCGCCGGAATATTCCATCAACTGCTCAAATACGCCGCCAGCCTGGTGCTGGGCGCGGGCATTATCAGCATGCATTTCACCGGAATGGCAGCCCTGCAATTGGTGGTGCCAACGGGTGCAGACCTTTCGCTACGGCTGGACAACAATCCCATCCAATTGGGTCTGTCGGTGGCTGTCATCACCCTGCTGGTCATCAGCAGCAGCATCAGCGCGGCCCTGGCGGACAAGAAGCTGCAGCACAAGGAACGCGATTTGCGCCGAGTCAACGCATTGCTCAGCGAACTGGACCAAGCTCGCGCCTCCCTGCAGCAGGTGGCCCATTACGATGCGCTGACCAGCCTGCTCAATCGTCGCGGGTTCAACCAGGTCTTTGCGGAGAAAGTTGCAGAAAACACCGTTAACCACGGCATGATGGCGGTGATCTTCCTCGATATCGATCATTTCAAGCGTATCAACGATAGCCTCGGCCATGACGCCGGCGACCAGCTCCTGACAGTGCTGGCCAGCCATATCAAAGGCTCGGTACGCAGCCATGCCGACGTGGTCGCCCGGTTCGGCGGCGACGAGTTCTGCATCCTCATCAGCATTCACCACCGCGATGAAGCGCGGCATCTGGCCCAACGCATCATGCAGAAAATGAAAGAACCAGTGGAACTGGCGGGCCGTCGGATGGTGATGACCACCAGCATCGGCATCAGCCTGTTTCCCGATGACGGTCAGACATGCGAAGAGCTGCTCAAAACCGCCGACCTGGCGCTTTATCAGTCCAAAGATGCGGGGCGCAACAGCCTGAATTTCTTCAGTTCCAACTTGAAGACCCGCGCCACCCTCGAATTGCAATTGGAAGAAGAACTGCGCAGTGCCCTGCGTACCGGAACCCAATTGGTGCTGTTCTACCAACCGATCTTCGACATGAAACTGGGCAAAGTCAGTCGCCTGGAAGCCCTGGTGCGCTGGCAGCATCCACAGCACGGGCTGCTAGCCCCCGATCGGTTTATCGAGATTGCCGAAAACAACGGCTTGATCGCCGACTTGGACCACTGGGTGCTGCGCCAAGCCTGCCATGACCTGAGCCTGCTCACGGACCGGGGCTACACCGACTTGACCCTCTCGGTGAACTGCTCAGCCCTGAACCTGGAGCGGGATGAGCTGGCGGATGAAATCGAAGACGCTCTGCGCTTCAGCGGCCTGGCCGCCAATCGACTGGAGCTGGAAGTGACCGAGAACGCGCTGATGGGCAATATCAGTAGCACTCTGGCGCTGCTGCGGCAAATTCGCTCACTGGGCGTGTCGCTGGCGATTGATGATTTCGGCACAGGCTATTCGTCCCTCGCCTATCTCAAACGCTTGCCGCTCAACACATTGAAGATCGATTGCTCGTTTATCCAAGATATTCCCAAGTCCACCGCCGATATGGAGATCGTCCAGGCGATCATTGGCATGGGCCATACCCTTCACCTCCAAGTAGTGACCGAAGGCGTGGAAACCCAGAGCCAATTCGAACTGCTGCACGGCCTGGGCTGCGATTTCATCCAGGGCTACCTGTTAAGTCCGGCGGTGGCCGTCAGCGACATCATTGGCGTGGTTCAGGGCATTGAGCGGCGCAACCCTCTCCACCGGATGCGCGCCGCCGCCAGCAAGGAGTCGGCACTTTTGAAGGAGCCTTCGGCCAGCCGCAGCGGCGCCGGTTCGATCGTAAGGCCCATCCGTTGATCATCAATCTTTGGCATTTCGCCATCATTTCCCTAAAGATCGCCGACGAACGGCCGATTCATCAGAGTCCGCATCAGCGTTTTCTTGAGTGCTTCAGCCTCAAGCTCAACGGCGCAGGACAACGACGCACTGTAAAGTCGCGAACTCCCATTCCGTGATGGCCTTTTGATGCACTTCAGCCATCCGCCCAGGCACATGGCGCACAATGACTTCTAAAAATAACTCTGCCAACGTGGTATCCGACGTGTTGCTCACAGCTCCTGCGGAAAAAACCTCAGGTTCAAAGTCATTGAGCACCCCCTCTGCGCTGGCCACTCAGCAGTATTTGTACTTCACCGAAACCAACACCGACCGCATTCTCGATAACCTCGACGGCCTGCGCGACATGGTGTTCCCGCGCCCACCCCACGCCGAAGGCGATGGCGAACAGCACAGCGACCAGGAATTCCCCTCGGTGTGCCTGATCGGCCTGGGCCGTTGCGGTTCCAACATCGCTCTGGACGTGGCAGAACTGGTGTACAACGCGCGCAAGTTTTACCTGAACGAGTTCAGCACTGAAGACAAGTCGATCGATAAGGGTTACAGCCCGGCCCAATGGATTCGCAACAACTTGCGGCTGGGCAGCGGCAAGGCCAGCAAACCGGTGTTCCTGGTGGAGCCGCTGGTGATGCTGGGCGACCTGGATAAAGACATCGCCGGGCGTATCCGCTTCTCGCGCAAAAACGAAAAGAGCGGCTTCCTGCGCGATTACAGCAAAATGAAAATCATGGACCTGTCGGAAGTGCATGCCGGCGGCGCCGGTAACGCCCCGATCCTCGGCCAGTACCTGGCCAAGATCATCCTCAACAAAGATACCCAGCGTTTCTCCAGCCCCGACTGGAAGATGATCCACTCGTACCTCATCGACTCCTGCGGCATCAAAGCCAACCAGTCGCGCCTGTACTTTTCGATTTTCAGCGCCGGCGGCGGCACCGGCTCGGGGATGGCGTCCGAATTCGGCCTGGCTCAACAACACTCGTACATGAACAAAACGTTCGATACCAAACCCGCCGACGAGCACGACAGCAAGAGCGGTCATGCCTTTGTGTTCGAGCCGATCTTTACCAGCGGCATTTGCGTACTGCCGAATATTTCCGACCACCGCAGCGAAATGTCCGAGGCCTTGCACATCAACGCCGGGCGCCTGCTGTGCAAATACCTTTCCGAAGAATGGGACTTCTCGTACAACTTCGCCAATGAAGACAGCAGCGAAGCCAGCGTGAAGGGCCGTATCCGGCCGTGGAACGCTATGATGCTGATCTCCAACGACATCATGCGTTACGCCGAAGAGAGCGACGACGGCAATATCCAGAACATTGATGTCAATGCCATGGAGAAACACGCCAACCAGTACATCTCCCAGCAGATTTTCAACATCCTCACGGCCCAGGCGGTGACCACCGACTACGACCAGAACTATTTCCGCCGCGCCGGTATCGACATCGGCGAAACCATTCGCCTGGATGCCAACGACCTGTTTATGAGCCTGGCCGGCCCGGTGGCGATTGCCTACGCCGAATCCGTGGTCCCGGAAACCCCGGCGCCGTCGAATGACAAGTTCAAGGTGTTCGAAAAAGAACCTCAGCGCCTGAACATCGACGACCTGTTCTTCCGCTCCATCGATTTGCCGCACTTCAATAAAGTCACCCAGGCCATCGAAGGCATCAGCCTATTGCCCATCGAGTCCAAGCGTTACAAGGCGTCCCTGGAACAATACAAGAACTCCGGCTATGACGCGGCGGCGCTGCACGACCTGCACTTCTTCAAGAACTGCTCGTCGGTGGTGTCGATCGTCTCGCTGCCCAAGGACTACAAGCTGTCCTATATGGACCTGAATCGGCTCAAGACTCACCTCAACAGCCTGTTCCCCAACACCACGCTCAAGCGCTATGCCCTGGTGATCGGCGCGTCGGCCAACCTGTCGCTGACCACCTTGATCGCCAAGAGCCCGTGCCTGTCGGACGACTTCCTCACCTTGATCGTGGCGTTTATCAAACGCTGCTTTGCGCGCAACCCGTATCGCTTCGACGACACTCTGGACAACTCGATCCTGGACTTCATCATCCACGAGGACTTCGACGAAGACCGTATCGACGAGTTGCTCAATGAGTTTGAAAACCCGGCGAAGATCCTCGATACCAACTGGTACGCGATCAAACCGATGTATGAGAAGAAGTACCGCGAGCTGATCAACGACAAAGAGAAGTTCGTGTCGATCAATGACATTCGCCTGTCACGGGATTGCGTGAAAAAGGCGATCAAGTACCTGCGTGAGATTTACCGTCACCGTATCGGGAAGACCAAGGTGATCTCGTTGAACAACCATACGGGCAAGACCGGCTGACGTGAGGCGATGCCATCGCGGCGGGTCCGCGATGGCGCTTTGAATGAAGGCCTTCATTTCATTGGCATACTTCGAAACAATTGCCCAGGCCTTCCTCGCCCTCTGAAACTGTTCCCGTGACGTGCACGTCACCTTCGGCTGTGACCTTTCTCTACGGCAAGATGCCATCACGCCGCCAGCGGTTACTCCGCTACACACTTCTTCGAGCAGAAATCACGCACCATTCTCGTGCAGAATTTTCTTACGACGCCCTTTCCTGGATCAGAATCCACGGCGAAACCACCACCGCCCATAGGCTTGGATCACGCTCCACCAAGTCCAATGCCCGCGGGGCAGACACTTCGCCGAGGCTGCCCGCGGCCAGCCAGGCAGCGACTTTGTCGCGATTGTCCTCGGCCATTCCCTCTGCGGCTTCGATCAAATCCAGGCTGGGGTCGACCCACAATAGGGCACCCTTGGCAAAGAACGGTTCAAGCTCCTTCCAGGAGATTTCGGCGGTTTCGCCGAGCAGCTTGGCATAGAGGGTGCTAGGTTCTTGCGTCATGGGAGTTCACCTGAAGAAAAAATCGGCGCAATCATAACGTCACGCTTCAGGCAGAAAAACCCAGTTGCAAATGCGTCAACGATTGAAAAGTGTCAGGAAAGCCAAGGAATGCGCGAGATACAGGTATCACCCCCGCCGCAATTCTGTCTTTTTCTTTCATTTAAGCGACACCCCCGGATTTGCCCCTGGCAGCCAGCTTTTCAAGCGATCAACCGGCGCTCTACACTGTACCGGTACAGTTGCCAGGCGGTTGCCGGGGGGATATCCGAGATATCCGATCCGGTTCAGCAGCTCACAAGGCCGCCAGAACTATAAAAAATACAACAGTAAGAGTGGAGCACTATGAATAAGGCTACTAAGCAGATTTCCAAACTGTTTGCCGCTATGGTCCTGGCTGGGGTTGCCGGCCATTCGTTCGCAGCCGACACCATCAAGATCGGCATCGCCGGCCCTAAAACCGGCCCTGTGACTCAGTACGGCGACATGCAGTTCATGGGTGCCAAGCAGGCCATCGCCGATATCAACGCCAAAGGCGGTGTCGACGGCAAGATGCTCGAAGCCAAGGAATACGACGACGCCTGCGATCCTAAGCAAGCCGTGGCCGTAGCCAACAAAGTGGTCAACGACGGCGTCAAATTCGTAGTCGGCCACCTGTGCTCCAGCTCCACCCAACCCGCCTCGGATATTTATGAAGACGAAGGCGTCATCATGATTACCCCGGCAGCCACCAGCCCGGAAATCACCACCCGTGGCTACAAGATGATCTTCCGTACCATCGGTCTGGACAGCGCCCAGGGCCCTGCGGCCGGTAACTACATCGCCGACCACGTGAAACCGAAAGTCGTTGCGGTACTGCACGACAAACAGCAATACGGTGAAGGCATCGCCACCGCCGTCAAGCAGACCCTCGAGAAGAAAGGCGTAAAAGTAGCCGTCTTCGAAGGCCTGAACGCTGGCGATAAAGACTTCTCCTCGATCATCCAGAAGCTCAAGCAAGCCAACGTCGACTTCGTCTACTACGGCGGCTACCACCCAGAGCTGGGCCTGATCCTGCGCCAGTCCAAGGAAAAAGGCCTGAACGCCAAGTTCATGGGTCCGGAAGGCGTCGGCAACGACTCCATCTCGCAGATCGCCCAGGACGCTTCCGAAGGCCTGCTGGTGACCCTGCCGAAGTCCTTCGACACCGACCCTGCCAACAAAGCCATCGTGGAAGAGTTCACCAAGAACAAGCAGGATCCAACCGGTCCGTTCGTGTTCCCAGCCTACTCGGCCATCGAAGTCATCGCGGGTGGCATCAAAGCCGCCGAGAGCGAAGACACCGCCAAAGTGGCTGCAGCCATCCACGCGGGCACTTTCAAGACGCCTACCGGCGACCTGAGCTTCGACAAAAACGGCGACCTGAAGGACTTCAAGTTCGTGGTCTACCAGTGGCACTTCGGCAAACCTAAAACCGAAGTATCCCCTCAGTAAGCCAGGCGTTACTGGTCAACAAGCCCACTGTGAAAGCAGTGGGCTTTGTTTTACGAGGTTTATGGGCCATGTCACCCGCGATCCGGGCGCTGGCTCACCTGAAAATCTTAAAACCGTCACCAGCGGTTCGCTGGCAAACGCAACGTGCAAATGTGCTCACAGAACACAGCACGGGGCCGGAACATGACTCCACCAGTGAAATGCGTATCGGGTTTTTAGGAGCGCTGTAATGCCTGAGATCTATCATTTTTTCCAACAGCTGGTTAATGGCCTGACCATTGGCAGCACCTATGCCTTGATAGCTATTGGCTACACAATGGTTTACGGCATCATTGGAATGATCAACTTCGCCCATGGCGAGGTGTACATGATTGGTTCCTACGTGGCCTTCATCGCCCTTGCCGGGCTGGCCATGATGGGTATCCACTCCCTGCCGCTGTTGATGACCGCTGCCTTTATTGCATCGATCGTCGTAACCAGTGCCTATGGCTACAGTATCGAACGCGTCGCGTACCGCCCCTTGCGCGGCAGCAACCGTTTGATCCCGCTGATTTCCGCCATCGGCATGTCGATTTTCCTGCAGAACACTGTATTGCTGTCCCAGGACTCCAAGGATAAATCCATCCCCAACCTGATCCCGGGGAGCATCTCCTTCGGCCCGGGCGGCGCGGAAGAAGTCCTGATTTCCTACATGCAGATTCTGGTCTTCGTGGTCACGCTGGTGGCCATGCTGGGCCTGACCGTGTTTATCTCTCGCTCCCGTCTGGGGCGCGCCTGCCGGGCCTGCGCCGAAGACATCAAGATGGCCAACCTGTTGGGCATCAATACCAACAACATCATCGCCCTGACCTTCGTGATCGGTGCCGCGCTGGCTGCCGTCGCGGCGGTGCTGCTGAGCATGCAGTACGGCGTGATCAACCCCAACGCCGGATTCCTGGTGGGCCTCAAGGCCTTCACTGCGGCGGTATTGGGCGGCATCGGCAGTATTCCGGGCGCGATGCTCGGCGGGTTGGTGCTGGGTGTGGCCGAAGCGTTTGGCGCCGATATCTTCGGCGACCAGTACAAGGACGTCGTGGCGTTCGGCCTGTTGGTCCTGGTGTTGTTGTTCCGTCCGACCGGCATCCTGGGCCGTCCGGAGGTTGAGAAAGTATGAGCAGATATCTTAAATCGGCGTTTTTCAGCGCCCTGTTGGTATGGGCCGTGGCGTTCCCGGTCCTCGGCCTCAAGCTGAGCATTGTCGGCATCAACCTGGAAGTGCATGGCACCGGTCCCGTGACCCTGACCATCATTGCCCTGTGCTCGGTGCTGATGTTCCTGCGCGTGCTGTTCACCCAGCAGGTGGGCGCCTTGTTCAAAGGCAACCGTGGCCCACTGGTATCGCCCAAGGTCAGTCAATTCCTAACCTTGCCGCGTACCCAGCGCTACATCATCGTCGGCCTGATCGTGGCCGCATTGATCTGGCCATTCTTCGGCTCGCGCGGCGCGGTGGACATCGCCACCCTGATCCTGATCTACGTGTTGCTGGGCCTGGGCCTGAACATCGTGGTGGGCCTGGCTGGTCTGCTCGACCTGGGCTATGTGGGCTTCTACGCGGTGGGTGCTTACACCTATGCGCTGCTGTCGCACTATCTGGGCTGGAGCTTCTGGATCTGCCTGCCGTTGGCGGGCATGGCGGCGGCGACGTTCGGCTTCCTGCTGGGCTTCCCGGTGCTGCGCCTGCGCGGTGACTACCTGGCCATCGTGACCCTGGGCTTCGGTGAAATCATCCGCTTGTTCCTGCGTAACCTCACCGACATCACCGGCGGCCCCAACGGCATCAGCAGCATCCCAAAGCCGACGTTCTTCGGGCTGACGTTCGACCGTAACGCCGCCGAAGGCCTGCAGACGTTCCACGAATACTTCGGGATCGACTACAACCCGGTGAGCAAAGTGGTGTTCCTCTACCTGGTCGCCCTGCTGCTGGCTCTGGCCGCGCTGTTCGTGATCAACCGCCTGTTGCGCATGCCGATCGGTCGTGCCTGGGAAGCGCTGCGCGAAGATGAAATCGCCTGCCGTGCCCTCGGGCTGAACCCGACCATCATCAAGCTCTCCGCGTTCACCCTGGGTGCTGCGTTCGCCGGTTTCGCCGGCAGCTTCTTCGCCGCGCGCCAAGGCTTGGTGACGCCGGAGTCGTTCACCTTTATCGAGTCGGCGATCATTCTCGCCATCGTGGTACTGGGTGGCATGGGCTCGCAGTTGGGCGTGATCCTGGCGGCGATCGTGATGATCCTGCTGCCGGAAATGATGCGTGAGTTCAGCGAATACCGCATGTTGATGTTCGGCGCCCTGATGGTGCTGATGATGATCTGGCGACCTCAAGGCCTGCTGCCCATGCAACGTCCACACATGGAGCTGCGCAAATGAGCCGCGAGATCCTGAAAGTCGAAAACTTGAGCATGCGCTTCGGCGGCTTGCTGGCGGTCAACGGCGTAGCCCTAACCGTCAAAGAGAAACAGGTCGTGGCCTTGATCGGCCCCAACGGCGCCGGCAAGACCACGGTGTTCAACTGCCTTACCGGTTTCTACAAACCGAGCGGCGGCAGCATCCTGCTGGACGGCCAACCGATCCAGGGCCTGGCCGGCCACGAGATCGCCCGCAAAGGCGTGGTGCGTACGTTCCAAAACGTGCGGCTGTTCAAGGACATGACCGCCGTAGAGAACCTGTTGATTGCCCAGCACCGTCACCTGAACACCAACTTCTTTGCCGGCCTGTTCAAGACCCCGGGGTTCCGCAAAAGCGAACGCGAGGCCATGGAATACGCCGCGTATTGGCTGGACAAGGTCAACCTCACCGAGTTTGCCAACCGTCCCGCTGGCACCCTGGCCTACGGTCAGCAACGTCGCCTGGAAATCGCCCGCTGCATGATGACCCGCCCGCGGATTCTCATGCTCGACGAACCGGCCGCCGGCCTGAACCCCAAGGAAACCGAAGACCTCAAGGCGCTGATCAGCGTGCTGCGCGAGGAAAACAACGTGACGGTGCTGCTGATCGAGCACGACATGAAACTGGTCATGAGCATCTCCGACCATATCGTGGTGATCAACCAGGGTACGCCGCTGGCTGACGGGACCCCGGAGCAGATCCGCGACAATCCCGAAGTGATCAAAGCCTATTTGGGGGAAGCGTAAAATGCTGCAATTCGAAAACGTTTCCACTTTCTACGGCAAGATCCAGGCCCTGCACAGCGTCAACGTGGAGGTACGCCAGGGCGAAATCGTCACCCTGATCGGCGCCAACGGTGCCGGCAAATCCACCCTGCTGATGACTTTGTGCGGTTCACCACAGGCCTACAGCGGCAGCATCCGCTATATGGGTGAGGAACTGGTGGGCCAGCAGTCATCACACATCATGCGCAAGAGCATTGCCGTGGTGCCGGAAGGCCGCCGGGTGTTTTCGCGCCTGACCGTGGAAGAAAACCTGGCCATGGGCGGGTTCTTCACCGACAAGGGCGACTACCAAGAGCAGATGGACAAGGTGCTGCACCTGTTCCCCCGGCTCAAGGAGCGCTTCAGCCAGCGCGGTGGCACCATGTCCGGCGGCGAGCAACAAATGCTCGCCATCGGTCGGGCGCTGATGAGCAAGCCCAAGTTGCTGCTGTTGGACGAACCGTCCCTGGGCCTGGCACCGATTATCATCCAGCAGATCTTCGACATCATCGAACAACTGCGCAAGGACGGTGTGACCGTGTTCCTGGTGGAACAGAACGCCAACCAGGCACTGAAAATCGCCGACCGTGCCTATGTGCTGGAAAACGGCCGGGTGGTGATGGAGGGCTCGGGCGAGCAGTTGTTGACCGATCCGAAAGTGCGCGAGGCGTACCTGGGCGGTTAACACCCGGTTGCTAAATGAACCGGGCTATCAATGTGGGATGGGGCAACCCCTCCCACATTTTTTTGCATTATTCGAAGTTAATTCTCCCGCCCCTGTAACGAACTGCGTCGTCCCGCCTCTAGTGGTGCAAGCAGGCATTCAAGCCCGCTCCTCAACCCACTGCTGGAGATAATTCAATGACCACCAAACTGTCCGCTACCGCCCTGATCCTCGCCCTGGGCTCGTCCCTGAGCCTGTCCGCCCTGACCACCACCGCCCACGCCGCCGACGACGTGAAATGCTATGGCATCGCAGAAGCCGGCAAGAACGATTGCGCCGCAGGCCCCGGCACTTCCTGCGCCGGCACCTCGAAAACCAAGGATCAGGCCAATGCCTGGAAACTGGTACCTGCCGGCACCTGTACCCAAACCCCTAGCACCACCTCGCCGACCGGTTTCGGCCAGGAAGCCGCATTCGACGCCAAGTCCTGAAACCTGGCCGCGCCTGAGTACTGACGATGACACCTATATTCGCGCACACGTCCTCACCGGCTCAGGCGCCCGGCCTGCCAGATCGAGCCGGGCTGGGGCTGAAACACGAGCACTTCATCGAAGTGCTCGAAACCTCACCCGACCTCGGTTTTTTTGAAGTACACGCCGAGAACTACATGATGGCCGGCGGCCCGTTTCATCACTATTTAGGGCTGATCCGTGACCGGTACCCGCTGTCCTTGCACGGCGTGGGCCTGTCCATCGGCGGCGAAGGTTCGCTCAATCGCGAGCACCTGGCGCGCTTGGCCGCGCTGATCGAGCGCTATCAACCTCAAGCCTTTTCCGAACACCTGGCTTGGTCCAGTCATGGCTCGGTGTTTCTCAATGACCTGCTGCCACTGGCTTACGACAGCGCCACCCTGCACCGCGTCTGTGAACATATTGACCAGGTACAAAGCACACTCAAGCGGCCCATGCTGCTGGAAAACCCATCGACTTATCTGCAATTCGAGCGTTCCACCCTGGATGAAACCGACTTCATCACCGAGGTCATCCGTCGCACCGGTTGTGGGCTGCTGTTGGACGTCAACAATGTCTACGTCTCATGCATCAACCACCAACGTGATCCGTCTGCCTACATCGATGCACTGCCATTACAGGCCGTGGGCGAGATTCATCTGGCCGGGTTTGCCGAAGACAGCGACAGCCTCGGCGATCGCCTGCTGATCGACGATCACGGCGCGCCCGTCGATAACGCCGTGTGGCAGTTGTATGAACAGGTGCTGGCGCGCATCGGCCCGATACCGACACTGATCGAACGCGACAATCAGGTGCCCGCATTGTCGGTGCTGCTGGCTGAAGCCCAGCATGCCGATGGGCTGTTAACGCAGGTGCGCCCATGAACCATCAAGCCACCTTCGCCAAGGCCTTGCTCGCGCCCGACCAAATCTGCCCAGACGGCCTGTTCAGTGGCAACGGCGCCGACCCGGCCAGCTGTTTCGCGGTGCATCGCAACACAGTGCACAACGGGTTGATCAACGCGCTGGCAGTGGCGTACCCGGTGACGCAGCTCCTGGTGGGCGAAGCGTTCTTTCGAGCCATGGCCGGTCTTTATGTGCAGGCGTGCCCGCCCACCAGCCCGCTGATCAGCGAATACGGCAGCACATTCGCCAACTTTATCCAGGGCTTCGAACCGGCGGCGAGCGTGCCTTACCTGGCGGATATCGCACGCTTGGAACGCCTGCGGGTCCGCGCTTACCACGCCGCCGATGACCGCCCGCTGGAGCCGCACACCGTACTTGCTGCCCTGCAGGCCCGCGCCGACCTCGGCACGGTGCGCCTACGGCTGCACCCCAGCGTCGCCACCCTGGCCTCGGCGTATGCCGTGGTCGCGGTGTGGGCGGCGCATCAGACCGAAGGCGGCCTGGCCGCCCTTGATCCCGGGCATGCCCAAAGCGCATTGGTCCTGCGCCAGGGCCTGGAAGTCAAAGTGTTCGCCATCGACGCAGGTTCAGTGGCCTTTATCCAGCGCCTTGCCCAGGGCGAAGCCTTGCAGACCGCCGTAGAACGGGCCCTGGAGGCCAGCAATGACTTCGACCTGCACCAATGCCTGACGCTGTTGATCAGCCATCACGCCATCACTCATTTACACCTGGACTCAAAGGTATCGCCATGAACACCAGCGCACAGTGCCTGATCAAACGGGCCATCCAGCTTTTTGAACAAATCCCTTACAGCCTGATCGCCTTCCTCGCGCGTTTTTCCATCGCCGCCGTGTTCTGGAAATCCGGGCAGACCAAGGTCCAGGGTTTTGCCATTGACCTGATCAACGGCACCTTCGAGCTGGGAGAGCCGCGCCTGGCGGCTTCGACGCTGCCGCTGTTTCGCAGCGAATACAAGGTGCCATTGCTGTCGCCGGAAGTGGCCGCGCACCTGGCCGCCTTCGCCGAGCACTTTTTCCCACTGCTGATCCTGCTGGGATTGGCCACGCGGTTCTCCGCACTGGCCCTGATCGGCATGACCCTGGTGATTCAACTGTTCGTCTACCCGGACGCTTATCCAACCCACGGCACCTGGCTCACCGTACTTTTGCTGCTGGTTGCCAAGGGGCCGGGGCGTCTGTCCATCGATCACCTGATTGCACGGCGCTACCGTTAAAGCCGGTCCAAAGCCTCGCCGCTGCGCTTGAACCACTCCACCAGGTAATCGGCCAGCACCTGGGTGCGGCGCGGCAGGCCGCCCTGGTAAGGGTGAACCAGATACATCGGCTGACTTCGCGTTTGATAATCGCGCAACAGCCAGCGTAAACGTCCGTCAGCCAGCTCAGCCGGCAGTACGTAGGACGGCAGACGGGCGATCCCCGCCCCCACCAGCGCGGCTTTTTTCAGCAGGTTGTAGTGATTGGAGGCGAAGGTGCCGCTGACCCGCACCCGCAGCAATTCGTGTTGCTGGTGGTACAGCCACTCTTCGCGGCCGCTGTAGTGGCTGTTGAGCAGGCAACGGTGCGTGGCCAAGTCCGCCGGGGTTCGCGGTTCGCCGTGCTGCTCCAGGTAGGCCGGGCTGGCGCAGGTCATTTCGTGCCAGGCCAGCAATGGTTTGGCGACAAGGCGCTCATCTTCAATCGCCCCCGAGCGCACGCCCAGATCGAAACCGTCCCGCGCCAGATCCCGGTAGCGGTTGTTCAGCTCCAGCTCGATCTGGACCTGCGGATAGCGCTCAGTGAACTCCAGCAGCACGCCATCGAAGAAGGTTTCCCCCAGGGAAACAGGCACCGTCATGCGCACCGGCCCCGCCAGGTCGTCCTTGAGTCGCGCCAGGGCCTGACGCGCCCGCTCCACCTGCACCACCAAGGCCTGGGCCTGAGGTAGCAACGCCGCGCCGGCGGCCGTCAGGCTGAGCCGGCGTGTGGTGCGGTGCAGCAACACCACGCTGAACTGCGCTTCCAGCTGGCTGATGCGCTTGGACAGTTGCCCCTTGCTGCAACCCAGTTGTTCGGCAGCCAACGTAAAACTGCCCGCTTCGATCAACACGGCGAAGGCCGCCAGGTCATCCATTTCGCTCATGGATTGTTTCCATTTGAAAACCAAAGGTTGCCTATTAGCGCGTTTATCCCATGCAAAAGCCAGCCTAGACTGGCCCTTCAATCAGCCCTTGAAGGAATAGCAACATGAAAATCCTATTGATTGGCGCCAACGGCACCGTCGGTTCAGCCGTCAAGGCGGAGCTGGCTCAGCGTCACGAGGTGATCAGCATCGGTCGCAACAGCGGCGATTTCCAGGTGGACATCAGCGACAGCGCTTCCATCCGCAAGCTGTTCGAACAGACCGGCAACTTCGACGCCCTGATCTGCGCCGCCGGCAGCGTGAACTTCGTGGCGCTGGGCGAGATGCAGGACAGCGACTTCGAACTGGGCCTGCGTGACAAGCTCATGGGCCAGGTCAATCTGCTGCTGATCGGTCGCGAGTACGCCAACGATGGCGCCTCCTTTACGTTCACCAGCGGCATTCTCAACCGCGACCCGATTCGTACCGGCGCTTCGGCGGCCTTGGTCAACGGCGCAATCGATGGGTTTGTCAAAGCCGCCGCGATCGAATTGCCGCGCGGTCTTCGCGTCAACTCCGTGAGCCCGACGGTGCTGGTGGAAGCCATGGGCAGCTATGCCCCGTACTTCCGTGGCTACAAGCCGGTCACCGGTGCCGATGTGGCATTGGCCTACGCAAAAAGTGTCGAAGGCTTGCAGACCGGCCAGACCTTTATCGTGGGTTGACTGTAGCGTCTGTCAGAACTGCCTGAAGCTGGCGAGTGGGCTTGTGATGCAACGCCAGCCTGCGTAACGTGGCGGCACTTGCCTGGAGACCCTTTATGCGTGCCGCCCGTACCTTTGCCCTGTTCGCCTTGCTTCCTTTGTTCGCCGCTTGCCAGATGTTTGAAAGCGAGCCAGCCAAACCCTCCCTCGCCGGGTTGACCCGCATGCAGGGCGAAATCACGGCCGATGGCGGCAAACTGCTGTTCCAGCCGTGCAACGACAAGCGCACCTACGTGGTCAAGGACACCGGAGGTACCAGTATCCTGCAGGAAGCGGCAGCGCTGGCCGGACAGCAAGGGGCTTTGTTTGCCGACTTGCGTGGCAAGTTTTCCGGCGTGGCGGCCGGCGCCCAGGGCGAAGTGGAGCTGCAGCAGCTGTACCGCGTGGAACGTTCCACCGACGCCTGCAACGACCCGGACTTCAAACGCATGATCCTGCGCGCCAACGGCCACAAGCCGGCCTGGGCCCTGAACGTGGCGGCCAAGGGCATGGTGCTCGAACGCGAAGGCCAACCACCGCTGGCGGTGCCCTATGTGGAAGAACAGTTGGGCGACGGCCGTTTCAACCTGATGACCGAAGCCAATAACGAACACATCGAACTGTGGGTGGCCCCGCAACGCTGCGTGGACAGCGTCAGCGGCAGCCTGCAGCACATGAGCGCCGAATTGCGGATCAACGGTAAAGTCCAGCGTGGCTGCGCGGCTTTCGGCGGTTCGCGGGACGATTGATCGGCGCCCGCGCTGTTTTAGCATGACGGGATACCCAGGTTGGGGCTTATAATCGCCGGTTTGCAAAACCGCCGGCCTTACCAGACGCCGCACACCGGATCCCGTCATGTTACGAATCACCGAACTCAAGCTGCCCATCGACCATCCCGAAGAAGACCTGCGGCCCGCCATCGTGCAGCGCCTGGGCATCGCCAGTGATGACCTGCTCGATTTCACCCTCTTCAAACGCAGCTACGATGCGCGCAAGAAATCGTCGGAACTGTGCTTTATTTACACCATCGACCTGACCGTCAAAGGTGACGAAGCCGCGCTACTGCGCAAGTTTGCCGATGACCGCAACGTCAACCCGGCGCCGGATGTCAGCTACAAAGTGGTCGGCCATGCCCCGGCCGATCTGGTGGAACGACCAGTAGTGGTCGGGTTCGGCCCATGCGGCATCTTTGCCGGGCTGTTGCTGGCGCAGATGGGCTTCAAGCCGATCATCCTCGAACGCGGCAAGGAAGTGCGCCAACGCACCAAGGACACCTGGGGCCTATGGCGCAAAAGCGTGCTCAACCCCGAGTCCAACGTGCAGTTCGGTGAAGGCGGCGCCGGGACGTTTTCCGACGGCAAGCTGTACAGCCAGATCAAAGACCCGCAGTTCCACGGCCGCAAAGTGCTGCACGAGTTCGTCAAGGCCGGTGCGCCGGAAGAGATCCTCTACGTCAGCAAGCCCCATATCGGCACCTTCCGCCTGACCGGCGTGGTGGAAAATATGCGTCAGCAGATCATCGCCCTCGGCGGTGAAGTGCGCTTCGAGCAACGGGTAACCGACGTGCTGATCGAAGACGGCCAATTGAACGGCGTGGTGCTCGATGGCGGCGAGCAGATTTTGTCCAAGCATGTGATCCTCGCCCTCGGCCACAGCGCGCGCGATACGTTCCGCATGCTGCACAGCCGTGGTGTGTACATGGAAGCCAAGCCGTTTTCGGTGGGCTTTCGTATCGAACACCCGCAGTCGTTGATCGACGCCGCACGCCTGGGTAAGTACGCCGGTCACCCGAAACTCGGCGCCGCCGACTACAAATTGGTGCACCACGCCAAGAACGGCCGTTCGGTCTACAGCTTCTGCATGTGCCCGGGCGGTACGGTGGTCGCCGCTACGTCCGAGCCGCACCGCGTGGTGACCAACGGCATGAGCCAGTACTCGCGTAACGAACGCAATGCCAACTCCGGCATCGTGGTCGGCATCACGCCGGAAGTGGACTACCCCGGCGGCCCGCTGGCCGGTATCGAGCTGCAGGAGCGCCTGGAATCCCACGCTTATGTCCTCGGTGGCAGCAACTACGAGGCACCGGCGCAACTGGTCGGCGACTTCATTGCGGGCAAGCCGTCCACCGCCCTGGGCAGCGTGGAACCGTCCTACAAACCGGGGGTGTCCCTGGGCGATCTGGCCTTGGCACTGCCGGACTTCGCCATCGAAGCGATTCGGGAAGCGTTGCCGGCGTTCGAGAAGCAGATCAAGGGCTACTCGCTGCACGATGCCGTGTTGACCGGTATCGAGACCCGCACCTCATCGCCGCTGCGGATTACTCGTAACGAATCGATGCAGAGCCTGAACGTAAAAGGTCTGTTTCCGGCCGGCGAAGGCGCGGGTTATGCCGGTGGAATTCTGTCGGCGGGCGTGGACGGGATCCGGATTGCCGAGGCATTGGCGCGGGATATGTTGGCCAGACGGGGCTGAAGCGGCAAGCGGTAAGCGGCAAGTGCGTTTGCTCTGACTTGCCGCTGCTCTCTTAAATATTCGCCCGCAGTACGCTGGCGGGCAGCGGTTCGCCGCGCTCCACACTGGCGGCAACGGCCGATATCAAAGCACCCAGTTCATACCCCTGCCCCGCCAGCCACGCGTGATCGTAATAGGTGGTGGCATAGCGCTCGCCACCGTCACATAGGATCGCTACGATCGAGCCCGATTCCCCCGCCGCTTTCATCTGCTGCGCGGCCATCAGCGCGCCGATCAGATTGGTCCCGCTGGACCCGCCGACGCGTCGTCCCAGGCGCTCGGCCAGGTAATGCATGGCAGCCAAGGACAGCGCATCCGGCACCTTGACCATCGCGTCGATGACTTTCGGCAGAAACGACGCTTCCACTCGTGGCCGGCCGATGCCTTCGATGCGCGAACCGCAATCCAGGCGCAGGCTGGCGTCGCCGCTCTGATAGAAGTCGAAGAACACCGAGCGTTCGGCATCGGCGCATAACACGCGGGTGCAATGCTGGCGATAGCGCACATAACGCCCCAGGGTGGCGGTGGTGCCGCCGGTGCCGGGGCTGGAAATCAGCCAGCTCGGCTCGGGGTGCTGCTCAAAGCGCATCTGCTGGAAGATCGACTCGGCAATGTTGTTGTTCGCGCGCCAGTCGGTGGCACGCTCGGCATAGGTGAACTGGTCCATGAAGTGACCGCCGCTTTCCTGCGCCAAGCGTTCGGACTCGGCGTAAATCTGGGTCGGATCCTGCACCAAATGGCTCTTGCCACCGTAGAACGCGATCTGCGCGATTTTTTCCTGGGAGGTGGTGGCGGGCATGACCGCAATGAACGGCAAGCCGAGCAGCCGCGCAAAGTACGCCTCCGAAATCGCCGTGGAGCCGCTGGACGCTTCGATCACCGGCGCGCCTGGTTTAAGCCAGCCGTTACACAAGGCATACAGAAACAACGAGCGCGCCAAGCGATGTTTCAGGCTGCCGGTGGGGTGGCTGGACTCATCTTTGAAGTACAACTCAATTCCCGGCAAGCCCGGTAACGGCAGGGGAATCAGGTGGGTGTCGGCGCTGCGCTGGAAATCCGCTTCAATGATGCGAATGGCTTCGCGAGCCCAGGGGCGGTGGTCACTCATCGGGGGTGATCTCTCAAGGATTTTGAACGCAATCTTAGGATGTTTCCTACACTCCACACAGATACAGTGAGGACGCAATCAGACACACAATTGCTAGTGTTTGGCGCGATGCCTTTGTCGACCGCTGCTTATAACAAATAAGAATATAACTTTTGTTTTAACAACTATCGGTACGGGTTAGGGTAGCCACCTATTGAACTTGGATTGGAGAGCATCCCTTGGCTCTGCGTAGCACGTTTACCCGTTTCTTTCAGCTCGAAGCCGCCAGTGGCCTGCTGCTGATCGCCGCTGCGGCGTTGGCGCTGATCGTCAACAACTCGCCGTTGTCGCACCTTTACGCCGCGTTTCTCGACGTGCCCGTGGTGGCGCAGGTCGGTGCCTTGCAAATCGCCAAGCCGGCCCTGCTGTGGATCAACGACGGGCTGATGGCCCTGTTCTTTCTGCTGATCGGCCTTGAGGTCAAGCGCGAGCTGCTCGACGGCCACCTGTCCAAGCCCTCCCAAGTGGTGCTGCCGGGCGCCGCGGCGATTGGTGGCATGGTGGTGCCGGCGCTGATTTACTGGGCCATTAACAAGGACTACCCCGCCGCACTTTCTGGCTGGGCGATCCCGATGGCCACCGACATTGCCTTCGCCCTTGGCGTACTGGCCCTGCTCGGCAAGCGTGTACCCGTGTCGTTGAAACTGTTTTTGATGACCTTGGCCATCATCGATGACCTGGGCGCGATCATTGTGATCGCCGTGTTCTATTCCACCGACCTGTCCGGTGCCGCCCTGGCCGGTGCGGGCGCATGTCTGCTGGCGTTGATTGCGATGAACCGTCTAGGCGTGATCAAGCTCGCGCCTTACCTGATCGTCGGGCTGATCCTATGGGTATGCGTACTCAAGAGCGGCGTACACGCCACGCTGGCCGGTGTGACCCTGGCATTCTGCATTCCGATGCGCACCAAGAACGCCGAGCCTTCGCCGTTGCTGACCCTGGAACACGCCCTGCACCCGTGGGTGGCTTACGGCATTCTGCCGCTGTTCGCCTTTGCCAATGCCGGCGTCTCCCTCACTGGTGTCAGCCTGGAAAGCTTTACCCACCATGTGCCGATGGGCATCGCCACCGGGCTGTTGATCGGTAAGACCGTCGGCGTGTTCGGCTTGACCTGGCTGGCCATCAAGACCGGCCTGGCCGCGCTGCCGGAAGGGGCCAACTGGGGCCAGGTATTCGGTGTGGCGATCCTGTGCGGTATTGGCTTCACCATGAGCCTGTTCGTCGGCTCCCTGGCGTTCGTACCAGGAGCCAGCGAATTTGCCGGTGAAGACCGCATGGGCATTCTGACCGGGTCGATCCTGGCGGCCTGCATCGGCTATGCCGTGACCGCGATGGCGAGCCGCAAGAAAGCCTGATTACCCAGGTACACGGCGTACAAAAAAACCCCAACCGGTGACCCGGTTGGGGTTTTTCTTTACCTGCTGATTACGCCTTAGCGGGTAACACGGCTGGTACCGTCAACAGTCATGATGCGCACACGGTCGCCGATGCGGAAGATTTCATTTTCCTGCACGGCCTGGACGTAGGCGCGCATGCTGCCATCGTCTTCGCGCACGGTGATTTCGACACCTTGGGTACGGGTCAGACCTTCTTCCGTAGCCGAACCCAACAGGCCACCGGCCACAGCACCGATCACCGCCGTGACGATACTGCCGCGACCGCCGCCGATGGCGCTGCCACCCACGCCGCCGATGACTGCACCCGCTGCGCCGCCGATAGGGGTTTTGGTGCCTTCGATTTTCACCGGACGCAGGGATTCGATGGTACCCATGCGAACGGTCTGTACACGACGCGCTTCATCACGGGAGTACGAGTCGCCGGTCAGACTCGAGGCGCAGCCACCCAACAGCAGAGACAAGGTGGTAAAGCAGGCAACCAGTAAAACAGACTTACGCATAGCATCAACTCCAAAGGACAGGTATTCATTAAACGCTGCCGCTTGACGCCTGTCACGGCAAGCCCGGCAAAAAACTGCTTTCATTCAGCCTGAGTACAGACAGCCCGCACCAGACAACTCGACGAACGGTAGCACTGCCCTCCGTCTCAGGACATCCATGGACTATTTCATTATTCTAGTCACAACCCTTGCCGGCCTGTATTTCCACGCCTGGCTCTACGTGCGAATCAGGCGCTGGACTGACCGCGACCTGGCACTGTCGCTGGCCGGTGACGATCCGCACAAACGCAGTTTTATGCTGCAACAGCTGGAAAGCGCCCGCCAACTGAAGATCAAACGCCGCGACTTGGCTGACTGGTTGAAGAACGCCGCCCAGCACTACACGCCCGAAGCCTCTTTAACAGAGACTGCGGGGTGAAGGGCATCATTCAGCGTAAGTGACGAAAGGTGAAACTCAGGGCGCCAGACGCTCGCGGATCCACTGAGTATCTTGCAGGCGGTAGTTCAGGCGGTCGTGCAGGCGGCTGGCGCGGCCCTGCCAGAACTCGATGCGCTCGGGCAGCAGGCGATAGCCGCCCCAATGCTCGGGGCAATCGGGTTGGGTATCGCTGAAGCGCTGCTCGGTGACCTTGAGCAGTTCTTGTAGTTCTTCACGGTCACGGATCACCCGGCTCTGGGGCGAGGCCCAGGCACCTAAGCGGCTGCCCAGAGGGCGGACCTGGAAGTACGCGTCCGATTCTTGCGGCGTGACCTTGACCACCCGCCCTTCGATACGCACTTGGCGCTCCAGGCTCGGCCAGAAAAACGTCATTGCCGCGAACGGCCGCGCCGCGAGCTGCTGACCCTTGGCACTTTCGTAGTTGGTAAAGAAGGTAAAGCCCTGGGTATCCAGGCCCTTGAGCAACAGGATACGGCAGTGCGGCCGCCCATCCTGATCGACCGTGGCCAGGGTCATGGCATTGGCCTCCACCGGTGGCTGCTCGGTCTTCACCGCATCGGCAAACCACTGGTGAAACAGCGCAAACGGCTCGCTCGGGGCCTGGGCCTCGCTCAAACCGTCCCGTGTGTAGTCACGACGCATATCGGCCAGTGCCTGGGTCATGCGGCTTTATCCTTCTGGTTCAGCGGATCAGTTTTTTGCCTGGTCGTTGGTAGCCGGGGCAGCAGCCTTGGCTTTGGCCGGCGCTGGCTTCTTCGCGGCCGGCTTGGCGGGAGCCTTTTTTGCAGCCGGCTTGGCGGCAGCCTTCTTGGCAGCTGGTGCTTTCTTGGCCGGAGCCTTGGCAGCAGGAGCGGCCGGGGCTGGCGCGTTCTGCACTGCGACCATTTCAGCCACAGGCGGGGTTTTGCCCGAGTTGTACTTGCTCAACAGAGCCAGCATGGTGGTGCGTTGAGTGAACATGATTTCCATGCGACGGTTCAGAGCGCGGCCCTGATTGCTGTCGTTGGCGGCACGCGGCATCAGGTCGCCCATGCCACGCAGCATCAAGCGGTCCTGCTTGAGGCCGCTGAGGCTGAAGATCGAAGCGATGGACTGCGCACGTTCCTTGGTCAATGCCTGGCTGGCCGGGGCGCTGCCGGTAGCATCAACGTGACCCAGCACCAGAACGGCGGTTTTGGGATCGGATTCAACCGCTTTGGCCACACGGGTAAAAGGCCCCAGGGTCACCGGCAACAACATCGCCGGGCGTTTAGGATTGTAGGAACCATCCACCGGGGCAATGACCACCAGCACGTTGTCGCGACGTTCCAGTTGCAGGTTGCTGTCCTTGATGGCGGCACGCAGGCGCGGCTCATAGTCGTCCAACCAAGCCTGGGTGATTTTCGGATCGGGCATCTGCACGTTGGTCACATCGACCTTGGCCAGTGGCTTGGGCTTGCTTTCGAACGGCCACCACCAGTGAGTTTCGGTGTCGGTCTTGGCGACGGCTGGCGCCGGGGCCGGATCTGCGGCTTTGAGATCGGCTTTCAAGTCGGCCTTGGCATCAGCGTTCTTCGACGAAAATGGCCACCAGCTGGAACCGGTGTCGGCCTTGGCAACCGGTGCCGCAGTGGCAGGTGCCGGCGCAGGGGCAGCCGCGGTAGCTGGAGCGGCAGGCTTGGCGCCGGCGGCGGGTTTAGCGTCCGGTTTGGCATCGGTCTGGCTTACTGCGTCCTTGGCAGCCGTCTTATCCGATCCAAATGACCACCAATGCCCGCCTTCGGCATCATTTTGTGGAGTTTGTGCACATCCGGTAATAGTGAGGCAGAGCGCCAGAGCCAAGGACTTGTTCGATAACATGAGATATCCACAAAATGAGAAAAGAAACGGGGGTCTGGGTGACCCGTTAAACAGACGCTTACAGAACATTAAAGTTACATGATTTCGTTCAGCGCCTTTTATAGTTGCCTTTGTAACAAAAAATTGTGAAACGGCAAGGGTTTTACAGACAACCGGCCAATATTCTGACCAACTTCTGGGCACGCGGGTCCATAAGTACATAAGGGCCGAGTGTATTAGTCACGAAACCAAACGCTACATCATGTTCCGGATCGGCAAAACCCACCGAGCCGCCAGCCCCAGGATGACCAAAAGCATGAGCGCCAAGGCCGAATGTAGCATTGGGCAGTTGGGGTTGATCCAACATGCAGCCCAGGCCGAAGCGGGTTTGGGTCAATAAAGTTTTATCCGGTCCGATACTGTGTTCGCGAGTCAATTGTTCGAGCATATCGGCTTCCAATAAACTACCGTCCAACAAACCACTATAAAAACCAGCCAGGCTACGTGCATTACCGTGACCATTTGCCGCTGGTTGCTGCATTCGCCGCCATTCGGGTTTATTAGTGCTGGTCAGAATAGACGGTGGGTTGGCAAATGCCCGCGCGGTCATGGAGGTAGGTTCACGCATCATTACTTGCAGTAAACGTTGCGCGGCTTCATCGCCCATATTGCCTTTGCTACGCGCTATATGGGCAACACGGTGAAACTGGTCATCGGCCAGCCCCACATGAAAGTCCAGCCCCAGCGGCTGCGCGACCCGCGCCACAATGGACTCGCCCGGCCCACGGCCATCGGCACGGCGCA
The DNA here is from genome assembly GCF_001029595.1 of Pseudomonas sp. ARP3. Classification (NCBI taxonomy): domain Bacteria; kingdom Pseudomonadati; phylum Pseudomonadota; class Gammaproteobacteria; order Pseudomonadales; family Pseudomonadaceae; genus Pseudomonas; species Pseudomonas sp. ARP3. Next base: position 45,580 of record NZ_LEKF01000003.1, read on the forward strand.
GCAGTTCGCCCACCAGCCAGCCGTAGGTAATTGCCGCATAGCCATGGCCCTGGCCCGGTGTCCACCAAGGGGCCTCGGCGGCCAGGGTGTCGACCATCAGGTTCCAGTCATACAGCGCTTCGGCCGGCAGCATGTCGCGGATCGCCGGCAGCCCGGCCTGATGGCAGAGCAGTTGGCGCAGGGTGATGCTTTCTTTGCCGGCCGCCGCGAACTCCGGCCAGTACCGGGCGACCGGTACGTCCAATTGCAACTTGCCCTCGGCCACCAATTGCAGGGCCGTGACGGCGGTAAAGGTTTTGGTGCAGGAGAACAGGTTGACGAGCGTGTCGCTGTGCCAAGCCTCAGCCCCATCCTTGTCGGCGGTACCGGCCCACAGGTCGACGACGCTCTCTCCGCCGATCTGAATGCACAGCGCCGCGCCACGCTCTTGCGGGTCATCGAACAGTGCGGCAAAGGCTTCACGTACCGCTTCGAACTGGAGCTCGTAATGACCCTGAATCTGCACCTAAGTCCCCTCGTAAAGCGCCATAAAAAGTGGCCGACATTGTTCCAGCCCTTGTGGGGTTTGTGAACCCGTCAGCCTCGAATCAATGACCGTTTCCAGCATGACCGCCGGCATGCCCGGCGCCCTGCCCCGGGCCTTTGCCTTCATGCCCCGAGCGCCCGCCCCCCTTCTCCTGAGCACTTGCGGCGGCAGAGGCCTTTTCCGCTTCCTTGCCCAGTTGCTCGACCGCCGCCAGGTTGCTCTTGCGCACGCTCTCGACAAAGCCCTGGAACGGCATATCGGTGATACCCACCAGACCGAAATGGCCGTTTTCACCGTCCAGCAAACGCCCAGTCACGGGTTGGTCCAGGTACTGAAACCAATGCACGCCGACAATCGACGGCTCGGCGATGGCATGCTTGAGGAAGTTGGCATACGCCGCGCCGCGATCCTCTTCCCTGGTCAGTTGCGTCACACCGCCCCAGAACGGCCCGCGATCGGCCGAGCCGAAGTTGAATTCGGTGATCAGCACCGGTTTATCCAGCGCACGCAAGGCGGCGAAGTCGTAACCGTCCTGGGGTTTGAGGGTGTACATATTGAAACTCAACACATCGCAATACTGGGCGCAGGACGCCACGGCCTCCGGCGTACTGACCGCAAAGCGACCGCCCAGCAACAGTTGATTGGGGGCGTGCCATTTCAGCGAGTCGGAGATGGTCTTGAAGTACGCATCGGCGAAGGTTTTCTGGAAGTATTTGAAGTCGGCCTTGATTTCGGGATGCGCTGGGTTGGGCATCGGCGGCTCGAAGCCAGGGTCTTCCATCAGCTCCCAACCGGCCAGTTCGATCCCCCAGGCTTTCGAGAGGCCTTGCTCGTTGCGGTATTTGTCGCGCAATTGCTTTAGGAACGCCCGCTTGGCCGGCACATCGGTGGTCATGCGCAAGGTGCCGTAGGCCAGGGCATAGCGGGCCTTCGGATCGTCACCGGGGCCGGCCCAGGCCAGTTCGTTATCGGCGAAGAAGCCAATCAGCCAGGGGTCGTCGCGATGGTCGCGGGCTGCGATGGCCACGGCACGTTCGGTGGCCATGGCAAAGCGCGGGTCGAACGGATCGGGCATGCCGCCCCACCAGTCGGTGCCAGTACTGATACTGGTGTAGTCGCCGACGATGGACAGCGGCAAGGTGTACGGCACACGGTCGGCGGTGGCCAGGTCCGGGTCGCTCCAGTTGCCTACGGTGTTAAAGCCCCAGGCCTGCAGTCGGTCTAGGGTATGGCTGACCCAGCGTTTCTGGTCGAACCCTGCCGTGCCGTAGGCGCGTTCCAGGTTGGCGCCATAAAAATCGTACCAACGCCCAGCGCCGAAACTGCGACCCTCGCCCGAGCCGTTGCCGGTGCGGTGATCCGCGCTGCCGTAATACTTGTCGAAAGGCTCGCCGGCCTTGGGCAAGGCGGCGAACATCCATTCGCGGCCGGCCACGTAAGTCTGGCTGTTATCCGGGGCTACGGTGTTCACACCGAGGGAATAGAACGGATGCCCCTGGGGCGTCACCAGGTACCAGCGGCCGTCGCGTTTTTCGGTGCGGAAAAAGCCGCTGGCGGTGAAAGCCGGGCCTTTGTTCCAGCCGCCGTAAGGGTCCAGTGCGGATTTGTCCCGGATGGCCAGCCAACCCTGCAATTGTTGCTGCTCCTTGACGGCGGCAGCCTTGAGCTGTTCGTCGCCGCTGACCTTTTCCGGCCAGCGCGCACGGGTGGACTGACCATAGGCATCCACCAGTTCGCTGTAGGCCGCTTTGATCACCGGCTCCACATCCTGCACGCCGAAGCGCTCCACCAGGATGCTCTGAGCCACGTTGGGGTTGTGCATCGACACGGTCACAGAGACCACCTGGCTGCGGTCGATTTCGCCGGCGCTGCTGGCCAGCAGCACGCGTTGGCCGTTCACACTGATCGGCATCGGTGGGCCGGCCTTCATGCCCTGGCTCAGTGGGGAATTGGCTTGCAGCGGGATCAGCAAGGTCTGGGCAGGGCCGGCCGGCAGGTCGATGCGGCTGGTCAACGTGCGCCCATCATTGCTTTGCACCTTGACGTACAGGGTCAACGCCCAGTCCATGGCGCTCTGGATACGCAGGCTCAAGGCTCCGGACTGCGACCAATCCCAGGCTCCGCTTTGCGGGCTGAGCACCAGGCTCGGTTCGGCCGCGGGGTTGAAGGTGACGCGGCGCAGCACCTCGCCTTCGGGCGTTTGCTCGGCATTGTATTGGGGCAGGCTGGCGTCCTGGGTCGCCACCTTGACCACATCGGCAGGCCGGACGAAGTTGAACAGTGTTTGTTGCCCATCTGGCGCGGCCATTAAAGGCGCCGCGAACAGCAAGGCAAAAAGAGCGGGCAGCGTGCGAATCATACGAGCAAGGTTCTCCCTGACGGCCGATGAATGGCCTGTGATGACGGTGACGAGATAGACCACAAAGTGGGCGAATTCGCCCACAGTGGCTTAAGAAATTTCGCGCCGGAACGGCGGCAACGCATTGAGGATAGCCTTGCCATAGCGTTGGGTGACCAAACGCCGGTCGAGCAAGGTGATGGTGCCCCGGTCCTGTTCGGTTCGCAGCAGACGACCGCAGGCCTGCACCAACTTCAGCGAGGCATCCGGCACCGAGATCTCCATGAACGGGTTGCCGCCCCGCGCTTCGATCCACTCGGCCAGCGCCGCTTCGACCGGATCGTCCGGCACCGAGAACGGGATCTTGGCGATCACGACGTGCTCGCAATAGGCCCCCGGCAAGTCCACACCCTCGGCGAAACTCGCCAGGCCGAACAACACGCTGGAATCACCACCGTCCACCCGCGCCTTGTGCTTGTTGAGGGTTTCCTGCTTGGACAGGTTGCCCTGGATAAACACCTGCTTGCGCCAGTCGCGGTCCAGGCCGTCGAACACGTCCTGCATCTGCTTGCGCGATGAAAACAGCACCAGGGTGCCCCGGGAGCCTTCGACCAGCTCCGGCAGGTCGCGGATGATCGCCGCGGTGTGGGCCGCCGCGTCCCGTGGGTCGGCCCTGAGGTCCGGCACCCGCAGCACGCCGGCGTCGGCATGGTGGAACGGGCTCGGCACCACGGCAGTCACGGCCTTTTTCGGCAAACCGGCGCGCATGCGGAAACGATCGAACGTGCCCAGCGCAGTCAGGGTGGCCGATGTCACCAAGGCACCGTAGGCCACATTCCACAGGTTGCGCCGCAGCATCTCGGCCGCCAGGATCGGGCTGGCGTTGACCTCGATATCGAACAGGGCGCCGCTTTCGGCCAGGGTCAGCCAACGCGCCATGGGCGGGTTGTCTTCCGGGTCTTCGACGGTGAAGGCGGTCCACAACTCCCAGTTGCCCTGGGCACGGGACAGCAGGCTGCCGAACAACGGGTACCACTCCTCGGCCTGGTTGCTGGCGATGCCGATATTGACCTCGCCATCCATGCCCTCCTTGAGCAGGTCGGTGAGTCGGGTGAACAGATCGGTCAGGCGTGAAAAGCCCTTCTTCAACTCGATGCCCATTTCGCGCATGTGCTCGGGAATCAGACCGCCGACGAAGCGGTGGCGTGGCCGCTCGCGGCCTTCCACGTCTTCGCCGGGCTTGAAGTCGGCCACCTGTTCGCAGGCGCTGAACATGAACTGCTGCTGGGTCTTGATCTCCCGCGCCAGCTCCGGCACCTGTTCGATCAGCTTGCCCAGGTCGCCGGGCAGCGGGTGTTGGGCCAGCAGCTTGGTGAGGTTCTTGGCGGTGGATTCCAGCCAATCGGCAGTGGAACGCAGCCGCGTGTAATGGGCGAAGTGGCCGATGGCCTTGTCGGGCAGGTGGTGGCCTTCGTCGAAGACGTACAGCGTGTCGCGCGGATCGGGCAACACCGCACCGCCGCCCAATGCCAGGTCGGCCAGCACCATGTCGTGGTTGGTGACGATCACGTCGACCTTGCCCATGCCCTCGCGAGCCTTATAGAAGGCGCATTGACCGAAGTTCGGGCAATGACGGTTGGTGCACTGGCTGTGATCGGTGGTCAGGCGTGCCCAATCGGCATCCTCCAGGGCAGTGGGCCAACTGTCGCGGTCGCCGTCCCACTTATTGCCGGCCAGTTTTTCGATCATGCTGGTAAATAGCTTCTGGCTGGCCTCATCGACTTCGGTCTTGAAGCCTTCTTCTTCGAACAGCTGCGCGGTGGCGGTTTGCGCGTGACCTTCCTGCAACAGCACGTCGAGCTTGGACAGGCACATATAGCGGCCACGCCCTTTGGCCAGGGCGAACGTGAAGTTCAGGCCGCTGTTGCGCATCAGGTCGGGCAGGTCCTTGTAGACGATTTGCTCTTGCAGGGCGACCGTGGCGGTAGCGATTACCAGGCGTTTACCGGCGGCCTTGGCAGTAGGGATCGCGGCCAAGCTGTAGGCCACGGTCTTGCCGGTGCCGGTGCCGGCCTCGACGGCCACGACCGCCGGTTCGCCTTCGCGGCGGCCTTCGTCGTCGGTGTCGATATCCCCGAGGACTTTTGCCACTTCGGCGATCATCAGGCGTTGGCCGTAGCGCGGTTTCAAGCTCTTGGCTTCGAGAAAACGCGTGTAGGCGCCCTGGATCGTGGTTTTGAGTTCAGTGCTGATCATGAATAGTCGGGCGCAAAAAACGCTGGATAAATTTTCAGTGGTTCGGATCGGCGGCTATCATACCCCGCTAATTAATCCCGCGCAGAACGGAGTACCGCAATGACCGTCTTTAGCCTCGCTTACACCCTGCATGTCCTGGCCGCCCTGGTGTGGGTCGGCGGTATGTTTTTCGCCTGGATGATCCTGCGCCCCGCCGCTGTGGCGGCACTTGAAGGCCCTGCCCGGCTCAAGTTGTGGGCGAATGTGTTTCAACGTTTTTTCGTGTGGGTCTGGGTGGCGGTGCTGATTTTGCCGATCAGCGGTGTCGGCCTGTTGCATCTGCGCTTCAATGGGTTTGAAACCGCGCCACGTTATGTGCAGGTGATGATGGGCCTGTATCTGGTGATGACCGCATTGTTTATCCGCATCCAGGCGTTGAAATTCCCGGCGCTGCGCACGGCGGTGGCGGCCGAGGACTGGCCGGCGGGCGCCACGGCCCTGGGGCAAATTCGCACGTTGGTGGGGATCAACTTGATCGTGGGGCTGCTGGTGGTGGCGATTGCTTCAGCGCGACCGATGTTCTAAACGGCAAGCCTGGGCTTGCCGATTGAGGTGGGGGCACGTCAGAGCCGTTCAATAGTGACGGCACCCGCCGGCCCGGCCGGCCCTGGCTGCCCTTCCAAGCCTGGGCGGCCTTTTTCGCCACCATCGGCGCGGTACACCAAACAGCCCTTGGATTGCCCGCCCTTACCCGGTTTGCCTGCCGTGCCCGCCAGGCCGCCCGGGCCGCCGTCGACCCATACCTTGATCTGCTGGGCCGGAAAGTCTTTCGGCACCTCCACTCGCACCTGCGCACCTGCCGCGCCTGGCAAGCCATCGCCGCCGTTATCGCCATTGGCGCCGCGCCCAGCCGCGCCCCAGGTGCAGCCGGGGTCTTCGCCGTTGGCGCCATCCAGACCGGCGTAGCCTTGGGCTCCGGCACCGCCACGGGCATCCACCGAGAGCTCTTCAGCCGTCAGGGCATTGATGCGCAAATTCAGGTCACGTCCGGGCTTAGCAGGTTTTTCGTGAGTGCCGGGAGCGCCGCGCGAGGTGATCTGACTGCCGTGATCCAATTGCGCATGGCGCACCTGCAATTGCAGCGCGGTGCTGCCGGGCACAATGGCGATGCGCGCGTCGCGGCCCAGGTGCAGCTCGTCCACGCTGACTTGGCTGATGGTGGCCGGAACCAGCAAGGTGCCATAGTCCGCCACGTCCAGGCGCTCCAACTGCAACACACTGGTGCTGCTGGGCAGGCGCATCAATGAGTTGGTTTCCACACTAACGCTCTGGGCCAGGGCAATGGGGCTGACCAACAGGGCCAACAGAAAAACCTTACGCATCATGGGGCTCCTGAGTGTTTTCAAATTTTTCTTTGGACGCACAGTAACGACTTCTACCGGCGCTTTGCCAGTGAAGGATCAAAAAACTTGAGAACGGAGCGATGCAGATCGGCAATGCCCCTGTGGGTCCCACAGGGGCAAGGGCTGTCAGCGGTTGATTTGGATTTCCGTACGGCGATTCAGCGCACGACCTTCGGCCGTTTTATTGTCGGCGACTGGATGGCTCTCGCCCGCCCCGGCGACCGAGACAAAACTGCTGCGCGGCACGCCGGCACTGATCAGGTATTCGGTGACCGAATGGGCGCGTTGTTCCGAGAGTTTCTGGTTGTAGGCATCTTTACCGACACTGTCGGTGTGCCCGCTGACACGCAACTGGGCGTTAGGTGCTTCCTGTTTAAGGCGCGTGGCAATGGTGTCGAGCTTGGTTTTATCCGCTGCCGTCAACTTGGCCGAATCGAATTGGAAGTGTACGTCGCGAATCACGATGGTTTCTTCCTTGACCACCACCACTTCCTCGACCACTGCTGCTTGCGGCGCGGGCGGGCAGCCATTGGCATCGACCTGCACGCCTTTAGGGGTGCCTGGGCACTTGTCGCGGCTGTCCGGCACGCCGTCGCCATCCTCGTCGCCATCGCCATGCACCCAGCAATAGGCGCCGGCCAGACCACCGACCAGCAACGCACCGCCGCCGGCCCATGACGAACTTTCGGTGGCGCCCAACGCCGCGCCTGTCACACCGCCTACGGCGGCACAGGTGGGCCAGTCGGTTTTTTGCAAGCCTGCGCAACCTGTCAATACTCCGGTTAGCAGAACCAAGGGTAGAGCTGTCCGCATGATGCTCATCTGATTTCTCCTGAGGGGATCGGCGAAGGCCGATGGATGCAGTTAAGACCGCTCTTTTCAACTGCGCCACTGCGTCACACCCCCGTATTTATTAAGGATGAGGGCTCAGCCGGGACTTTTCTCCACCACCCGCTCTAGGCCCGCACGTTCAGCCGCGCTAGTCTCTAGGGTTCTGATGTGAGGATCTGTGATGACCGCTGGTAATTCTGACCGTACACCCCAGCAAGCCCTGGCTGCCTTGCTCGACCTGCACTCGCCCCAACGCCTGCTGGTGCTGGGCGCCAGCCGGTTCCCGGCACTGGACGCTTTTGAAAAGGCGCATCCGCAGAGCCAGGTGTCCTTCGCCGCGCCCGGCGCGCTGCCCGCAGACCTGGCCGCCCAGCGTTTTGACCTGGCGCTGGTGGTCGATTGCCTGGAGCACCTGTCAAAACCGCAAGGGCTGACCCTGCTCGGCGGCATCCGCAACCTCAATGCCAGCCGCATCGCCGTGCTGGTGGACCTGGCCGCCTGCGACTGGAAGGACACTGACTTCTTCTCCCTGGCACTACAGGCCGGCGAGCGTTTCCAGCGCGACGAGCAGGTGTTGACCCTGTTCACCTACGATCTGCTTGACTATAAACAGGTGCCCGACTGGCTCAACGCCCGGTTCTGGGCCAACCCGGAAAATTTCGGAAAGTATTGGTGGTGATCCCGATGAGTACATCCATTTGCCCCTGCGGTAGCGGCAACCTGCTGGATGCCTGCTGCGGCCATTATCACGCCGGCCACCCGGCACCTTGCGCCACCGCGTTGATGCGTTCGCGCTACAGCGCCTACGTCCTGGGCCTGGTGGACTATCTGGTGGCCACCACTCTGCCTGCGCAACAGGCCGGCCTGGACCGCGAAGCCATCGCCGCGTGGAGCGCCCAAAGCACCTGGCTGGGCCTTGAAGTGGAAAGCTCCGAAGTGTTCGGCGGCCAGCCGGAACACGCGTTCGTGACCTTTACCGCACGCTGGCACGACAGCACCGGCGAACATAGCCACCGCGAGCAGTCTTCTTTCGTACAGAATGACGGGCGCTGGTACTTCATCGATCCTACGGTGCAAATCAAAGCCAGTCGCAACGACGCCTGCCTGTGCGGCAGCGGGCAGAAATTCAAGAAGTGTTGTTCCAGCTACCTCTAACCCTTACAGGACTGACGCCATGCTCCGGATATACAGCTTGATGCTGGCGTTGACCCTCGGCCTGAGCGGTTGCGCATCGTGGTTCGAAGACGATTCTCCACCGCCTCATGTTTCCCTGGTGAAGGTGGAGGTGGTGCGCGCCAAACTGCTTGAGCAGAAATTCAAGCTGTTCTTTCGCGTGGACAACCGCGATGACGACGACCTGACCGTGCGCGGCCTGATCTACAAGGTGACCTTGAGTGATTTTGTGCTGACCGAGGGCGAATCCAATGAATGGTTGACGGTGCCGCCGCGCAGCCATGCGGTGTTCAAAGTCACGGTGCGCACCAACCTCTGGCCGCAGATCCGCGATGTGGTGCAGATGCTGAAAAACCCGGACAGACCTGTGCCCTACCGCCTCGAAGGCGAACTGAAAACCGGATTATTCATCGGTTATGACGTGCAGGTGAACCACAATGGCGAGATAATCCCCGGCGATTTTATTCCGGAGCGACATCAATGACTCAGCAACCCCATGTCCATGGTCCTGACTGCAACCACGATCACGATCACCATGATCACGACCACGGCCATGTCCACGGCCCGAACTGCGGCCACGCTCACCAAGAGCCGGTGCGCAATGCCCTGAAGGACGTTGGTCGCAACGATCCTTGCCCGTGCGGCAGCGAGAAAAAATTCAAGAAGTGCCACGGCGCCTGATCGCGACGCATGACATTCGCTTGACCCTGTGGGAGGACGCCCAGCGCCTCCCACACTGTTTTGCCCCAGGCTTACGCAATTACACAACTCCTGCTTGCGTCGTTTCACCGCGCTCACTAACGTAGCGCCTTTACTGACGCTACCCCCCGCAGGAGCTTTGCCATGGCCTCGCCAGCCCTCTCACATTTTCTTCCCCGGTTCGGCGTTGCCGCGGCAGTTGCCAGTGCATTGAGCCTGGCCGGTTGCCAGCTCCAAAGCACCCAAGACACCTTGCCGCCGGTGGCCGGCGTGCAGCCCATCAAGGGCCTGGCGCAGAATGTGTCGGTGCGCCGCAATGCCCAAGGTATGCCGCTGATCGAAAGCAACACCTTCCACGATGCGCTGTTCAGCCTCGGTTACGTGCATGCCAGCGACCGCATCCAGCAGATGGTCACCCTGCGCCTGCTGGCCCAGGGCCGTCTGGCGGAAATGTCGGGGGCTGAGGTGCTGGACGTCGACCGCTTTATGCGAGCGGTCAACCTGAAAAAAAGCGCCGGCGAGTTGTATAACGCCTCATCGCCGCGCCTCAAGCGCTTCTTCGAGGTGTACGCCCGCGGCGTCAACGCCTATCTGTTCCGTTATCGCGACAAGCTGCCGCCGGACCTGGCCCACACCGGCTACAAGCCCGAGTACTGGAAACCGGAAGATTCCGCGCTGCTGTTCTGCCTGCTCAATTTCAGCGAGTCGGCCAACCTGCAGGAAGAACTGGGCTCCTTGGTGCTGGGGCAAAAAGTCGGCGTCGATAAACTTGCCTGGCTCACGCCAAGCGCGCCCGACGAGCCGATCCCACTGGCCGAAGCCGACAAACTCAAGGGCATCAACCTGGGCCAGATCACCGGTCTGGCGGGGCTGGATGCGGTCAGTCAGCAGTTGAACAGCCTCAATGCACTGGCGGTCACCACTTCAAGCAACTGGGCCATCGGCCCGCAACGCAGCCGCGCCGGCAAAAGCCTGCTGGCCAACGACTTGGCGGCGCAGCCACAGGCACCGTCGCCATGGAGCTACGTGCAGATCCGCGCACCTAAGTACCAGGCCGTGGGTGTCTCGATTGCCGGCCTGCCTACGCTGCTGTCCGGGTTCAACGGCAAAGTGGCGTGGAGCATGAGCGCGGTCAAGGGCGACACCCAGGACCTGTTCCTGGAAAAGGTCAAACGCCAGGGCAGCGCGCTTTACTACGAAAACAACGGAAAATGGCTACCTGCCGGGGTGCGTAACGAAACCTTCTTCATCAAGGGCCAACGCTCGATTCGCGAAGTCGTCTACGAAACCCGCCACGGTGCCCTGCTCAATAGCAGCCAGGCCTTGACCAGCGGTTTGGGCCTGGCCTTGCAAAGCGCCGACTTCAAAGACGACAAGAGCCTGGACGCCTTCTTCGACCTGTCGCGCGCGCAGAATGCCGGCAAAGCCTCGGACGCCACCCGGGAAATCCGCGCAATCGCCTTGAACATGATCTTCGCCGACGCCAGCAATATCGGCTGGCAGGTCACCGGTCGCTTCCCCAATCGCCGCGAAGGTGAAGGGCTATTGCCGTCGCCGGGGTGGGACGGGCGCTTCGACTGGGACGGTTACGCCGATGCCATGCTGCACCCCTATGACCAGGACCCGCCCCAAGGCTGGATCGGCACCGCCAACCAGCGCACTGCACCGCGCGGCTATGGCATGCAATTGTCCAACACCTGGGATGCCCCTGAGCGCAGCGAACGCCTGGCGCAATTGGCCAATGCCGGCAAGCATGACAGTCGCAGCCTGATCGCTATGCAGTACGACCAAACCACCCCCTTCGCCGCCAAACTCAAGAGCATGTTCCAGGCCCCAGGCATGGCTCAGCCGCTCAAGCAGGCGATCGAGGCGTTACCCGCTGCCGAGCAGGCCAAGGCCCGCGAAGCCCTGACCCGCCTGATGGCCTTCGATGGTCGCCTGGTGTCGACCTCCGCCGATGCTGCGCTCTATGAACTGTTCCTACAGGAAAGTACGCGGCAGATCTTCCTCGACGAACTCGGCCCGGAAACCAGCGCCAGCTGGAAAGCCTTTGTGAGCAACGCGCGCTTGTCCTACGCCGCCCAGGCCGACCACCTGCTGGGCCGTGAAGACAGCCCATTCTGGGACGACGTGCGCACCGCGCAGAAAGAAGACAAACCGGCGATCCTCGCACGCAGCCTGGCGGCCGCCATCACCGCCGGCGACAGCCAACTGGGTGCGGACCACAAGGCCTGGCAGTGGGGCAAATTGCACAGCACCACCTGGAAAAACGTGCAAGGCCAAGTGATCCGTGGGCCGCTGGCCAGTGGCGGCGATCACAACACCTTGAACCCGGCGCCCTACAGCTGGGGCCAGGATTTCAACACCACCCAGGTACCGGCGCTGCGCATGATCGTCGACTTCGGCCAGGCGGAACCGATGATGGGCCAAGGCGGCATCGGCCAATCCGGCAACCCGGTCAGCCCGCACTACGCCAATGGCATTGACGCGGCGCTCAAGGCGCAATACCTGAGTTTCCCGATGCAGCCACAGAACTTTGACAAGGTGTATGGCAAGACCCGCCTGACCCTCACCCCAGGCAAGTAAACGCTGCAAAATGCAAAAGGGGCTTGTTGTGGTGAGGCTGCTCACCCCAGCAAGCCTGTTCAGTGTCGAATGTCTATTGAAGTACGATCAGCCGGTTTCGCTGTTGATCATCGGTAGCCTGCTAGAACCACCAGGATCCACATGCACTTAGATAGAACTTCTGCGTTCGCCCCTGCCTCATAAGTAACAAGCCCACCTCCCCGGTCACCCCATGGACCTTGTCATCGCCCGCCCGGAAGGCCTCTATTGCCCCGCCGGAGATTTCTACATCGACCCCTGGCGCCCGGTGGAGCGGTCGGTTATCACCCACGCCCACGGCGATCACGCCCGCACCGGCAACACCCATTACCTTGCGGCCGCGCCCGGCGAAGGCATCCTGCGCTCGCGCCTGGGCCAGGACATCAACCTGCAGACCCTGCCCTACGGCGAACGCCTGGTGCACCACGGCGTGACCCTGAGCTTCCATCCCGCCGGACATGTGCTCGGTTCTGCCCAGGTACGCCTCGAATACCAGGGTGAAGTCTGGGTAGCCTCTGGTGACTATAAAGTCGAACCCGACGGCACTTGCGCGCCGTTCGAACCGGTGCGATGCCACACGTTTATCACCGAATCCACCTTCGGCCTGCCGATCTACCGCTGGCAGCCCCAGGCGCAGATCTTTGCGGGAATCAATGAGTGGTGGCGTGGGAATATCGCCAACGGCAAGGCCAGCGTGCTGTTTTGTTACTCCTTCGGCAAAGCTCAGCGCATCCTGCATGGCATCGACGCCAGCATCGGCCCGATCCTCAGCCACGGCGCGGTCGAGCCATTGAACCGGGTGTATCGCGACGCCGGCATCTATATCCCGGAGACGCTATACGCTGGCGATTTCAAGAAAAACGACCCGTTGCTGCGCCAGGCGCTGATCATCGCGCCGCCCTCCACCGGCGGTAGCACCTGGATACGCCGCTTCGGCGACTACAGCGATGCCTTCGCCAGCGGTTGGATGCGCCTGCGCGGCACCCGTAGGCGGCGTGGGGTGGACCGAGGTTTTGTGCTGTCGGACCATGCCGACTGGCCCGGCTTGTTGTGGGCCATCGAGCAAACCGGGGCCGAACGGGTGATGGTCACCCACGGTTCCGTCGGCGTATTGGTACGTCACCTGCGCGAAAAAGGCCTGGATGCCCAAGGGTTCACCACCGAATACGGGGACGATGAAGAAGAGGTCACGGCATGAAGGCCTTCGCCGAGTTGTACGCCAACCTCGACGCCACCACCTCTAGCAACGCCAAGCTCGCCGCCTTGCAGAGCTATTTCCGCCAGGCGCCGCCAGCCGACGCCGCGTGGGCGGTGTATTTCCTTTCCGGTGGGCGCCCACGGCAGTTGGTGCCGACGCGGCTGCTGCGCGACATGGCCACCGAGGCTTCGGGCATCGAACCCTGGCTGTTCGAAGAAAGTTACCAGTCGGTAGGCGACCTGGCCGAGACAATTTCCCTGCTGTTGCCAGAATCGACCTACACCTCCGAGGACGGCCTGGCGGTGTGGCTGGAAGAAAAACTGCTGCCCTTGCGCGGCCTGCCGCCGACGGAACTGGCCGAACGCTTGCCGGCGCTGTGGGCGCAACTAGATCAACCGAGTTTGATGCTGTGTATCAAACTGATCACCGGCAGTTTCCGCGTGGGCGTTTCGAAACTGCTGGTCACCCGCGCCCTGGCCGCGATGGCCGAGTTGGACAGCAAACGGGTGGCGCAGCGGTTGGTGGGTTACACCGACTTGTCCAACCGTCCTACAGCCGAGGGTTATCTGAAGCTGATCGCCGCCGAATCGTCCGACGAACACGCGCAGCGTGGCGGGCAACCGTATCCGTTTTTTCTGGCCCATGGCCTGGCGCAACCGGTGGAGCAGTTCGACGCCCTGCTCGGCTCCCCCGCCGACTGGCAGGTGGAATGGAAGTGGGACGGCATTCGCGCGCAAGTGGTCAAGCGCGAGGGGCGCCTGTGGGTCTGGTCCCGTGGTGAGGAACTGGTGACCGAACGTTTTCCGGAGCTGCATGCGCTGGTCAGCGGTCTGCCGGATGGTACGGTGATCGACGGTGAGATCGTGGTGTGGAAGGACGCGGTGCAACCCTTCGCCCTGCTGCAACAGCGGATCGGTCGCAAGACCTTGAGCAAAAAAGTCCTGGAGGACGCGCCAGTGGCAGTGCTCGTCTATGACCTGCTGGAGCACCAGGGCGACGATTGGCGCAACCATTCCCAAGCCGAACGCCGCGCGCAGTTGGAGCAGGTAATCGCACAGTGCAACCAACCGGTGCTACTGCCCTCGCCGCTGTTGACGGGCAGTACTTGGCAGGACTTGGCCCGGCAACGTGAAGACTCCCGCAAACTGGGGGTGGAGGGCATGATGCTCAAGGCGCGCGACGGCCTCTACGGCGTGGGCCGCACCAAAGACATGGGCGTGTGGTGGAAGTGGAAGGTCGATCCGTTCAGCGTCGACGCGGTATTGATCTACGCCCAGCGCGGCCACGGCCGACGCGCCAGCCTCTACAGCGACTACACCTTTGCGGTGTGGGATGGGCCGCCGGGCAGCGAGCGCACCCTGGTGCCATTTGCCAAAGCCTATTCCGGGCTGACCGATGAAGAAATGCGCAAAGTCGACGCCATTGTGCGCAAGACCACCGTGGAAAAATTTGGCCCGGTCAGCAGCGTGACGCCGAGCATGGTGTTCGAGCTGGGCTTCGAGGGCATCGCCCTGTCCAAACGCCACAAAAGCGGAATTGCGGTGCGGTTTCCGCGGATGCTGCGTTGGCGCCAGGATAAACACGTGGAAGACGCCGATAACCTCGGCACCTTGCAAGACCTGCTGAACTGAGCCCCATCACCCAAAATGGTGCATTGAAAAATCGATGCCCATTTTTGGGCATCTCCTACACTCACATCGCCACCTTCTTGCCTTTTAAAACGCTCATTCGGAACTATGGTGCAGAAATTGCTACTTGGGATCCGTCTGACACCGTTCAGTAACAGTCCTAATCGCGCCACAAGCGCTTATCTTGGTTTCAAGGGATTACATAATGAAAAAAGCATTGCTGACCCTTTCTGCACTGGCTCTGTGCATGGCCGCCGGTACCGCGTTGGCCAAGGAATACAAGGAATTGCGTTTTGGTGTCGACCCGTCCTACGCACCGTTCGAATCCAAGGCAGCCGACGGCAACCTGGTGGGCTTCGATATCGACCTGGGCAATGCCATCTGTGCCGAGCTGAAGGTCAAGTGCAAATGGGTCGAAAGTGATTTCGACGGCATGATTCCGGGTCTGAAAGCCAATAAGTTCGACGGCGTGATTTCGTCCATGACCGTGACCCCGGTGCGTGAGAAAGCCATCGACTTCTCCAGCGAACTGTTCTCCGGCCCGACCTCACTGGTATTCAAGAAAGGCGCAGGCTACTCGACGCCGGAATCCCTCAAGGGCAAATCGGTAGGCTATGAGCAAGGCACCATTCAGGAAGCCTACGCCAAGGCGGTACTGGATAAAGCCGGTGTGACCACCAAGGCCTACGCTAACCAGGACCAAGTGTATGCCGACCTGACTTCCGGCCGCCTCGACGCTTCGGTGCAAGACATGCTGCAAGCCGAACTGGGCTTTTTGAAGTCGCCAGCAGGCGCCGGCTATGAAGTCAGCGCGGCTATCGACGACCCTCTGCTGCCGTCCAAAACCGCCATCGGTATCAAAAAAGGTAACACTGAGCTGAAGGCCCTTTTGGATAAAGGTATCAAAGCGTTACACGATGATGGCACCTACGCCACCATCCAGAAGAAACACTTTGGCGATCTGAACCTGTACAGCGGCAAATAATGCCTGGGGCGCCCCTGGGTTTGCAGGGGCGCTTTTTTATCGCCATAGGTCCCGATTTATGTTCGAAGAACTGTTGCAAACCCTCGGGCTGAGCGCACTCAGCCTGAAGGGTTTCTGCCCGCTGTTGCTGCAAGGCACCTGGATGACCATCAAGTTGTCGGTACTGTCCCTGGCCGTCAGCGTGTTGCTGGGTTTGCTCGGCGCCAGCGCCAAACTGTCCAGCCTGCCCTTTTTGCGCATCCCCGCGCAGCTCTATACCACCCTGATTCGCGGCGTCCCCGACCTGGTGCTGATGCTGCTGATTTTCTATAGCCTGCAAACCTGGCTCACCGGCCTGACCGACTTTATGGAATGGGAATACATCGAGATCGACCCATTCAGCGCCGGGGTGATTACCCTGGGCTTTATCTACGGTGCTTACTTCACCGAGACTTTCCGCGGCGCGATCCTCGCCGTGCCCCGCGGCCAACTGGAAGCCGCCACCGCTTACGGGCTCAAGCGCGGCCAGCGGTTTCGCTACGTGACCTTCCCGCAGATGATGCGCTTTGCCCTGCCGGGCATCGGCAATAACTGGATGGTGATGCTCAAGGCCACCGCGCTGGTGTCGATCATCGGCCTGGCGGACCTGGTCAAGGCCGCACAGGATGCCGGCAAGAGCACCTACCAACTGTTCTACTTCCTGGTACTGGCCGCGTTGATCTACCTGCTGATCACCAGTGCCTCCAACTTTGTCCTGCGCCGTCTTGAACGCCGCTACTCCGCTGGCGCCCGGGAGGCCGTGCGATGATCGAACTCTTGCAGGAATACTGGCGCCCGTTTCTGTACAGCGACGGCCAGCACATCACCGGCCTGGCGATGACCATGTGGCTGCTCAGCGCTTCACTGGTGATTGGGTTTCTGGTGTCGATCCCGCTGTCCATCGCCCGCGTCTCGCGCAACCCGCTGGTACGTTGGCCGGTGCAGTTCTACACCTACCTGTTTCGCGGTACGCCGCTTTATATCCAGTTGCTGATCTGCTACACCGGCATCTACAGCATTGCCGCAGTCCGCGCGCAGCCAGTGTTGGATGCGTTTTTCCGCGATGCGATGAACTGCACCATCCTGGCCTTCGCCCTCAACACTTGCGCCTACACCACGGAGATTTTCGCTGGGGCGATCCGCAGCATGGCCCACGGCGAGGTCGAAGCGGCCAAGGCCTATGGGCTCAGCGGTTGGAAGCTCTACGCGTACGTGATCATGCCGTCGGCGCTGCGTCGTTCGCTGCCGTACTACAGCAACGAAGTGATCCTGATGCTGCACTCGACCACCGTGGCTTTCACTGCGACGATTCCCGACATCCTCAAAGTGGCCCGGGACGCCAACTCGGCGACCTTTATGACGTTTCAATCATTCGGCATCGCCGCGCTGATCTACCTGACCGTGACCTTTGCCCTGGTCGGTCTGTTTCGCCTGGCGGAGCGGCGCTGGCTGGCCTTTCTCGGCCCCAGCCACTAAGGAGCCTTCATGCGTCATCGGATTCACGAACTGATCGCGCCGGTGCCCGGCACGGCGCGGCAGATTCACAGTTTTCACTTCGGCCCGGAACACGCCGAAGGCAAAGTCTACGTCCAAGCGTCGCTGCATGCCGACGAGTTGCCGGGCATGCTGGTGGCCTGGCATTTAAAGGCGCGCCTGGCCGAGCTGGCCGCCGCCGGGCGCCTGCGCAGCGAAATCGTGTTGGTGCCGGTCGCTAACCCGGCGGGCCTGGAACAGGTGCTGATGGACACCCCGCTGGGCCGCTACGAGCTGGAGAGCGGGCAGAACTTCAATCGGCTGTTTGTCGACCTCGGTGATGAGGTGGGCAATCAGGTCGAAGCCTTGCTTGGCGACGATCCGCAGCACAACGTGCAAGTGATCCGTGCCGCGCTGCTCTCCGCCCTGGCCGGCCAGGGCGCCGCGACCCAGTTGCAATCCCAGCGCCTGGTGTTGCAACGCCTGGCGTGCGATGCCGACCTGGTGCTGGACCTGCACTGCGACTTCGAAGCCGTGGCGCACCTGTACACCACGCCGCAAGCCTGGCCGCAGGTGGAGGCGTTGGCACGTTACCTCGGCTCGGAAGCCAACCTGCTGGCTACGGATTCGGGCGGACAGTCGTTCGACGAATGCTTCACCCTCGTGTGGTGGCAGTTGCAGCAGCGCTTCGGCGCGCGGTTTCCGATCCCCATGGGCAGCATCGCGGTGACCGTCGAACTGCGCGGCCAGGGCGACGTCAACCACGGCCTGGCCAGCCTCGACGCCCAGGCGATCATCGATTACCTGATCCGCTTCGGTGCCATCAACGGCCAGGCCTCGCCGTTGCCCGACCTGCCTTACCCGGCCACGCCACTGGCAGGCGTAGAACCGGTAGCCACGCCAGTGGGCGGCTTGCTGGTGTTCGCCGCCCTGCCCGGCGAATATCTGGAAGCCGGGCAATTGCTGGCCGAAATCATCGACCCCATTACCGACCGCGTAACGCCCGTGCACTGCCGCAAAGCTGGCCTGCTTTACGCCCGTTCGCTGCGCCGCATGGCCACTGCCGGGATGGTCATCGGCCATGTCGCAGGCACCGAGGCCTACCGCAGCGGCTATCTACTTTCGCCTTGAGGATGCACGCCCCATGTACAAATTGACCGTTGAAGGCCTGCATAAAAGCTATGGCGACAATGAGGTGCTCAAAGGTGTCTCGCTCAAGGCCAAGACCGGTGACGTGATCAGCCTGATCGGCGCCAGCGGCTCGGGCAAGAGCACCTTCCTGCGCTGCATCAACTTTCTGGAAACCCCCAACGACGGCGCCATGACCCTCGACGGCCAGCCGATCCGCATGGTCAGCGACCGCCACGGCATGCGCGTGGCCGACGACGCCGAACTGCAACGCTTGCGCACCCGGCTGGCGATGGTGTTCCAGCACTTCAACCTGTGGAGCCACATGAGCGTGCTGGAGAACATCACCATGGCCCCGCGCCGGGTGCTGGGTTGCAGCAAAAAAGACGCCGAAGACCGCGCCCGCCGCTACCTGGACAAAGTCGGCCTGCCGGCCCGCGTAGCCGATCAATACCCGGCGTTTCTTTCCGGCGGTCAACAACAACGTGTCGCCATCGCCCGCGCATTGGCGATGGAACCGGAGGTGATGCTGTTCGACGAACCCACCTCGGCCCTCGACCCGGAACTGGTGGGCGAAGTGCTGAAGGTGATCCAGGGCCTGGCCGAGGAAGGCCGCACCATGATCATGGTCACCCATGAAATGAGCTTCGCGCGCAAAGTGTCCAGCCAGGTGCTGTTTCTGCACAAAGGCTTGGTGGAGGAGCAAGGCGCGCCGGAAGACGTGCTGGGCACCCCCAAGAGCGAGCGTCTGCAACAGTTCTTGAGCGGTAATTTGAAGTAAACCTTTGTGACGCCTGGAGGGTCTGTGGAATAAGCCCTCCAGAGCGTCAGCCACCGCATGGCAAAACCCCACGACTTCGCCAGGCAATGGTTCGCCGCCAAAGGCTGGAAGCCATTCGCCTTCCAAAAAGCCGTGTGGACGGCGGTCAAGGAGGGAAATTCCGGCTTGCTGCATGCCAGCACCGGCGCCGGCAAGACTTACGCACTGTGGTTTGCCGCGCTCAATCGCTTCGCCATTACGCGCCCGCCGGCCACCGGCAAACGTAAGCCACCGGCCGAGCCGCTGACGGTGTTGTGGATTACGCCGATGCGCGCCCTCGCCGCCGACACCGCGCGCGCCTTGGAAGCGCCGCTGGCAGCGTTGCAAATCCCGTGGAGTGTCGGCCTGCGCACCGGCGACACCAGTAGCGCTGAGCGCGCCCGACAAACCCGTCGCCAGCCGACCACACTGGTCACCACCCCGGAAAGCCTGACCCTGATGCTGGCCCGCGCCGACAGCGAAGCCAGCCTGGCCCATGTGCGCATGGTGGTAGTGGATGAATGGCACGAACTGATCGGTAACAAACGCGGGGTGCAGTTGCAACTGGCCTTGGCACGCTTGCGCCGTTGGCATCCTGACTTAATGGTGTGGGGGATTTCCGCGACGCTGGGTAATCAATCCCACGCCTTGGAAGTACTGGTGCCACAAGGCGGCGGGATCAATGTGCGGGGGCAAACGGCCAAGGCGCTGCACGTCGACACGTTGCTGCCGCCGGTGTCCGAACGCTTTCCCTGGGCCGGGCATATCGGATTGAAAATGCTGCCGCAGGTGGTGGCCGAGGTGGACGCCAGCAGCAGTTGCCTGGTGTTCACCAACACCCGTGCACAGTCGGAAATCTGGTACCAGGCCCTGCTCGATGCGCGGCCGGATTGGGCCGGGCTGATTGCTTTGCACCACGGTTCGCTGTCCCGCGAGACCCGTGATTGGGTCGAACGGGCGCTCAAAGACGGGCAGCTCAAGGCGGTGGTGTGCACCTCCAGCCTGGACCTGGGGGTGGATTTTCTGCCGGTCGAGAGGGTGTTGCAGATCGGCTCGGCCAAAGGCGTGGCGCGCCTGATGCAGCGTGCCGGGCGGTCCGGCCACGCCCCGGGGCGGCCGTCCCGAGTGACGCTGGTGCCAACTCACAGCCTTGAACTGATTGAAGCGGCGGCGGCTCAGGACGCGATCGCCGAGCGCCGCATCGAAGCCCGCGAATCGCCCTACAGACCCTTGGATGTACTCGTACAGCATCTGGTAAGCATGGCTTTGGGCGGTGGCTTTATGCCCGCGTCGTTGCTGGAGGAAGTGCGCGGCGCCTGGGCCTATCGCGACCTTACTGACGCCGACTGGGCCTGGGCCCTGGGTTTTGTGCGCCACGGCGGCTTATCGCTGACGGCCTATCCGGACTACCGCCGCGTGGAGCCCGACGAACACGGCATCTGGCGTGTACCGGATGCACGCTTGGCCAGGCGCCATCGCATGAGCGTGGGCACCATCGTCAGCGATGCAAGCATTCAGCTGAAATTCTGGAGCAAGGGCGGCGGCGGCAAGAACCTGGGCAGCGTCGAGGAAGGCTTTATCGCCCGGCTCAAACCTGGGGATGGCTTCTTGTTTGCCGGGCGTTTGCTAGAGCTGGTGCGGGTGGAAAACATGACTGCCTATGTACGCCGCAGCAACGCCAAAAAAGCCGCCGTACCGCGCTGGAATGGCGGGCGCATGCCGCTTTCCAACGAACTGGCCCAGGCCGTGGTGGAACGTTTCGATGCTGCCGCCCATGGCCACTTCGACGGCCCGGAAATGCGCGCCGTGCAGCCGTTGCTACAGACCCAGTTGCGCTGGTCGGGCCTGCCGACACGCGAGCATTTGTTGGCCGAAGCGCTGAAGTCACGGGAGGGTTGGCACCTGTTCCTCTACCCGTTCGCGGGGCGCCAAGTGCATCTCGGCCTGGCCAGTTTGCTGGCTTGGCGCGTCAGCCAGGGGCAACCCGTCACCTTCTCCATTGCGGTCAACGACTATGGCTTGGAACTGCTCAGCGCTACACCCGTGGATTGGCCGGCACTGTTGAATTCTGAGCTGCTGAGCCCGGATAACCTGCTGGAGGATGTGGCGGCCAGCTTGAACGCCGGTGAACTGGCCCTGCGCCGCTTCCGCGAGATCGCCCGTATCGCCGGGCTGGTGTTCGCCGGCTACCCCGGCGCGCCGAAAAGCACCCGGCAGGTGCAGGCTTCCAGCGGCTTGTTCTTTGAAGTGTTCAAGCAGTATGACCCGCACAACCTATTGCTGGCCCAGGCTGGCGAAGAAGTATTGCGAGACGAGTTGGACATCCGCCGCCTGGAAGCGGCGTTGAGACATCTTTCCACCCTGACACTGGACCTGCACGTAATCGAACGGCCCACGCCCCTGGCTTTTCCGCTACTGGTGGAGCGGATGCGCGAAAGCATGAGTTCGGAAAAACTCTCGGAGCGCATCGCGCGGATGGTCAAGGATTTGGAAAAAGTCGCGGATAACGGGAAAACTTGATGTATTGCGAAGTGCAGCTTGAAGGCGAAACGTTATGGCTGCTGGCGGAGAAAGCTATCTACTGGCCAGCGCGCAATTGCCTGCTGATCGCCGACGCGCATTTTGGCAAAGCGTCGGCCTATCGCAGCCTGGGGCAACCGGTGCCCCAAGGCACCACCACCGACAACCTGGCGCGACTGGACCGACTGCTACAAGCATTCGACTGCGCGCAGGTGATCTTCCTCGGCGACTTCCTGCACGGCCCCGGCTCCCATGCCAGCGGCACGCTGAGCGCCCTGCGAGCATGGCGCGCCCAGCATCGCGAGCTGCCCATGACGTTGATTCGCGGCAATCACGATAAGCGTGCGGGTGATCCGCCGGCCGACCTCGGCATCGAGGTGGTAGCAGAACCGTTGCTGATGGGACCGTTTGCCTTGCAACACGAACCGGACGCTCATCCCAGCCACCACGTACTGGCAGGTCATGTGCATCCGGTATATCGCTTGCGCGGCAGGGGGCGCCAGAGTCTGCGCTTGCCCTGCTTTCAGCTCGGGCCGCGGGTCAGCCTGCTACCCGCGTTCGGGGCGTTTACAGGAGGCTACGGGGTGGAACCGGACGCCAACTACCGGATTCTGGTGATTGGCGATCAGGAGGTATGGTCTGTCAGATGATGCAGGCCAACCCTTAAGGCCTCAGGCAACGGGCGCGGGTGGTGGCTCGTCCGGAAGTGTAGGCTCACCGGGCTCGGTGGGCTGTTGGTAATCCGGTTCAGGTTGGCCGGGGATGCCGCCCGCATAGGCAGGATCTGCCATCAGGGACCAGGCCAGAACGCCAATTTGATTGGGTTCCAGCCGTGCGAGTTCTGCGCTGATTCGGGGGTCGATCTTCATAAAGTACTCCTCAAGCGTGGCCCGACACACTTCACACGTGTCGGGGCAGTACACCCAATAGAGTCACTTTCTTCAGACTAATTCCCTTTACGTGTAGGAGCTTTCGATCAAGCGCGCGGCAAGGTGACGCCAAGCTGACCCTGATACTTGCCGCCACGGTCCTTGTAGGACACTTCACAGGCCTCGTCGGATTGCAGGAACAGCATCTGTGCCACGCCTTCGTTGGCGTAGATTTTTGCCGGCAATGTGGTGGTGTTGGAGAACTCCAGGGTCACGTGGCCTTCCCACTCAGGCTCAAGCGGGGTCACGTTGACGATGATGCCGCAGCGCGCGTAGGTACTTTTACCAAGGCAGATGGTCAGCACGTCGCGAGGGATACGGAAAAACTCCACGGTGCGCGCCAGGGCGAAAGAGTTCGGCGGAATGATGCACACGTCGCTCTTGATATCGACGAAGCTCTTTTCATCGAAGTTTTTCGGATCGACGGTTGCCGAATTGATGTTGGTGAACACCTTGAATTCATCGGCGCAACGCACGTCGTAGCCATAGCTGGAAACACCATAGGAGATCAGGCGTTCGGCGCCTTCGCCACGCATCTGGCGCTCGACGAAGGGTTCGATCATGCCGTGCTCTTGCGCCATGCGGCGAATCCACTTGTCCGATTTGATGCTCATGGCGGGTGTCCTGAATAGCGAGGTGGAAAAATTCTGTGGGGCATCTTACCGGTGCCGGCGTTGGGGTTCAAAGGGCGTGGGGGTTTTCTTGACGAAAGCGGGCCTCTTCATACGCTCCAGCCAGCGGGGCTGGGCCCCACGCTACTGGGTCGGGTGACTGGAAATATCACCGCCAGTCACGAAATTGGAGAAACCTTCGGAAATATCATTGGCACGTTCCGGAAAAAGGGTTAAGGTGGCGCCACTGTGCTGCTTGTGTCACTGAGAATCTCTACACGATATGTTGAATTTCGATCCAACCATCTCCAAGAATTTTTCCTGCTCTTTGCACTCAGTCTCGGCCAGGGCTTTTCCTGAGTCGCAGTTAACTTTGTCCAAGGAGATACACCATGTCTAATCGCCAAACTGGTACCGTTAAGTGGTTCAACGATGAAAAAGGCTTCGGCTTCATCACTCCACAATCCGGTGACGACCTGTTCGTTCACTTCAAAGCTATCCAATCCGACGGCTTCAAAAGCCTGAAAGAAGGCCAACAGGTTTCTTTCATCGCTACCCGCGGTCAGAAAGGCATGCAAGCTGAAGAAGTTCAAGTTATCTAACTTGTACTGACTTAGTCGAAAAAACCCCGCCCTTAAAAGCGGGGTTTTTTTATGCCCGGGATTTGGTATTCGCAGCCACTGGTGCCTGATAAAAAATGTGGGAGGGGGCTTGCCCCCGATGACGGCTTAGCAGTCGGCACTTGCTTTGACTGATACACCGCTATCGGGGGCAAGCCCCCTCCCCCATTCAGGCATTCAAACTGCGCCGCTATTGAAACAACGACTCGCTCGACAGGCCATTCTTCTCCAGGATCTCACGCAAGCGCTTGAGCCCTTCCACCTGGATCTGACGCACCCGCTCACGGGTCAGCCCAATCTCCAGGCCCACATCCTCCAGGGTGCTGCTCTCATGACCGCGCAGGCCGAAGCGGCGAATCACCACCTCACGCTGCTTGTCCGTGAGTTCAGACAGCCACTGGTCGATGCTTTGAGACAAATCATCATCCTGCAACAGCTCACAAGGATCCGTCGGGCGATCATCCGTCAAAGTGTCCAGCAGGGTTTTATCCGAATCCGGCCCCAGCGACACATCGACCGAAGACACCCGCTCATTGAGACCAAGCATGCGCTTGACCTCCCCTACCGGCTTCTCCAGCAGGTTGGCGATCTCTTCAGGTGACGGTTCGTGATCGAGCTTCTGCGTCAGCTCACGGGCGGCCCGCAGGTAGACATTGAGTTCCTTGACCACATGGATCGGCAAGCGAATCGTCCGGGTCTGATTCATGATCGCCCGCTCGATGGTCTGGCGAATCCACCAAGTGGCATAGGTAGAAAAACGAAAGCCCCGCTCGGGATCGAATTTCTCAACTGCCCTGATCAGGCCCAGATTGCCCTCCTCAATCAGGTCCAGCAGCGACAACCCACGATTGACATAGCGTCGGGCGATTTTCACCACCAGGCGCAGGTTGCTTTCAATCATGCGCTTGCGCCCAGCCGGATCGCCCTTTTGCGACAAGCGCGCAAAGTGGACTTCTTCCTCGGGGGTCAGCAAAGGGGAAAAACCGATCTCATTAAGATACAGCTGGGTCGCGTCGAGCGCCCGCGTGTAATCAATGTATTTGTGTTGCTTTAACGCGGAGGAGTTCTTGGATTTGGTTCGAACTGAAGGTGTAGCAGGTCCCTCATTCGACATCGATTCCATAGCGATGCCGCTCTCCATAAGGAGAACCTCATCGTCGATGTCAAACTCCGGCGCTTCTTTACTGAGAGCCATTGTTATAGTCCTTTGGTGAGTTCGACCTCAAGCTCAAGCGACGCCTTTATCCTTGGCAACGCTGGAGCCTGTTCCTTCTACGCGAGGAACAGGCTGGCAACACATCAACGACGGGGTAGGAATTGCAGTGGATCTACAGGCTTCCCTTGACGGCGAATCTCAAAGTGCAGTTTCACCCGGTCCGTACCAGTTGACCCCATTTCGGCAATTGTCTGTCCGACTTTGACCTGCTGCCCCTCCCGAACCAACAGCCTGCGGTTATGACCGTAAGCACTGACGTAGGTATCGCTGTGTTTGATGATGACCAGTTCGCCGTAACCCCTTAGACCACTCCCGGCGTACACCACTGTCCCATCAGACGCAGCTAAAACAGGCTGTCCCAAATCCCCGGCGATATCAATGCCTTTATTCAAACTACCGTTTGAAGAGAATTTTCCAATCAGCACTCCATTTGAGGGCCATCCCCACCCGGTAGGTGCAGGACCTGCAGGAGGTTGCGGCGCCGGTGCTGGTTTGCTGGCGGAGGTCGAGGCCGCAGTACCGGCAGGCCGCGTAATGACGGTGGTTTTACTGGAGGACGAAGGTGAGGATGCGGTGCTTGTCACAACCGCCGTAGGGGCCGAGCCGGTGCGTCCATCGAAGCGAATCGTTTGACCCGGATGGATCGTATAGGGCACAGGAATATTGTTTCGAGCTGCGAGAGCCTTGTAATCCCAGCCATAACGGAAGGCGATCGAGAATAACGTGTCGCCCTTACGCACCACATACTGCCCGGTGGTGACCGTGGGCTTCTGCGGGGCGGAATTATTACGATCAACGACCCGTGCGCCACTGCTTGGCGAGCTTGAACAGCCGACCAACACGGAACTGAACACAAGGCCAAGCACCAGTCGCTGAAAACTTGTTTTACTCATACGCTGCGCAAGACCTGTGAGACTCACCCGCCGCTCCCTTTGTGGTGACTGAATATGAACGCCCATAGCAGGCTTGAAAGATGACGCAAGTATAACTGGGCACTGAAGTTTTACTGGCACCCGCGCGAAACCGATGTGCAAGCGCGTGGAATGTAGCCGCCCAGCATGTTGACTTGATAGACCCCGCCGTAAGACACATCCGCATCAACAGAATTCACTGGCCGCGCAAATTGATCAGGCCAGCGGGCCATTGAGCAGGGGCACAAAGCGCACGGCACCCAGTACATGTCGTGAAAAGCCTTCGTCCTCACGAACAATCAGCATCAGCTGCTGCACTTCACCGGAACCGACCGGAATGACCAGGCGCCCGCCCGGTGCCAGTTGGTCGAGCAACGCCTGCGGTACATCGGTGGCCACTGCGGTAACGATAATGCCGTTATAGGGTGCCAGCGCCGGCCAGCCTTCCCAACCATCTCCCCAGCGGAACACCACGTTGCGCAGGTTTAACTCCACCAGGCGTTCCTTGGCGCGGTCCTGCAACACTTTGATACGCTCCACCGAAAACACCCGCTCCACCAGCTGCGACAGCACGGCTGTCTGGTAGCCGGAACCGGTACCGATCTCCAGCACCTTGTCCAGCGGCCCCGCCGCCAGCAGCAACTCGCTCATACGCGCAACCATGTACGGCTGGGAAATCGTCTGGTTATGCCCGATGGGCAGCGCGGTGTCTTCATAGGCGCGATGGGCCAGGGCCTCATCGACAAACAGATGCCGCGGCGTGCGCCGGATCACTTCCAACACCTGGGCGTTGGAAAGCCCCTCTTCGTACAGGCGCTGGATCAAGCGCTCGCGAGTACGCTGGGAGGTCATCCCAATGCCGCGACGCAGCAGATCGTCTTGTTCACGAGCCATCAGCGCAGCCCCTCCAGCCAGCCATCGAGACTACCGAAGGCATCACTGAAGGTGCGATCGAGTTGCAACGGAGTAATCGACACATAACCTTGCATCACCGCGTGAAAGTCGGTGCCGGGGCCGCCATCTTCAGCGTCACCGGCGGCCGCGATCCAGTAACCCTCCTTGCCACGCGGGTCGACCACCTTCATCGGCGCCGCCGCGCGGGCGCGATGGCCCAGACGCGTGAGCTGGATACCGCGAATATGGTCGAGGGGCAAGTTGGGGACATTGACGTTCAGTACCGTACGCGGCGGCAGGTCCAGGGAACCGTGGGCCTCGACCAGCAAACGTGCGAAATGGGCAGCGGTCGGCAGGTTGTCGAGCTGGCGCGAGGCAAAAGAGAAGGCTAACGAGGTGCGCCCCAGGAAGCGCCCTTCAAGGGCGGCGGCCACGGTGCCCGAATACAACACATCATCGCCCAGGTTGGCGCCGAGGTTGATACCCGACACCACCAGGTCCGGCTCCTGCTCCAACAGGCTGTTGATCGCCAGGTGTACACAGTCGGTGGGGGTGCCGTTCACACTGATAAAGCCATTGGGCAGAACGTGCGGATGCAGCGGACGGTCAAGCGTCAGCGAACTGCTGGCGCCGCTCTTGTCCTGGTCGGGGGCAACCACTATGCACTCGGCATAATCCTGCAGCGCGGCATGGAGCGCGGCAAGGCCGGGTGCGGTGGCACCGTCATCGTTTGATATCAGAATACGCATGGGCTGTCCGTCTGCCCCACCGGCACCAGATCAACAAGCTCGCGCACCAAGACAGTGGCGAAGCATCCGGCCGGCAGGACGAATTCCAATTGCAGAATGTCAGGCCCGGGATAATGCCACGTCAACCCGCCAATGGGCAGTCGAAGAATACGACGTTCCTGGCTCATGCCCGCCTTCACCAGCCAATCACGCAGGTCGGCTTCGCTGGCGGCAACCGCCTGTTCCAGCTCGAAGGTGGCGCCGGCGGCAGGCGAATTGCCTTCGCCCCATTGCGGCCCTGTGGGGTGCAAGTCCAGGATCGCCAGGCGCGGGTCGTTGCACTCGGCCTCGCCCGCCGGGAAAAAACTGCGGCTGTCGGTAAACGCCAGCAAGTCGCCCACCTGGGCGCGCTGCCAGGAGCCATCGGCCACGCGCGCCGCCAGGACTTTGTTGAATAGAAAACTGCGCGCGGTGGACAGCAGCCGCGAGCGCACATTGCGTTGCTCGGGCAAGGCTTTGCGCGCTGCCCAGTCGCGCGCGTCAACGACGTTGCCACCGTTATGCCCAAAGCGCTGGGCGCCGAAATAATTGGGAATGCCATGCTGGGCAATCAGTTGCAAGCGCGCGTCGATCGCGGCGGTATCGGCCACCAATTGGGTCAGGCGCAAGGTGAAACCGTTGGCCGAATGTGCGCCGCGCTGCAACTTGCGTTTATGCCGAGCGGTTTTGAGGATAGTGAGGCTGTCGTTTTCAGCGGCGCTCATGTCCGGGTCGGCCTTGCCGGGCAATTGCACGCTAAACCACTGACGGGTCAGTGCCTGGCGATCCTTGAGCCCGGCATAACTGACGGTGCGCAACGGTACGCTAGCGGCCTTGGCGATACGCCGCGCTGCCTCTTCGGTGTTCAAGCCGCGCTTTTCCACCCACAGCCACAGATGCTCACCCTCGCCGGTCAGCGGGATATCGAGCACTTCGTCCACTTGGAAATCTTCGGCCGTGGCTTTCAGTACAGCACTGCCCAATGCCTCGCCATAGGCCCGCGGGCCCAGCAGTTGCAGATCACTCATGCGCGCAGCAACAAGGCGACGGAGTGCACCGCAATGCCCTCTTCACGACCGGTAAACCCGAGCTTTTCGGTGGTGGTGGCTTTCACGTTGACTTGATCCAATTCAATTTGCAGGTCCGCGGCAATCAGCGCGCGCATGGATTCGATATGGGGTGCCATTTTCGGTGCCTGGGCCACGATAGTGTTGTCGACATTACCGACCTTCCAGCCTTTTGCATGGATCAGGCCGACCACATGGCGCAGCAGCACCCGGCTGTCGGCACCTTTGAAGGTGGGGTCGGTGTCTGGAAAATGCTTGCCGATATCACCCAATGCCGCCGCGCCGAGCAACGCATCGCTCAAAGCATGCAGCACAACGTCGCCGTCGGAATGAGCCAGCAACCCATGGTGGTGTGCAATGCGCACGCCGCCCAAGGTGATGAAATCGCCCTCAGCGAAACGGTGCACATCGTAGCCGTGGCCAATACGCATAAAAAAACGCCCCGATTTAATTCAGGGCGTGATTCTACCTACTTTTGCCTCACATTAACCGAGCAAAGCACGACCATGGTGTCGCAAATGATCTTCGATGAAGCTGGCGATAAAGAAGTAGCTATGGTCGTAGCCAGGTTGCAGCCGCAGTTCCAGCGGATGGTTGGCCGCTTTCGCTGCCTGCTGCAGGGCTTCGGGCTTGAGCTGCACGGCAAGGAAATCGTCGCGATCGCCCTGATCCACCAGCAGCGGGAGCTTGTGCGAGGCTTCACTGATCAGTACGCAGGCATCCCACTCGCGCCACTTTGAACGTTCTTCACCCAGGTAACGGGAGAACGCTTTCTGGCCCCATGGGCAGTCCATGGGGTTGCTGATCGGCGAAAATGCCGACACCGACAGGTAACGCCCCGGGTTGCGCAACGCACACACCAAAGCGCCATGCCCGCCCATGGAGTGGCCGCTGATGCCGCGCTTATCGGACGCAGGGAAATGCGCCTCCACCAATGCCGGCAATTCCTGCACAACATAGTCATGCATCCGATAATGCTTGGCCCAAGGTTCTTGGGTGGCGTTCAGGTAGAACCCGGCGCCAAGGCCGAAGTCCCAGGCGTTGTCCGGGTCACCCGGCACACCGGGCCCGCGAGGGCTGGTGTCCGGGGCCACGATGATCAAACCAAGTTCGGCGGCCATGCGCTGGGCGCCGGCCTTTTGCATGAAATTCTCATCGGTGCAGGTCAGGCCGGACAGCCAGTACAGCACCGGCAGCTTGCCGCCCTGCTCGGCTTGCGGCGGCAGGTAGACTGCGAAGGTCATGTCGCAACCGAGCACATCGGAATGATGTTTATAGCGTTTATGCCAGCCGCCGAAGCTTTTCTGGCACGACAGGTTCTCCAGACTCATGGCCGACCTCAAAAGTGAATGACGGTACGAATGCTCTTGCCTTCATGCATCAGGTCAAACGCCTTGTTGATGTCTTCCAGGCCCATGGTGTGGGTGATGAACGTATCCAGCGGGATTTCGCCGGTCTGGGCCATCTCCACGTAGCTTGGCAATTCGCTGCGACCGCGTACGCCGCCGAACGCCGAACCGCGCCAGACGCGACCGGTGACCAGTTGGAACGGACGGGTGGAAATTTCCTGGCCGGCACCGGCAACGCCGATGATCACCGACTCGCCCCAGCCTTTGTGGCAGCACTCAAGGGCCGCGCGCATCAGCTGCACGTTGCCGATGCACTCGAAGGAAAAGTCCACGCCGCCATCGGTCAGGTCGACGATCACGTCTTGAATCGGGCGATCGTAGTCTTTCGGGTTGATGCAGTCGGTGGCGCCCAGTTGCTTGGCGATTTCGAACTTGGCCGGGTTGATGTCGATGGCGATGATACGTCCGGCCTTGGCCTTGACCGCACCGATCACCGCCGACAGACCAATACCGCCCAGGCCGAAGATGGCGACAGTGTCACCCGGCTTGACCTTGGCGGTGTTGATCACCGCACCGATACCGGTGGTCACGCCGCAACCGAGCAGGCAAACCTTCTCCAACGGTGCTTCTTTGGGAATCTTGGCCACGGAAATTTCCGGCAGCACGGTGTACTCGGAGAACGTCGAGGTACCCATGTAATGGAAAATTGGCTGACCTTTGTAGGAAAAGCGCGTTGTGCCATCGGGCATCAAGCCTTTGCCCTGGGTGGAGCGAATGGCCTGACACAGGTTGGTTTTACCCGAGCGGCAGAATTTGCACTGGCCACATTCCGGGGTGTACAGCGGGATCACATGGTCGCCGACCGCAACGGAAGTCACGCCCTCACCGATGGCTTCGACCACTGCGCCGCCTTCGTGGCCGAGAATCGACGGGAAGATGCCTTCCGGATCGGCGCCCGAGAGGGTGTAGGCGTCGGTATGGCACACGCCGGAGGCAACCACCCGCAACAGCACTTCGCCGGCCTTGGGCATGGCGACATCCACTTCTACGATTTCGAGGGGCTTCTTGGCTTCGAAGGCTACGGCGGCGCGAGACTTGATCATCCGGGTTTCTCCATGGGTTAACAACTGAGGCTGAGAGTGTAAAACATGGCCGAATGATTAATAATCCAGTCAAAAGCAAAACTTTATTGCTGCACAGGGATAATCACTATGCAGGAAAACCGCTGGGAAGGCATCGACGAGTTCGTCGCAGTCGCCGAGTGCAGCCAGTTCACCGCCGCCGCTGAGCGTCTTGGGGTTTCGTCATCCCATATCAGCCGGCAAGTCGCGCGCCTGGAAGACCGACTGCAAACACGGCTGCTTTATCGCAGTACCCGCAAGGTCACCTTGACCGAGGCCGGCCAGACCTTTTTGCAGCATTGCCAACGCCTGCAGGATGGCCGCGAAGAAGCCTTGCGTGCCGTGGGCGACCTGACCAGCGAACCCAAGGGCATGTTGCGCATGACCTGTGCCGTGGCTTACGGCGAGCGCTTTATCGTGCCGCTGGTGACCCGATTTATGCGCCTGTATCCACAGCTGCGAGTGGATATCGAACTGAGCAACCGTCAGCTGGACCTGGTGCACGAAGGCCTCGACCTGGCGATTCGCCTGGGCCGCCTGCAAGACTCGCGTATGGTCGCCAGCCGCCTCGCGCCGCGACGCATGTACCTGTGCGCTTCACCGTCCTACCTGGCACGGTATGGTCGGCCACATAGCTTGTCGGAATTGACTCGGCACAATTGTCTGATCGGCAGTTCGGACATTTGGCAATTGGCCCAGGACGGACGCGAATTTGCTCAGCGCGTGCAGGGAAACTGGCGCTGCAACAGTGGGCAAGCCGTGTTGGATGCGGCGCTGCAAGGTGTGGGTTTGTGCCAGCTGCCGGACTATTACGTGCTGGAGCACCTGCACACGGGCGCACTGGTGTCGCTGTTGGAGGCCCATCAACCACCGAATACGGCGGTGTGGGCGCTGTATCCGCAGCAACGACATTTATCGCCAAAGGTCAGGAAGTTGGTGGATTTCTTGAAGGAGGGCTTGGCCGAGCGGCCGGAGTACAGCGGTTGAGTATTGGATGTCTAGATGGGGCTCATCGCGGGCAAGCCCGGCTCACACAGTTGACTGAGCGGCATGGGGAGAAGGTGATTGAATGTGGCTTGCCTGCGATGAAGTCGACCCGGTGCAACTGACTATCGACGATTGGCCCAACGCAGTCGTAACCACTCCAGATCTTCCGGACGGGTCACCTTGATATTATCCGAGCGCCCTTCGATCAAGCGCGGCGCCTGCCCGGACCATTCCATCGCCGAGGCTTCATCAGTGATCAGCGCATCGGCCACCAGGCTGTCGGCCAATGCGCGGTGCAAGGCCCCGAGGCGGAACATCTGCGGCGTATAGGCTTGCCAGATCAAACTGCGGTCGACGGTTTCCACCACCCGCCCCTGCTTGTCGATGCGCTTGAGGGTATCGCGAGCCGGCACGGCCAGCAGGCCACCGACCGGATCGTCCGCCAACTCAGCCAGCAATTTATCGAGATCATCACGGCTCAGGTTAGGCCGCGCCGCATCATGCACCAAGACCCAATCGTCATCGCAGGCGCCCAGGGCATTGAGCTGCAGCAGCGCGTTGAGTACCGAGCCCGAACGCTCCGCACCACCATCCGCGCGTTGGATACGCGGGTCGGCAGCACACGCCAGGGCGGGCCAATAAGGATCATCAGAAGCGAGGCTGACCACCAGCCCCTTGAGCAAGGGGTGGTCGAGGAAACAGCCGAGGCTGTGTTCGAGAATCGTGCGTCCGCCCAGTTGCAGGTATTGCTTGGGACGGTCCGCGGCCATACGGGCACCAACGCCCGCGGCAGGAATCACGGCCCAGAAGGCCGGCAAACGCTGACTCATTGGGCCAACTGGTAGAGGGTTTCACCCTCCTTGACCATGCCCAACTCATGGCGAGCCCGCTCTTCGACGGTCTCCGTGCCCTTTTTCAACTCAAGGACCTCGGCATCGAGCACGCGGTTGCGCTCCAGCAAGCGTTCGTTCTCGGCACGCTGATCGGCAATTTGTTGGGTCAGGTCTTTTACCTGCGCAAAGCTGCCATTACCTACCCATAGGCGGTACTGCAGGCCAGCCAGCAGCAAGAGCAAGACAAGAAACAACCAATTGGGACTGCGCATCGAATATCGGGTATCCAGTGGAAAAAGACAGCCATGCAAAACTTTTGAAGCAACTGATAGCACGAAGCCTGGAAGAACCAGGCTTGTGCTAGATAGTCACCAGATTAACGCCGAAATTCACCCTGTCGTGAGTTTTCCGACGCAATCCGCCGACTTTTTACCATTTAACCCTCAGCCGCGAAACTCACCGCGACCGTTGTACTTGGCTTTGCCAGCCAGTTGCTCTTCGATACGCAGCAATTGGTTGTACTTGGAAACACGGTCGGAACGGCACAGCGAGCCGGTCTTGATCTGGCCAGCCGAGGTGCCCACGGCCAGGTCGGCAATGGTCGAGTCTTCGGTTTCGCCGGAGCGGTGCGAGATCACAGCGGTATAACCTGCGGCCTTGGCCATCTGGATGGCTTCCAGGGTCTCGGTCAGGGTACCGATCTGGTTGAACTTGATCAGGATCGAGTTGGCGATCTTTTTATCGATGCCTTCTTTCAGGATCTTGGTGTTGGTCACGAACAGGTCGTCGCCCACCAGTTGGATCTTCTCGCCGATCTTGTCGGTGAGAATCTTCCAGCCATCCCAGTCGGACTCGTCCAGGCCGTCTTCGATCGAGATGATCGGGTAGCGCTGGGTCAGGCCCTTCAGGTACTCGGCAAAACCTTCGGAGTTGAACACCTGGCCTTCGCCGGACAGGTTGTATTTACCGTCTTCGTAGAACTCGCTGGCCGCGCAGTCCAGGGCCAGGGTCACGTCGGTGCCCAGGGTGTAGCCAGCGTTGGCCACGGCTTCGGAGATAACTTTCAGCGCATCTTCGTTGGACGCCAGGTTCGGTGCGAAACCGCCTTCGTCGCCGACCGCAGTGCTCAAGCCACGGGCTTTGAGTACGGCTTTGAGGTGATGGAAAATCTCGGTGCCCATGCGCAGGCCTTCGGAGAAGGTCTTGGCGCCAACCGGCTGCACCATGAATTCCTGGATGTCGACGTTGTTATCGGCATGCTCGCCACCGTTGATGATGTTCATCATCGGTACGGGCATCGAGTAGACGCCTGGGGTGCCGTTCAGGTTGGCGATGTGCGCGTACAACGGCAGGTCCTGGTCCTGGGCAGCGGCCTTGGCGGCGGCCAGGGATACGGCGAGGATGGCGTTGGCGCCCAGGCTGCCTTTGTTGTCAGTGCCGTCGAGCTTGATCATCGCGTGGTCCAGGGCTTTCTGATCCAGCGGGTCTTTACCCAGCAGCAGGTCACGGATCGGACCATTGATGTTGGCGACAGCCTTGAGGACACCCTTACCCAGGTAACGGCTCTTGTCGCCATCACGCAGTTCCAGCGCTTCGCGCGAACCGGTGGAAGCACCGGACGGCGCACAAGCGCTGCCGATGATGCCGTTATCGAGAAGCACGTCGGCTTCGACGGTGGGGTTGCCACGGGAGTCGAGAACTTCACGACCTTTGATGTCGACGATTTTTGCCATTGTTGTAAACACTCCAAAGTTGACGAAAACGACGCAGCTGAAGGAAAACTTTTGACCGACCGCAAGGGTGGAACAACGGGGCAGGCTTGCAGGCGACAAGACTCAGGCCCGCAGGCCTGAGCGTTTAGCGTGGGATACTCTACCGGAGAAACCCGGCTTACGCGGTCTCTACCGTCGGAAAACTCTTGACCAGTTCGTCCAACTGCTTGAGCTGGGCCAGGAACGGTTCAAGTTTATCCAGGCGCAGGGCACAAGGGCCGTCGCACTTGGCGTTATCCGGGTCCGGGTGGGCTTCCAGGAACAGGCCGGCCAGGGATTGGCTCATGCCGGCCTTGGCCAGGTCGGTGACCTGGGCGCGACGCCCGCCTGCGGAGTCCGAGCGACCACCGGGCATTTGCAGCGCGTGGGTCACGTCGAAGAACACCGGGTATTCGAACTGTTTCATGATGCCGAAACCGAGCATGTCCACCACGAGGTTGTTGTAGCCGAAGCTGGAACCGCGCTCGCAGAGGATCAACTGGTCGTTACCCGCTTCCACGCACTTGCTCAGGATGTGTTTCATTTCCTGAGGCGCAAGGAACTGGGCTTTCTTGATATTGATCACTGCACCGGTCTTGGCCATGGCGACCACGAGGTCGGTCTGGCGCGACAGAAAGGCCGGCAACTGAATGATGTCACACACTTCGGCGACCACGGCCGCCTGCGCAGGCTCGTGGACGTCAGTGATGACCGGCACGCCGAAGGCTTGCTTGATGTCCTGGAAGATCCGCATGCCTTCTTCAAGGCCTGGGCCGCGATAGGACGTCACAGACGAACGGTTGGCCTTGTCGAAGCTGGCCTTGAATACATAAGGGATGCCCAGCTTCTGGGTGACCCGCACATATTCTTCACAGACCTGCATCGCCATGTCGCGACTTTCCAGTACGTTCATGCCGCCGAACAGCACCATGGGCTTGTCGTTGGCAATCTCGATATCGCCTACGCGAATGATCTTCTGGGCCATCGGTTTACGCCTTCTTCTGATGTTGCGTCAGTGCAGCTTTGACGAAACCGCTGAACAGTGGGTGACCGTCGCGCGGTGTCGAGGTGAACTCGGGGTGGAACTGGCAAGCCACGAACCACGGATGATCCGGCGCCTCGACCACTTCAACCAACGCGCCATCGCCCGAGCGACCGGAGATTTTCAGGCCGGCCTCTTTGATCTGCGGCAGCAGGTTGTTGTTCACTTCGTAGCGGTGACGGTGACGCTCGACGATCACGTCCTTGCCGTAGCAGTCGTGAACCAGCGAGCCCGGCTCCAGCAGGCAATCCTGCGCGCCCAGGCGCATGGTGCCGCCCAGGTCGGAGGCCTCGGTACGTACTTCGACCGCACCGGTGGCGTCTTCCCACTCGGTGATCAGGCCCACGACCGGGTGACCGCTCTTGCTGTCGAACTCGGTGGAGTTGGCGTCTTTCCAGCCCAACACGTTCCGGGCGAATTCGATGACGGCCACTTGCATGCCCAGGCAGATCCCCAGGTACGGAACCTTGTTCTCACGGGCGTACTGAACGGCCGTGATCTTGCCTTCCACGCCGCGCAAGCCGAAGCCGCCAGGTACGAGGATCGCATCCACGCCTTCGAGCAGCGCAGTGCCTTGGTTCTCGATGTCTTCGGAATCGATGTAGCGCAGGTTGACCTTGGTGCGGTTGCTGATACCGGCGTGACTCATCGCTTCGATCAGCGACTTGTACGCGTCCAGCAGCTCCATGTACTTGCCGACCATGGCGATGGTGACTTCGTGCTCAGGGTTGAGCTTGGCGTCGACCACTGCATCCCACTCGGACAAGTCCGCGCCGCCACACTGCAGGCCGAAACGTTCGACCACAAAATCATCCAGACCTTGCGAATGCAGGATGCCCGGGATCTTGTAGATGGTGTCGGCGTCTTCCAGGGCAATTACCGCACGTTCTTCAACGTTGGTGAACTGCGCGATCTTGCGACGCGAGGAAATGTCGATCGGATGATCGGAACGGCAGACCAGCACGTCCGGCTGCAGGCCGATGGAACGCAGTTCCTTGACCGAGTGCTGGGTAGGCTTGGTTTTGGTTTCGCCGGCGGTGGCGATGTATGGCACCAAAGTCAGGTGCATCAGCATCGCGCGCTTGGCGCCGACTTCGAAACGCAACTGGCGGATGGCTTCGAGGAACGGTTGGGATTCGATGTCACCCACGGTGCCACCGATCTCGACCATCGCCACGTCAGCATCGCCCGCACCCTTGATGATGCGGCGCTTGATTTCGTCAGTGATGTGCGGAATAACCTGGATGGTCGCACCCAGGTAGTCACCACGGCGCTCTTTGCGCAGCACGTGTTCGTAGACACGGCCGGTGGTGAAGTTGTTGTTCTGGGTCATGGTCGTGCGGATGAACCGCTCGTAGTGGCCCAGGTCCAGGTCAGTCTCGGCGCCGTCGTGGGTGACGAACACTTCACCGTGCTGGAACGGGCTCATGGTGCCCGGGTCGACGTTGATGTACGGGTCCAGCTTGAGCATGGTGACTTTAAGCCCCCGCGCCTCCAGGATGGCCGCCAATGAAGCGGAGGCAATGCCTTTCCCCAATGAAGAAACAACACCGCCCGTGACGAATATGTAGCGCGTCATGAAAAACCCTAGAAGTCTGCGTTAAAGCGGTCCGAGCCGCCGGGGAAAGCGAAGAGAGGCCGAAGCCCCCGATCACCTGCATTAATCACAGTGCACCTTTCAAAAAAACCGCCGCGTTGTGACAGACCAGCAATGAAACACCGGTACGTTGATCGCTACACATTTTTTGGAATCGCCCAGCAAAGACTGCTTGGTAATCGGCAACTGCTGCGATTCAGGCGAATCCACAGAAGTTGTATCAAGAAGGGAGCGTAGTCTACCGGAAAGGCTCTATCAGCTCAAACCTTGATCGCAGGTCTGTGGTATCCAATGCAATTGCCAGTCCTGACTGGGTGGCGCCCACAATCCCGCAAGGTTGGGCACGGCCACTAAAAACTCCCCTCGATACAACAGCGGCAATCTGCCACGGACGAAGCCCGGCAAACCGCTTTCGTTGAGCAAGCGCTTCAGATCCCGTCGACCGCGGCCTGGCACATCGACGATTTCACCGCCCTGGCGGTAACGGACCTCCAACGGACCTGCGGGCGCCTTGCCGCAAAATCTCAGCTCACCATTATCGGGTAACTGTAGCGGGCGTTGCGCATCAGACCAGCTCACCGGCACATCGGAAAATTCCGACCAGGAGGAAGGCAACCACCAGATGCGCTCACCGCAACGGTGTATTTGCCCAGCAGCCAGAGACCATAACGGTTGTGCGTCGTGCTTGGCATCACGTAAGGATTGCCAGCCGACCCAGTGATCGCTGTCGGGCAGGCGTGTCAGCGGATTCAGCCAATGGCGCAAAGCATTGCGCTGACGGGCATCGGAAAGCTCTCGCAGCGGAGCAAGCGCCAGGGATGGCAAGCCCAACCAGGGAAACGCTGAAGGTTGTTCGGCGGCTTGCAGATCCATCCTGGCCAACTCATCGAGCAGGCCCTGGGCTTCACTCAAGTGCTCGGCACTGCGGGCCAGCCCGGGGACGGCTTGCGGCCAGCGCTCGGTCAGTATCGGGAATACGCGGTGGCGCAGGTAATTGCGGGAGAAGCGAGTGTCTGCGTTGGAAGGGTCTGCGATCCATTGAAGCTGATGCTCCACGGCATAGGCTTCCAGCTCTGCCCGAGAGACGCCCAACAACGGGCGGACCAAGTGCCCGCCCGCCAACGGACGGTGCACGGGCATGGCTGCCAACCCCCGTACGCCTGCGCCGCGCAACAGACGAAACAGCAGGGTTTCGGCCTGGTCTTCGCGATGCTGGGCGGTGAGCATCACCTCCCCTGCTCCGATAACTTGCGCAAACGCCTGATAACGCGCATCTCGCGCCCCACGCTCGAGACTGGCACCGGACCGCACTTGCACGCGCATGACACGCAAGGGGACTCCCAGGTAGTCGCACACCGACTGGCAATGGCTTGGCCAAGCGTCGGCAGCGGCTTGCAAGCCATGGTGGATATGGACGGCGTTTAGAGGCACAAGGGGTTTGGCGGTGGCCAGGAGATGCAGCAGCACAGTGGAATCGAGACCGCCAGAGAAAGCGATATGCCAAGCCGGGGCTTCGCGCCAGGGGGCCAGGGCTTGCAGGAGTTTGGCGGGCAAAGTTGGTTTCATCAAACGCTACCGCCGCAAATCTGGAATACGTTGACCAAGCATACACAAAGCAAATGTGGGAGAGGGATTGCGCCCCGATTGCTGAGTGTCAGTCCCTGTATTTGCTGACTGATCCACCGCTATCGGGGGCAAGCCCCCTCCCACATTAGTACTGCTGCGACTTTAGAGACCGTAGCTCATCAGGCGCTCATAACGACGAGCCAACAGCGCTTCGTTATCCAGCTTCTTGAGCATCGCCAGCTGCGAGCCCAACTCTGCGCGGATGGTCGCGGCAGCGGCAGCCGGGTCCCGATGGGCGCCGCCCAGTGGCTCGGCGATCACTTTGTCGACGATACCCAGCCCTTTGAGGCGATCGGCGGTGATGCCCATGGCTTCGGCGGCGTCCGGCGCTTTTTCGGCGGTTTTCCACAGGATCGAGGCGCAACCTTCCGGCGAGATCACCGCGTAGGTCGAATATTGCAGCATGTTCAACTGGTCGCAGACGCCAATCGCCAATGCACCGCCGGAACCACCCTCACCAATCACGGTGGCGATGATCGGCGTTTTCAGACGAGCCATCACGCGCAGGTTCCAGGCGATCGCTTCGCTCTGGTTGCGCTCTTCGGCGTCGATGCCTGGGTAAGCGCCCGGGGTATCGATAAAGGTCAGGATCGGCATCTTGAAACGCTCGGCCATTTCCATCAGACGGCACGCCTTGCGGTAGCCTTCCGGACGCGGCATACCGAAGTTGCGGCGCACCTTCTCGCGAACTTCACGGCCTTTCTGGTGACCGATCACCATCACTGGCTGGTCGTCCAGACGCGCAATACCGCCCACGATAGCCGCGTCGTCGGAGAAGTGACGATCACCGTGCAGTTCGTCGAACTCGGTAAAAATGTGCTGGATGTAATCCAGGGTGTAAGGCCGGCGCGGGTGGCGGGCCAGGCGCGCGATCTGCCAGCTGGTCAGTTTGCCGAAGATGTCTTCGGTGAGCGTGCTGCTCTTGTCTTGCAGGCGGGCGATCTCATCGCCGATATTCAGCGAATTGTCATTGCCGACCAGGCGCAGCTCTTCGATCTTGGCTTGCAGGTCAGCGATCGGCTGTTCGAAATCAAGAAAATTCGGGTTCATAAGCGTCCGTCTTGGGTCGACGGCCAGGGAGTGCCTGGCCAGCCGGTTGTCTATTCGCGCCCTACCTTAAGGGAGAGGCGCGTTTAGGTCGAGATTAAATGTTTTGTCGATCACGCTGAATGCCACTACCGGGCCAGCCATCAACGGTATTGGAGGAAGACGTTGTCTCGCCCGAACTGGTCACGCAAAGCTTGAATCAAGCCGTCGGCGGGATCAATTCGCCAGGTCTCGCCAAACTGGAGCATGGCCTTGGCATCGTTACCGGTGTACTCCATGGTCACCGGGCACGCGCCCCGATGCCGCTTGAGCAACTCACCCAACCAGCGTAGCTGATCGCCCTTGAGCGCCTCGGTTTTAACTTTCAGGCGCAGGCTTTCGGCCAGGTTGGTGCGGGCATCTTCCATGCTCATTACACGCTTGATCCGCAGGCGCAGGCCGCCGGAGAAGTCGTCGTTGCTGACCTCCCCTTCCACCACCACCATGGCGTCGGTCTGCAAAAGCGACTGAGCAGAGTGGAACGCATCGGCGAACAATGAGGCTTCGATCCGGCCCGAACGGTCGTCAAGGGTGATGAACCCCATCTTGTCGCCCTTTTTATTTTTCATCACCCGCAGCGCAATGATCATGCCGGCCACGGTCTGGGTATCCCGCGCCGGTTTCAGGTCGATGATGCGCTGACGGGCGAAACGGCGGATTTCCCCTTCGTACTCGTCGATCGGGTGGCCGGTGAGATAGAGGCCCAAGGTGTCTTTTTCGCCCTTGAGCCGCTCCTTGAGGGTTAACTCCTTGGCCTTGCGGTGATTGGCGTACACGTCCGCGTCTTCTTCGACGAACAAACCGCCGAACAGGTCGGCATGCCCACTGTCGTGGGTGCGGGCGGTCTGTTCGGCGGCCTTGATCGCTTCTTCCATAGCGGCCAGCAGCACCGCGCGGTTGCGGTCGATATTGGCCTGATAAGCCTTGGGCTCATCATGGAAATAAGGGCCGAGACGGTCGAGTGCGCCACTGCGGATCAAGCCATCCAGGGTTCGCTTGTTGATACGTTTGAGATCGACCCGCGCGCAGAAGTCGAACAGATCTTTGAAAGGCCCGTCCTGACGCGCTTCGGTGATGGCTTCCACCGGGCCCTCGCCCACGCCCTTGATCGCACCCAGGCCATAGATAATGCGGCCTTCGTCGTTGACCGTGAACTTGAACTCCGAGGCGTTCACGTCCGGCGCGTCGAGGCGCAGCTTCATGGTGCGCACTTCCTCGATCAAGGTCACGACCTTGTCGGTGTTGTGCATATCCGCCGACAGCACCGCTGCCATGAATGGCGCAGGATAGTGCGCTTTCAACCAGGCGGTCTGGTACGACACCAAGCCATAGGCGGCAGAGTGGGACTTGTTGAAGCCGTAACCGGCGAATTTCTCCACCAGGTCGAAGATGTTACCCGCCAGATCGGCGTCGATATTGTTAGTGGCGCAACCCTCAATGAAACCACCACGCTGCTTGGCCATTTCCTCAGGCTTCTTCTTACCCATCGCACGACGCAGCATGTCGGCGCCGCCCAGGGTATAGCCCGCCATCACCTGAGCAATCTGCATCACCTGTTCCTGATACAGGATGATGCCGTAGGTCGGCGCCAATACTGGCTTTAGGCCTTCATATTGGTAATCGGAATGCGGGTACGCCAGCTCGGCACGCCCGTGCTTACGGTTGATGAAGTCATCCACCATGCCTGATTGCAGCGGGCCCGGACGGAACAGGGCCACCAGTGCGATCAAGTCTTCCAGGCAGTCGGGCTTGAGCTTTTTGATCAGCTCTTTCATACCGCGGGATTCAAGCTGGAACACCGCCGTGGTTTCGGCTTTTTGCAGCAGGGTGTAGGTCGGCTTGTCGTCCAGCGGAATAAAGGCGATATCCAGCGGTTCCTCGCCCACCTTGGCGCGGTCGCGGTTGATGGTTTTGAGGGCCCAGTCGATGATGGTCAGGGTACGCAGGCCGAGGAAGTCGAACTTCACCAGGCCGGCCGCCTCCACGTCATCCTTGTCGAACTGGGTTACCAGGCCGTCGCCTTCTTCGTCGCAATAGATCGGCGAAAAATCGGTGAGTTTGGTAGGCGCGATCACCACGCCACCGGCGTGCTTACCGACGTTACGCACTACGCCCTCAAGTTTGCGGGCCATCTCCCAGATTTCGGCGGCTTCTTCGTCGACTTTGATGAAATCGCGCAGGATCTCTTCCTGCTCGTAAGCCTTCTCCAGGGTCATGCCGACTTCGAACGGGATCATCTTCGACAGACGATCAGCCAGGCCGTAGGACTTGCCCTGCACCCGCGCCACGTCGCGGATCACCGCCTTGGCCGCCATGGAACCGAAGGTAATGATCTGGCTCACGGCGTTGCGGCCATATTTTTCGGCCACGTATTCGATCACGCGGTCGCGACCGTCCATGCAGAAGTCGACGTCGAAGTCGGGCATGGAAACCCGCTCCGGGTTCAGGAATCGCTCGAACAGCAGGTCGTATTCCAGCGGGTCAAGGTCGGTGATCTTCTGCACATAGGCCACCAGCGAGCCAGCACCTGACCCCCGGCCCGGGCCCACCGGCACGCCGTTGTTCTTGGCCCACTGAATAAAGTCCATCACGATCAGGAAGTAACCGGGGAACCCCATCTGGATAATGATATCCAGCTCGAAATTCAACCGGTCGACATAGACCTGGCGCTTGGCTTCATAGTCTTCGGTGGTTTCCTTGGGCAGCAGGACCGCCAGCCGCTCCTCAAGGCCATCGAACGAGACCTTGCGGAAATATTCATCGATGGTCATGCCATCTGGAATCGGGAAGTTAGGCAGGAAGTGCTTGCCCAGCTTCACTTCGATATTGCAGCGCTTGGCGATCTCGACAGAGTTTTCCAGGGCCTCAGGCAGGTCGCTGAACAGCTCGGCCATTTCTTCGGCGCTTTTAAGGTACTGCTCTTCGCTGTAATTCTTCGAACGGCGCGGGTCATCCAGGGCTCGGCCTTCGCCGATGCACACTCGGGTTTCGTGGGCCTCGAAATCTTCCTTCTTGATAAAGCGCACATCATTGGTCGCCACCAGCGGCGCACCGAGTTTGTCGGCCAATGCTACGGCGGCGTGCAGGTGCTCTTCATCGTTGGGCCGATTGGTGCGCTGCACTTCCAAATAGAAACGGTCGGGAAAAACCTGCATCCACTCGCGGGCCAGCACTTCGGCTTCCTGGGGATTGCCGCCCAGCAGCGCGATACCGATCTCGCCCTCTTTAGCGGCGGACAGCATGATCAGCCCTTCGCTGGCTTCGGCCACCCACTCGCGCTCGATGATGATCGAGCCATTGCGCTGACCGTCGATAAAACCGCGGGAAATCAGTTCGGTGAGGTTGCGATAGCCGACGCCATTCATCGCCAACAGGCTGATGCGGCTCAAGGGGTTGTCGGGGTCTTTGTTGGACAGCCACAGGTCGGCGCCGCAGATCGGCTTGATGCCGGCGGCCATGGCATTTTTATAGAACTTGACCAGGGAACACATGTTGTTCTGATCAGTCACCGCCACCGCAGGCATGTTCATGCCCACCAGGGTTTTGACCAGGGGTTTGATCCGTACCAGGCCGTCGACCAGGGAGTATTCAGTGTGCAGGCGCAGGTGAACGAATGAAGCCGGCATAGTGATCCTGTTCTAATACATGGAGACAACAAGGCCCGGATTGTACCGGGCCTTGGCAAAAACATCAGCCTCGCGACTAAACCTCGCTGAAGCTCTCGCGCAGCTCGTAGGCCTGGCGCACCGGGGCGAAGGAGCGGCGATGAATCGGCGTCGGGCCGAGGCGTGCGAGAGCTTCCAGATGAACGGGCGTCGGGTAGCCTTTATGCCCGCCGATGCCATAACCTGGGTAGATGAGTTCAAATGCAGCCATTTCCCGATCACGACTGACTTTGGCCAGAATCGAGGCCGCGGCAATCGCCGGCACCTTGCTATCACCCTTGACCACCGCTTCCGAAGGCATGCTCAGTTTCGGGCAACGGTTGCCGTCGATCATCGCCATCTTCGGCGTGATGTGCAGGCCTTCGACCGCACGCTGCATCGCCAGCATTGTGGCGTGGAGAATATTGAGCGTGTCGATTTCTTCGACTTCGGCCCGGGCGATATGCCAACTCAAGGCTTTTTCACAGATTTC
Organism: Pseudomonas sp. ARP3; assembly: GCF_001029595.1. Classification (NCBI taxonomy): domain Bacteria; kingdom Pseudomonadati; phylum Pseudomonadota; class Gammaproteobacteria; order Pseudomonadales; family Pseudomonadaceae; genus Pseudomonas; species Pseudomonas sp. ARP3. The sequence goes on from NZ_LEKF01000003.1 coordinate 89,682, forward strand.
GTCATACAGCTTTTCACGGCGCGCTTCGGTGAGTTTTTTCGAATCGTTCAGTCCCAGGATCGGTCGATTCGGATCCAGAATGACCGCCGCCGTGACCACCGCACCGCACAGTGGGCCACGTCCTACTTCATCGACGCCGGCCACCAGCTCATGGGCTTGGGCAACCAGGCTGAAATCCAGGCCCATTTGCGTACTCATAAAGCTTCCTGTTGTTTGCCGATCAAGTTAAGCACGGCGTCGGCCGCCTGATTCGAGGCATCACGGCGCAACGTGCGGTGAATGGCGTCGAACCCACGGGTCTGTTCTTCGCCGCCGTCGATCAAGGGTAGTAGGGTTTGCGCCAGGGCGTCCGGCGTAGCATCGTCCTGCAACAACTCCGGCACCAACAGGCGTTGGGCCAACAGGTTGGGCAGGGAGATGTAAGGGCTCTTGACCATGCGCTTGAGAATCCAGAAGGTCAGCGGCGCCAAACGATAGGCCACGACCATAGGGCGCTTGTACAGCAAGGCCTCCAGCGTGGCAGTACCCGAAGCGATCATGACCGCATCGCAGGCCGCCAAAGCCAGATGGGACTGGCCATCCAGCAAGGTCAACGGCAGGTCGCGGCCTGGCAGCAGCGCTTCGATCTGCGCACGACGTTGCGGGCTGGCACAAGGCAATACAAACCGCACGCCGGGCTTCAGGACCATCAGGCGCTCGGCCGCATCGAAGAAGACGCTGGCCAGACGTCCGACTTCACCGCCTCGGCTGCCCGGCATCAGCGCCACCAGCGGGCCGTCGGGCAAGCCCAACTCGGCGCGGGCCGCGGCTCGGTCGGCGTGCAGGGGAATGGCGTCGGCAAGGGTGTGCCCGACAAACCGCACCGGCACGCCCTTCTCTTCATAGAATTTGGCCTCGAACGGCAACAGGGTCAGCATCAGGTCGCAACCCTCGCGAATCTTCAGCACGCGCTTCTGCCGCCAGGCCCACACGGACGGGCTGACATAATGCACGGTCTTGATCCCGGCCTGACGCAGCTTGAGTTCGATATTGAGGGTGAAATCCGGTGCGTCGATGCCGATAAAGACGTCAGGCTTTTCTTCGATCAAGGTCTGGATCAGCAGTTTGCGCCGCGCCAGCAACTCGCGCAGACGACCCAATACTTCCACCAGCCCCATGACCGACAAGCGCTCCATGGGAAAGTAGGACGCCAGGCCTTCAGCCTGCATCAGCGGGCCGCCAACACCGATAAACTCCACCGCCGGATGCTGAGCCTTGAGGGCTCGCATAAGACCTGCGCCCAAAATATCGCCGGAAGCTTCTCCGGCCACCAGCGCTATACGCAGATTGGCCATGGTCAGCGGGTGATGCCGCGCGTCGACGCCTGGATCGAGTCACGGAACACCGCAACTTCCGGGAACAACGCAGCCGGTTCGGTCAGTTGGGTCAATGCCTGCTCTACGGTCAGCCCCTGGCGATAAACCACCTTATAGGCGCGGCGCAGAGCATGGATGGCATCATCGCTGAACCCGCGACGGCGCATGCCTTCGAAGTTCATGCTACGCGCTTCGGCCGGGTTGCCGAATACCGTGACATACGCCGGAACGTCCTTACCGATGGCGGTCCCCATGCCCGAGAAGCTATGGGCGCCGATATGGCAATACTGATGCACCAGGGTAAAACCGGACAGAATCGCCCAGTCATCAACATGAACATGCCCAGCCAACGCGGTGTTGTTGACCAGGATGCAGTGGTTGCCGATGACGCTGTCATGACCGATATGGGCGTACGCCATAACCAGGTTGTGATCACCCAGGGTGGTTTCGGCGCGATCCTGCACGGTACCGCGATGAATGGTCACGCCTTCTCGGATGATATTGTGATCACCGATGACCAAGCGCGTTTCTTCACCCTTGTACTTCATGTCCGGCGTGTCTTCGCCCACCGAGGAGAACTGGTAGATGCGATTGTGTTTGCCAATGCGGGTCGGACCTTTGAGGATCACATGCGGCCCGATGACAGTCCCCTCGCCGATTTCCACACCTGCGCCGATGATCGACCAGGGGCCGACCTCAACGTCGGCGGCCAGTACGGCCGACGGATCGATGATTGCGCGAGGGTCAATCAAACTCATAGTTTGCGTTCCGCGCAGATGATCTCGGCGGAGCACACCGGCTTGCCATCCACCGAGGCCTGGCACTCGAATTTCCAGATTTGGCGCTTGCAGCTGATGAACTTAGCTTCCAGGATCAACTGGTCACCTGGAGTGACCGGGTTGCGGAAACGCAGCTTGTCCGAGCCCACAAAATAGTAAAGCGTGCCATCGGCGGGCTTGAGGTCGAGCATTTTGAAACCAAGGATACCGGCAGCCTGGGCCATCGCTTCGATGATCAACACGCCCGGCATGATGGGGTGTGCGGGAAAGTGACCATTGAAGAACGGTTCGTTGATGCTGACATTCTTGTAGGCGCGAATGCGCTTTTCCTCAACATTGAGGTCCACTACGCGATCCACCAGCAGGAACGGGTAACGGTGAGGCAGGTATTCGCGAATCTCGTTGATGTCCATCATTTCGGGGGGAAGCCTGTAATAAAGATTGGGGGCGGGCGGACTAAAAGCACGCCCCGCTAGCAAATCAAGGAGGCAGCCTAGCGGCTGTACACACTTGATATGAAAATGGTATCAGCCTTCTGATGAAGCATTACTGCCAGGGGTCACTTCTCCAACACGCTTTTCCAGCTGTTTGAGACGTCGAGCCATATCATCAAGCTGCCGCAAACGCGCCGCACTCTTGCGCCATTCGGCCGCCGGCTGCATGGCGGTACCGGAGGAATAGGCGCCCGGCTCGGTAATCGAATGGGTCACCATGGTCATACCGGTGATGAAGACGTTGTCGCAGATATCGATATGCCCAACCAGCCCGACCCCCCCGGCGAGCATGCAATGCTTGCCAATTCGGGTACTGCCGGAAATCCCCACGCATGCGGCCATAGCGGTGTGATCGCCAATCTGCACGTTGTGGGCGATCTGGATCTGATTGTCGAGCTTCACGCCATTACCGATCACGGTATCGGCCAAGGCCCCACGATCCACCGCCGTGTTCACGCCAATTTCCACATCGTCGCCGATCAGAACGCCACCGACCTGGGCAATTTTGTTCCAGACGCCTTTGGCGTTGGCAAAGCCGAAGCCTTCGCCACCGATCACGGCACCCGACTGGATGACCACACGCTGGCCGATCCGCACATCGTGGTACAGGGTCACCCGCGGCGCGAGCCAGCCATCGGCGCCGATCTCGCATCGCGCACCGATAAAGCAATGAGCCCCGACCGTGACGCCTGCGGCGATGCGCGCACCACTCTCGATCACCGCAAAGGCACCAATGCTGGCCGCTGGGTCAACCTGAGCGTCATCGGCAATCACAGCTGAAGGATGAATACCGCCTGCCGCCTTGGGTTTTGGATCGAACAGGTGCGACACCTTGGCATACGCCAGGTACGGGTCGGCTACCACCAACGCCTCCCCCGCGAACCCTTCAGCGTCGGCAGCTTTGAGCAACACGGCTGCGGCACGACTGTCGACAAGGTATTTACGGTACTGAGGGTTTGCGAGGAAGCTCAACTGAGCTGGGCCAGCCTCCTGTAAGGTGGCTAGCCCAGTGATTTCCTTCTCCGGGGAGCCACGCAAGGTGGCCCCCAGGAACTCGGCCAACTCGCCGAGTTTGATAGTCGCGGTCATGGCTTACTTCAGCTGATTCATGCGCTCGATCACCTGACGGGTGATGTCGTACTGAGGTTTAACGTCGATCACAGCGCCACGCTCGAACACCAGGTCAAAGGCACCCTTCTTGATGACTTCTTCCACGGCGCTGTCGAGCTTAGGCTTGAGCTGCTTGAGCATTTCGCGGTCGGCGACAGCTTTGGCTTCGTTCAGCTCCTTGGACTGGAACTGGTAGTCACGGGCTTTTTGCTTGAATTCCAACTCCAGACGCTCGCGCTCGCCTTGCTGCATCTTGTCGCCACCGGCCACCAGACGATCCTGGATACCCTTCGCGCTGCTTTCCAGGGTCTTGAGCTTGGTCAGTTGCGGACCGAATTTCTTCTCGGCATCCACGGCGTATTTTTTGGCCGCATCGGATTCCAGCAGCGCCATCTGATAGTTCAGAACGGCGATTTTCATTTCGGCGAAGGCCGGGGTGGCTACCAGCACGGTTGCCAGCAGAACCAATTGAGTCAACTTACGCACGATGCACTCCTACAGAATCCGTTGTCGTTATCTTAGGTCAGACGATTAGAACGTCTGGCCGAGGGAGAATTGGAAAATCTGGGTTTCAGCGTTATCCGGTTTCTTGATTGGCATGGCCAGCGCAAAGCTCAATGGGCCCAGCGCAGTCACCCACGTCACACCCACACCCACGGAGCTCGCCATGTTGCTGAGGCTCACGTCGTTGCACTGGGTGTTGGACTTCAAACCGCTTGGGTTTTTGATCTGCTCGCACTTGGAATCGAACACGTTACCCACGTCCCAGAATACGGATGTACGCAGGGAACGCTGATCTTTCACGAACGGCAGTGGGAACAGAATTTCAGCACCACCCTGGATCAACACGTTACCACCGAAAGGCAGCGGATCATTGTCACTGTCAGGTTGAGTGCCGATGTTACCGGTTTTATCAACACCGCGGCTCGGGGTACCGCGAGGGCCGAGAGTGCTGTCCTTGAAGCCACGTACCGAGTTGAAACCACCTGCATAGTAGTTTTCATAGAACGGCAAGCCATTGGTCGAACCGTAACCATCGCCATAGCCCAGCTCGGTGTGCAGGCGCATAGTGTAGTTGTCGCTCAACGGCTGGAACAACTGACCGCGGTAGTCGAGTTTGAAGAACGACAGGTCGCTGCCCGGCGTGGTGACTTCCGCCGTCAGGCTCTGGGAATGGCCACGGGTAGCCAGCACGCCTTTGTTCAGGGTCGACTCGGACCAGCCGGCGGACGCCTTGAAGTTCAGAAACTTGTCGCCTTCACGGCGGGTGAAATCGAAAATCTCGTCCACGGTATAGATACCGGTCTTGATCTCATCCTGCTGCGCAGTCAGGCCGAAGGTCAGGCGCGAGGTTTCGCTGATCGGATAGCCGATGTTCACGCCAGCACCCAGGCTGTCGATCGCATAGCTAGCTACGTCTACGTCGAGATCTTTGTAGTCGGTGGTGCGGTAGAAGGCGTTGTAGCCCAGGCTCACACCGTCGGCGGTCCAGTAGGGGTCGACATAACCGAAGTTATAGCGGCTCTGGTATTCGCTACGGGTCAGGCCGATGGAAACCTTGTTACCGGTACCGAGGAAGTTGTTCTGGGTGATCGAGCCACCAAGAATCAGACCGGCACTCTGCGCGAAACCGACGCTAGCGGTGATCGATCCCGATGCTTGCTCTTCAACGGCGTAGTTCACGTCAACCTGGTCATCCACACCTGGCACGGCTGGTGTTTCGACGTTTACTTCCTTGAAGAAGCCCAGACGCTCAAGACGGGTCTTGGATTGGTCGATGAGGTAAGTCGACGCCCAGCCACCTTCCATCTGCCGCATTTCACGACGCAGCACTTCGTCGGCAGACTTGGTGTTGCCGCGGAAGTTGATGCGGTTGACGTAAGCACGCTTGCCTGGATCCACCACGAAGGTGATGTCGACGGTGTGATCTTCGTCATGAGGTGTCGGAACGCCATTGACGTTGGCGAAGGTATAGCCTTCGTTACCGAGACGACGCGTGATCAGTTCGGAAGTGGTGGTCATCAGCTTGCGCGAGAACACTTGGTCTTTCTGCACCAACAACAGGGACTTGACCTGGTCTTCAGGCACTTTCAAGTCACCACTGAGTTTCACGTCACGAACCTTGTACTTCTCGCCTTCGTTGACGTTGACAGTGATATAGACGTGTTTCTTGTCCGGCGTGATGGACACCTGGGTCGAAGCGATATCCATGTTGATATAGCCGCGGTCCAGATAGTAGGAGCGCAGACGCTCCAGGTCACCGGAGAGCTTTTCGCGAGCGTACTTGTCATCGTTCTTGAAGAACGACAACCAGTTGGTGGTCTTGAGTTCGAACAGGTCAACCAGGTCTTCATCAGCAAACTTGGTGTTGCCCACCACGTTGATGTGCTGAATGGCCGCCACGGTGCCTTCGTTGATGTTGACCTTGAGGCCTACACGGTTACGCGGCTGCGGAATCACTTCCGTTTCCACGGTCGCCGAGTAGCGGCCCTGGGCTACGTACTGGCGTTGTAGCTCGTTACGTACACCTTCGAGGGTGGCACGCTGGAAGATTTCGCCTTCGGCCAAGCCAGATTGCTTAAGGCCCTTCATCAGGTCTTCAGTGGAGATCGCTTTATTGCCCTCGATCTCGATACTGGCGACGGAAGGTCGCTCAACGACGTTGATGACCAGGACGTTGCCTTCTCGACCCAGTTGGATGTCTTGAAAGAACCCGGTTTTGAACAGCGCACGAGTGGATTCCACCAGGCGACGATCATCAGCCTGTTCCCCGACGTTCAACGGCAAGGCACCAAAGACGCTACCCGCGGAAACCCGCTGGAGGCCGTTGACGCGAATATCGGAGATGGTGAAGGACTCGGCGTGAACTTCGGCGATCATCAATACGGTGAGAACCGCAGTTAGCAGCAGACGTTTCATGAAGTCCTTTCTTATTCCAACTGGCAATAAACAAACTGCCGCAAAATGCGGCAGATTCGCAATTCAGCGAAGCGTTACAGACGACCCAGATCGTTGACCAGGGCTAACAACATCACCCCAACCACCAAACTGATACCAATCTGTATCCCCCAACCCTGCACACGATCCGACAAGGGGCGACCACGCACCCACTCGACCAGATAAAACAGCAGATGCCCCCCATCCAATACTGGAATGGGCAGCAAATTCAGAACACCCAGGCTGATACTCAGATAAGCCAGGAAATTCAGGAAATCCGCGACACCCGACTGGGCAGAAGCGCCCGCCACTTTAGCAATGGTTATCGGCCCACTCAAGTTTTTTACCGAGAGCTCGCCGAACAACATTTTCTTGAGGGATTCGAGCGTCAGCACACTCATGGTCCAAGTGCGTTTGGCACCCTCGCCGATTGCCGCCAACGGCCCGTAGCTGACCTCCCTCATCATCGAAGGCGGCCACTCGGGACTCTTGACCCCAGCACCCAGATAACCGCCGGCCGCCTTGGCTTCCCCGCGTGCCGCCAACGTTACAGGGACGTCGATTTGAGCATTATCGCGCTCAACTTTCAGCACAATTTTGGTATCAGGGCGAACACGCACCAGATCGACCACCTGCTGCCAGTCATTAAGCGCCTGTCCATCGAGCGCCAATAGGCGGTCGCCGGTTTTCAGACCTGCGGCCTGGGCCGGGCCTTTAGGGTCCAGCTCCGCGAGCACTGGCGGCAACACCGGCCGCCATGGGCGAATCCCCAGGGATTTGATCGGATCGGGCTCATCAGCCCCTTTTAGCCAGTGATCCAATGCCAGTGAACGGGCGGTTTCGGCAGTTGAATCCTGCTCACGCACGATGACGCTGACGGTGCCGCTTTCACCCAGGCGACGCACCAGTTGGAGATTGACCGCGCCCCAGCCTGTTGTGGGTTCGCCATCAATGGAAACAATTTCCTGCCCGGCGACCAAACCCGCTTTAGCTGCAATGCTATCCGGCTCGACCGCACCGATCACCGGACGGATCTGTTGGCTACCCAGCATGGCCAACACCCAGAAAAACAGCATGGCCAACAGGAAGTTGGCGATCGGACCGGCCGCCACAATGGCGATACGCTGACGAACGGTTTTGCGATTGAAGGATTGGTCCAACTGGTCGGCCGGCACTTCGCCTTCACGCTCATCGAGCATCTTGACGTAGCCACCCAACGGAATGGCTGCGACCACGAACTCAGTGCCATGGCGATCATGCCAGCGCACCAGCGGCATGCCAAAACCGACGGAAAAGCGCAGTACCTTGACGCCGCAACGACGCGCCACCCAGAAGTGGCCGAATTCGTGGAAGGTAACCAGCACACCCAGAGCAACCAGGGTGCCGACAATCATATAAAGCGCACTCATCTAATTTCTCCGCATTCCAATCCAGTGCCAGAAGGCTCAACGCGCCGACAGACTATTTCGCGTTGCGGCTCAGCCAGTGTTGCGCAAGGACGCGAGCCTTGGTATCCGCCTCGAACACCGCACCCAGATCGCCGACCGCCACGACAGGCTCCAGACTCAGCACGTCCTCGATGATACTCGCGATCTGCGGGAAGCGGATGCGCCGTTCGAGAAACGCTGCTACGGCCACTTCGTTGGCCGCATTGAGCATCGCCGGCGCACTGTTACCTGCCTCGGCCGCTTGCCGCGCCAGGCGCAGACAAGGAAAGCGCTGCTCGTCCGGCGCTTCGAAATCCAGGCGAGCCACTGCAAACAGGTCCAGTGGGGCCACACCGGAATCGATGCGTTCCGGCCACGCCAAGGCATTGGCAATCGGCGTGCGCATATCGGGATTGCCCAATTGGGCCAATACCGAACCGTCCACATAATCGACGAGAGAATGAATCACACTTTGCGGATGAATCACCACCTCGACCTGATCAGGGCGCGCATCGAACAGCCAGCATGCCTCGATCAGCTCCAGGCCTTTGTTCATCATGCTGGCCGAATCTACGGAAATCTTACGCCCCATCGACCAGTTAGGATGGGCGCAGGCTTGGTCGGGAGACACATGCTCCAATTCGACCAGCGGTGTTTGCCGGAACGGACCGCCCGAGGCAGTGAGTAGAATCCGCCGCACGCCGACCTGACTCAAACCTCGCGCAAAATCACCCGGCATACACTGGAAAATAGCGTTGTGCTCACTGTCGAGCGGCAGCAGCACCGCACCGCTTTTGCGCACGGCCTGCATAAAAAGCGCACCGGACATTACCAGCGCTTCTTTATTGGCCAGCAGGATTTTCTTGCCCGCATCCACTGCCGCAAGAGTCGGTCGCAGGCCCGCCGCACCGACGATAGCCGCAACCACTGTGTCGACCTCGGCATCCGCCGAAACCTGGCACAGCCCCTCCTCCCCCACCAACACTTGAGTGGCGAGCCCGGCCGCGCGCAGATCAGCCTGCAAACCACGCGCCGCGATGGGCTCAGGCACCACGGCATAGCGCGGTGCATGGCGTACGCATAACGTCAGCAACTCGCTGAGGCGCGTAAAACCTGTAAGCGCGAAGACCTGGTAACGATCCGGGTGGCGCGCGATGACATCCAAGGTGCTCAATCCCACCGAGCCGGTCGCCCCCAGCACGGTGACCTGCTGCAAGCGGCTCACGAAGCGGTCATCCACAGCAACACGGCAAAGATCGGGATGGCGGCGGTAAGACTGTCAATACGATCAAGCACGCCGCCATGCCCTGGCAGCAGATTACTGCTGTCCTTGATACCGGCTTGGCGCTTGAACATGCTTTCAGTAAGGTCTCCGACCACCGAGATGAAGACCACGATTGCGGTGCCCAGCAAGGCTAGGACAATTTCCTTTCCCGACCAACCACGCACCACGCCGACCACCAGCGCGATGGCCAGGGTCAATGCCAGGCCGCCGTACACACCTTCCCAGCTCTTGCCAGGACTGACGGCCGGGGCCAGCTTACGCTTGCCAAAGGCTCGACCCGAGAAGTAGGCACCAATATCAGCCCCCCAGACCAACACCATCACCGCCATGATCAGCCAGTTACCCATTGGCGAGTTCTTGATTTCCACCAACCCCTGCCAGGCTGGCAACAGAATCAACAGGCCAATCACCAGCTTGCTGGCGACACTGGACCACTGGCTGCTGGTGCGCGGATAAGTCAGCACCAGAAAGGTCGCCAGCGCCCACCACAGTACCGCAGCGCCCAACACCCATGGCACCACGATGCTCGACAGGGTATGCATCAGGAACAACAGCAGCGCCACGACCGCGGCGTAGGCCACGCGGGGCAACTGAGCGGTGAAACCGGCCAGACGCGCCCATTCCCAGGCACCCAAGGTCACGACCAGGCCAATAAACAGCGCAAAACCGGAACCATCGAGCAGGAAAAACCCACACAAGGCGATCGGTAACAGGATCAGAGCAGTGATGATTCGTTGTTTTAGCATTTAAACCCGGGCTCCAGCTTCGATCTGCTCGCTCGTTTTACCGAAGCGACGCTGACGAGAAGCGAAATCGGCCAGTGCAGTGCGCATGGCATCGTGTTTGAAGTCCGGCCAGAACAGGTCGGAGAAGTACAACTCGGTGTAAGCCAGCTGCCACAACAGGAAATTACTGATGCGGTGCTCGCCACCGGTGCGGATGCACAAGTCCGGCAACGGCAGGTCGCCGGTGACCAGGCAGGTTTGCAGCAATTCGGGCGTGATGTCGTCCGGTCGCAGATGACCGGCCTGGACTTCGCGAGCCAACCGCTGCGCAGCCTGGGCGATGTCCCATTGGCCGCCGTAGTTAGCTGCAATCTGCAACACAAAACGGTCGGCTCCGGCGGTGATGGCCTCAGCTTCGCGCATGGCCGCTTGCAGCTCCGGGTGGAACCGCGAGCGATCACCAATAATGCGCAGGCTGATTTTGTTGTCGTTGAGACGCTTGGCCTCTCGACGAAGGGCCTTGAAGAACAGATCCATCAACGCGCTGACTTCTTCGGCGGGGCGCTGCCAGTTCTCACTGGAGAACGCGAACAACGTGAGCACCTCCACCTTGGCCTCGGCACACACCTCAATCACCGCCCGCACCGCATCGACACCCGCTTTATGCCCGGCAACACCCGGCATAAAGCGTTTCTTCGCCCAGCGATTATTCCCATCCATGATGATCGCGACATGGCGCGGCACCACGGAGGGCACAGTCTGCTTGGTCTTTTCCATGAAGGCGTCCTGACCCTTTATACGGCCATCAGGTCCTTTTCTTTTTCTTCGGTTGCCTGAGTGATCTTCGCCTCGGCTTCCTTGGTCAGCTTGTCGATATCGGCGACGGCACGACGCTCTTCGTCTTCGCTGATTTCCTTGTCCTTGACCAACTTCTTCAGTTCGCCCAAGGCATCACGACGAATGTTACGCACAGCAACGCGCGCGTCTTCTGCCGCGCTGCGCGCCTGCTTGGTGAAGCCCTTACGGGTTTCTTCGGTCAAGGCAGGCATGGAGATCAGCAACAACTCGCCCAGGTTGGTCGGGTTGAGATTCAAACCGGCACTCTGGATCGCCTTGTCGACGGCCGCAAGCATGTTGCGCTCGAAGGCCACGACCTGCAGGGTCCGCGAATCTTTGACGGTGACGTTGGCTACGCTGCTCAGCGGCGTATCTGCGCCGTAATACGGCACCATCACACTGCCCAGGATGCTCGGGTGAGCCTTGCCGGTACGAATCTGGCCGAATGCGTGGCTCAGAGACTCCAGGGATTTCTGCATACGCGCTTGGGCGTCTTTCTTGATTTCATTGATCATTGTTGGCCTTCCTCGATCAGAGCCCCTTCCGCACCGCCATGTACGATATTCAGCAGGGCGCCGGGCTTGTTCATGTTAAATACGCGCAGCGGCATCTTGTGGTCGCGGCACAGGCAAATAGCCGTCAGGTCCATCACACCCAGCTTGCGATCCAGCACTTCATCGTAGGTCAGATGATCGAACTTCTCGGCATGCGGGTCTTTGAATGGATCTGCGGTGTACACACCATCCACTTTGGTGGCCTTGAGCACCACGTCTGCATCGATTTCGATAGCACGCAGGCAAGCCGCCGAATCCGTGGTAAAGAATGGGTTACCTGTTCCGGCGGCGAAGATCACCACTTCTTTGGAGTTCAGGTGGCGCATGGCTTTACGACGATCATAGTGATCGGTCACGCCCACCATGGAGATCGCCGACATCACGATGGCTGAGATGTTGGCGCGCTCCAGAGCGTCGCGCATGGCCAGAGCGTTCATCACAGTGGCCAGCATCCCCATGTGGTCACCGGTGACCCGATCCATACCGGCAGCACTAAGTGCCGCGCCACGGAAAAGATTGCCACCGCCAATCACCAGGCCCACTTGCACGCCAATGCCGACCAGTTGGCCAACTTCCAGCGCCATGCGGTCGAGCACCTTGGGATCAATCCCAAACTCTTCCGAGCCCATCAGGGCCTCGCCGCTGAGCTTGAGTAGAATGCGTTTATAGCGAGCCTGATAACCACTGCCCTGCTGAGCCATTGCGAATCTCTCCTGCGGCGTATTTTTCAAAAATTCTTGGCGAGCCGTTTACGGCTTGCGTTCACTCTAGCTGGACGCTATCACAGCGCCATCGGAACACGGCTTTGTAAGCCAGTTCCGAAAGGAAACCAAATAAAATTGGCCTTCCCATTTGAAAAGAGGCTGCGCGCGTGAGCGGGCAGCCTCTTTCGGGCGACAGTTAAAACTGTCTTATTGCTTGGCGGCAGCCAGCTGGGCAGCAACTTCTTCAGCGAAGTTGTCGACCGGCTTCTCGATGCCTTCGCCTACTTTGAAGTAAGTGAAGGAAACGATTTCAGCGCCGGCTTTTTTAGCCAGCTCGCCAACCTTGATTTCAGGGTTCTTGACGAACGCCTGCTCAACGAGGCTCGCTTCGGCCAGGAACTTGCTGATACGGCCTTTAACCATATTCTCAACAATGTTTTCTGGCTTGCCTTTGATTTTTTCTTCGTTCAGCTGCAGGAACACAGCTTTTTCACGCTCGATGGCTTCGGCGGATACTTCCGAAGGCAGCAGGAACTCAGGGTTGCTGGCTGCGACGTGCATCGCGATGTCTTTGGCCAGCTCAACGTTGCCGCCCTTCAGGACAACCGCAACACCGATCTTGTTGCCGTGCAGGTAACCACCCACTACATCACCCTCAACGCGGACCAGGCGACGGATGTTGACGTTTTCGCCAACCTTGCCGACCAGTACCAGACGGGCAGCTTCTTGAGCTTCGATCAGAGGCTCGACAGTGGTCAGCTTGTCAGCGAACGCTTTTTCAACGCTATCGGCAACGAATGCTTTGAAGTCGTCCTGCAGAGCCAGGAAGTCGGTCTGGGAGTTCACTTCCAGCAGAACGGCGGATTTGCCGTCTTCTTTCAGAGCGATGGCGCCTTCAGCGGCAACGTTGCCTGCTTTCTTGGCAGCCTTGATGGCGCCGGAAGCACGCATGTCATCAATGGCTTTTTCGATGTCGCCGCCAGCCTTGGTCAAGGCTTTTTTGCAATCCATCATGCCTTCGCCGGTACGCTCGCGCAGTTCTTTAACCAACGCTGCAGTAATCTCTGCCATTTCAAAATCCTCTTGGATAGGTTTTCAACCATTCCACCCGATTAAACGGGCGATCAATTCTTCTCGAACCACCCCTTGTAGGCCGCTGCACGTTACAGATGATGTAGCTGCGCTGCCGACAAATGGTTTTCGAGGGGGCAAAAAGGGGGCCAAGCCCCCTTTTTGCTTACTGAGTCAACGCCAGGGCGTCAATTACTCAGCGGCAGCTACCGGAGCTTCTTCAACGAACTGCTCGGTACCACCAGCAACGTGGTTGCGACCACGGATTACAGCGTCAGCCATCGAACCCATGTACAGCTGGATAGCGCGGATTGCGTCATCGTTGCCTGGGATGATGTAGTCAACGCCTTCCGGGCTGCTGTTGGTATCGACTACGCCGATAACAGGGATGCCCAGCTTGTTGGCTTCGGTGATCGCGATGCGCTCGTGATCAACGTCGATAACGAACAGTGCGTCAGGCAGACCGCCCATGTCCTTGATACCACCCAGGGAACGATCGAGCTTTTCCAGGTCACGGGAGCGCATCAGCGCTTCTTTCTTGGTCAGCTTGGCGAAAGTACCGTCTTCGGCTTGTACTTCAAGGTCACGCAGACGCTTGATGGAAGCACGGATGGTTTTGAAGTTGGTCAGCATGCCGCCCAACCAGCGGTGGTCGACGTACGGCGAACCGCAACGTGCTGCTTCTTCAGCAACGATCTTGCCAGCGGAACGCTTGGTACCGACGAACAGAATCTTGTTTTTGCCCTGGGCCAGACGCTCTACGAAAGTCAGCGCTTCGTTGAACATTGGCAGGGTTTTTTCAAGGTTGATGATGTGGATCTTGTTACGCGCGCCGAAAATGTATTTACCCATTTTCGGGTTCCAGTAACGGGTCTGGTGACCGAAGTGCACACCGGCCTTCAGCATATCGCGCATGTTGACTTGGGACATGATAGTTCCTTAATAAGTCGGGTTTGGCCTCCACGTATCCCAATGACCAACCAGCGGCATCAAGGCCTCCGGCACCCAGGTCATCGTGTCGACACGTGTGTGGATTTAAGCTTTTCGGGGTATCCCCGGAAAGCGGCGCATTTTATACCACACGAAGGGCGAAAACGAAACCTGCAATCACAACTGCCTTGAAGGCCACTCGCGCAACCCTTTGAATTGAGTCCGGATACCCTCACCCTATAGAGAGAAGCGATCGTCAGACCCTCATGACTTGAGAGCATCGTCTGTTAGAATCGCGTTTTTCAGGGCTTGTGTGAATTCTGTAACCTTTTGTCGCACACCCGTAAACCGTTTTGATTTCAGCGCCTCGCGCTAGAGAGAGCCTGTATGACCGTTACTTTGAAAACCGCCGAAGACATCGCCGGCATGCGCGTTGCCGGCAAACTGGCGGCCGATGTGCTGGAAATGATTGCCGAACACGTCAAGCCCGGCGTCACCACCGAAGAACTCGACCGAATCTGCCATGACTACATCGTCAATGTGCAAAAGGCTATCCCTGCCCCGCTCAACTACAAAGGCTTTCCCAAGTCGATCTGCACATCGATCAACCATGTGGTCTGCCACGGCATCCCAGGCGACAAGCCGCTCAAGGACGGCGACACGCTGAACATCGACGTCACCGTGATCAAGGGTGGCTATCACGGCGATACCAGCCGCATGTTCCACGTCGGCACCGTGCCGGTCTGGGCCGAACGCCTGTCCCAGGTCACTCAGGAATGCATGTACAAGGCTATCGAGATCGTCAAACCTGGCTGCCGCCTGGGCGACATCGGCGAAGTGATCCAGAAGCACGCTGAAAAGAACGGCTTTTCGGTGGTTCGCGAGTTCTGTGGCCACGGCATCGGCAAGGTGTTCCACGAAGAACCGCAGATCCTGCACTACGGCCGCGCTGGCACCGGCATGGAACTCAAAGCCGGCATGACCTTCACCATCGAGCCGATGATCAACCAGGGCAAGGCCGACACCAAGGTGCTGGGCGACGGCTGGACCGCTATTACCAAAGACCGCAAGCTTTCGGCCCAGTGGGAACACACACTACTGGTCACCGAAACCGGCTACGAGATCTTCACCCTGCGCTCGGACGACACCATCCCGCGCGTGTCGGCGTAATTCAAGGCTGCGTTGGTTTTCCCAAACGGTGTTGTGACTGACTCATAGATAGAAAGGAAAGCCGATCGATGCCCCAGGTGGATCCCGAACTCTTCGACCGTGGCCAGTTCCAGGCCGAGCTGGCACTGAAGTCGAGCCCTATCGCCGCGTTCAAAAAAGCCATTCGCCAGGCCCGCGAGGTGCTCGATGAGCGCTTTCGCAAGGGCCGGGATATCCGCCGGCTGATCGAGGATCGCGCCTGGTTCGTCGATAACATCCTGCAAAAGGCCTGGGAACAGTTCACCTGGAGCACTGACGCCGACATCGCCCTGGTGGCGGTCGGCGGCTACGGTCGCGGCGAATTGCACCCCTACTCCGACATCGACCTGCTGATCCTGCTGGACAGCGCCGACCATGAGATCTTTCGCGACTCCATCGAGCGTTTTCTCACACTTTTGTGGGATATCGGCCTGGAAGTCGGCCAGAGCGTACGGTCGGTGGACGAATGCGCCGAAGAGGCCCGTGCCGACCTCACCGTGATCACCAACCTCATGGAAAGCCGCACCATCGCCGGCCCCGAGCGCCTGCGCCAGCGCATGCTCGACGTCACCAGCACGGCGCACATGTGGCCGAGCAAGGATTTCTTCCTGGCCAAGCGCGCCGAACAGAAAGCCCGGCATCACAAGTACAACGACACCGAGTACAACCTGGAACCCAACGTCAAGGGCTCACCGGGAGGGCTGCGGGACATCCAGACCATTCTGTGGGTGGCCCGTCGCGAATACGGCACCCTGAACCTGCGCGCCCTGGCCGGCGAAGGCTTCCTGGTGGAAAGCGAGAATGCGCTGCTGGCCTCCTCCCAGGAGTTCCTGTGGAAAGTGCGCTACGCCCTGCACATGCTTGCCGGGCGCGCCGAAGATCGTTTGCTGTTCGACCATCAGCGCTCCATCGCCTCGCTGCTGGGGTTTGAAGGCGAAGACGCCAAGACCAGTATCGAAAGCTTCATGCAGCAGTACTACCGCGTGGTCATGAGCATTGCGCAGCTGAGCGACCTGATCATTCAGCACTTCGAAGAGGTGATCCTGGCCCCCGAAGACGAAGCGCCGCCGCAACCGATCAATGCGCGTTTCCAGTTGCACGACGGTTATATCGAAGCACGCAGCGACAACGTGTTCCGCCGCACGCCGTTCGCGATGCTGGAAATCTTCGTGCTGATGGCCCAGCAGCCGGAAATCAAAGGCGTGCGCGCCGACACCATTCGCCTGCTGCGGGAAAACCGCTACCTGATCGACGAAGACTTCCGCAACGATATCCGCAACACCAGCCTGTTCATCGAGCTGTTCAAATGCAAGATCGGCATCCACCGCAACCTGCGCCGCATGAACCGTTACGGCATCCTCGGGCGCTATTTACCGGAGTTCGGTTTTATCGTCGGGCAAATGCAGCACGACCTGTTTCATATCTATACCGTCGATGCGCACACCCTGAACCTGATCAAACATCTGCGTAAGTTGCAGTACACCCAGGTATCGGAAAAATTCCCGCTGGCCAGTAAGTTGATGGCCAAACTGCCCAAGCCTGAGCTGATCTACCTGGCCGGGCTGTACCACGACATCGGCAAGGGCCGGCACGGCGATCACTCGGAAATCGGCGCCGTCGATGCCGAGGCTTTTTGCCAGCGTCACCAATTGCCGTTGTGGGACAGCCGCCTGATTGTCTGGCTGGTGCAGAACCACTTGGTGATGTCGACCACTGCCCAGCGCAAGGACTTGTCCGATCCGCAGGTGATCCATGATTTCGCCCAGGTGGTCGGCGATGAAACCCGCCTCGACTACCTGTACGTGCTCACCGTCTCCGATATCAACGCCACCAACCCCACTCTGTGGAATTCATGGCGCGCCAGCCTGCTGCGTCAGCTGTACACCGAGACCAAGCGCGCCCTGCGCCGTGGCCTGGAAAACCCAGTGGACCGCGAAGAGCAGATCCGCCGCACCCAAAGTGCGGCGCTGGATATCCTCGTACGCGGCGGCAACGACCCGGACGATGTCGAACAGCTGTGGTCGCAGTTGGGGGACGATTACTTCCTGCGCCACACCGCCGGCGATGTCGCCTGGCACACCGACGCCATTTTGCAGCAGCCTGCCGATGGCGGCCCGCTGGTGTTGATCAAGGAAACCACCCAGCGCGAGTTCGAGGGCGGCACGCAGATTTTCATCTATGCACCGGACCAGCACGACTTCTTCGCCGTGACCGTGGCCGCCATGGACCAGCTCAACCTGAACATCCACGACGCGCGGGTGATCACTTCCAGCAGCCAGTTCACCCTCGACACCTACATCGTGCTCGACACCGATGGCGACTCGATCGGCGACAATCCGGCGCGGGTGAAGAAAATCCGCGAAGGCCTTACCGAAGCCCTGCGCAACCCCGACGATTACCCCACCATCATCCAGCGTCGGGTCCCGCGCCAGCTCAAGCACTTCGCCTTCGCGCCCCAGGTCACCATCTCCAACGATGCCCAGCGCCCAGTCACCGTGCTGGAACTGAGCGCGCCGGACCGTCCGGGCCTGCTGGCGCGCATCGGCGGGATTTTCCTGGAGTTCGACCTGTCGTTGCAGAACGCCAAGATTGCGACCCTGGGCGAGCGCGTGGAGGACGTGTTCTTCATTACCGATGCCGACAACCAACCGTTATCCGACCCCGAGCTGTGCCGACGCTTGCAGGAAGCCATCGTCCAACAGTTGAGCGTGCCCCAGGAGCCGGGCGTTGAACTGACGCGCCTGACGATTTGATACCAGGGGCGGCCCACCGCCCCCTTCGCCGTTTTTAACGCCTTGCACGAGATCCACCGATGAACAACGCCCTGAACCAGCTCCAACCCTACCCGTTCGAAAAGTTGCGCGCCCTGCTGGGCAGCGTGACACCGAACCCGGCGAAGCGCCCGATTGCGCTGTCCATTGGCGAGCCCAAGCACAAATCCCCGCAGTTCGTGGCCGACGCCCTGGCTAATAACCTCGACCAGATGGCGGTGTACCCGACCACCCTAGGCATTCCCGCCTTGCGCGAGGCCATCGGCGCCTGGTGCGAGCGGCGCTTCAATGTACCCAAGGGGTGGCTCGATCCGGCACGCACTATTTTGCCGGTCAACGGTACGCGGGAAGCCTTGTTTGCCTTCACCCAAACCGTGGTCAATCGCAGTGACGACGCACTGGTGGTGAGCCCGAACCCGTTCTACCAGATCTATGAAGGCGCCGCGTTCCTCGCCGGGGCCAAGCCGCACTACCTGCCGTGCCTGGACAGCAATGGCTTCAACCCAGACTTCGACGCGGTTTCGCCGGATATCTGGAAACGCTGCCAGATCCTGTTTCTGTGCTCCCCGGGCAACCCGACCGGCGCGCTGATTCCAGTCCAGACCCTGAAAAAACTCATCGCCCTGGCCGACGAATATGATTTCGTGATCGCCGCCGACGAGTGCTACAGCGAGCTGTATTTCGACGAGCAAACCCCGCCGCCGGGCCTGCTCAGTGCCTGCGTGGAACTGGGTCGCCAGGACTTCAAGCGTTGCGTGGTGTTCCACAGCCTGTCCAAGCGCTCCAACCTGCCGGGGCTGCGCTCCGGCTTCGTGGCCGGTGACGCCGATATCCTCAAAGGTTTCCTGCTGTATCGCACCTATCATGGCTGCGCAATGCCAGTGCAAACCCAGCTCGCCAGCATCGCTGCGTGGCAGGACGAGGCCCATGTGCTGGCCAACCGTGACCTGTACCGCGAAAAGTTCGAAGCCGTGTTAGCCATTCTCCAGCCGGTACTGGACGTGCAGGCGCCGGACGGCGGGTTCTACCTATGGCCGAATGTGCAGGGTGACGACGCTGCGTTCTGCCGCGACCTGTTCGTGGAAGAACATGTGACGGTGGTGCCGGGCTCGTACCTGTCGCGAGAAGTGGACGGGGTCAACCCTGGGGCCGGTCGAGTGCGCCTGGCGCTGGTTGCGCCGCTGGCCGAGTGCGTGGAGGCTGCGGAGCGAATTCGCGATTTCATTCAGCGCCGTCGTTAAGCCAGACGCATCGAGAGCCCGAGGGATGGTAATCCTTCGGGCACCCAATGCTCAGTATTCCAAGCCAATGGGCAGTGATAGCACTTACTTCACGGGCCCCAGGTTCGCTTCACTCATGTCCAGTTCCGCCAACACTTCCCTCAAAACGTCATCACCAATTTGGTGATGACGGCTCAAACTGTATAACTCCAGACGCTGGGCTCGAAGGGCCTTGAGGCGTAATTTTCGCTCCAGCAGGTCCATCTGCTGCGCCAGCGCTTGAGCTTCGGCCGAATCATTGAATACCTCCAACTGATGACGATATTCCGACATCAGGCGCGCTTTAAGCTCGGTGGCCAATGCGGCTTGCGCAGCGTCCTGGCTCTCGCTCTCGGGCGGCTCCTCGGCCTCAAGGGCGTGGATCGCAGCCACGGCCGTCTTTTTCCACGCTTCGCGCACTTCCTTGTGGCGTTTTTCGTCCGGGCTTTTTTCGATGCCCTTTAATAAAAGCGGCAACGCAATACAGGCAGCGATCAGCGACAGCAGAATCACGCCGGCGGCAATGAAGATCAGCAGGTCGCGCTCGGGGAAATCCTTGCCCGGCGCCAGCAGCAGCGGCACCGACATCACACCGGCCAAGGTCACGGCACCGCGGACACCGCCGACGGTCAACAACCAGCAGGACCGGGCAGTCGGTACCAATGTCAGCTCACTTTTCCCACGCAAGCGCCGCAACAGGCCCGACAGGCGCCAGATGCTTTGCACCCAGATAAAGCGCAAAACCACCAGCACCAGAAAGATCGCGATCACGTCCAGGCAGCGATACAGCAAGGTAGGCCACAGCGTCGACTCATGACTCACCACAGCCTTGACGATGTCGGGTAACTGAAGGCCCAGCAGCAGGAAAATCAGGCCATTGAAGGCGAATTCCAGCAACGACCACACACTGCGATTGAGCAGGCGTGTGCTGGTCTGGCGCGGCAGCAAATCGAGCCAGCTTTGCATCATCCCTGCCGCTACCGCAGACAAAATCCCCGACGCCCCCAGGCGTTCGGCCAGCACATAGGCGGCAAATGGCAACAGCAACATAAACACCACATGGGTCGCCGGATCGTCCCAGCCCCGCGCGATCATCCAAGCCCGCAACCGACCGACCACCCAGCTCAAAGCGACGCCCACCGCCAAGCCACCAAGGGCGACCAGCACGAAGGTCAGGCTGGCATCCGCCAGGGAAAAAATCCCGGTCAATGCCGCTGCCAGGGCGAACTTGAAGGTCACCAGGCCCGACGCGTCATTCATCAAGGCCTCGCCCTGCAGCATGTGCATCAGCGGGGTCGGCAACCGATTCTGGGAAATGGCCGACACCGCCACGGCGTCCGTCGGCGACAACACGGCCGCCAGGGCGAAGGCCACCGGCAGCGGGATCGTAGGCAATATCCAGTGGATGAAGTAACCGGCGCCGACCACGGTAAACAGCACCAGCCCCACTGCCAGCGTCAGGATCGGGCCGCGCAGGCGCCACAATTCACGTTTGGGCATGCGCCAACCATCGGAAAACAGCAGTGGCGGCAGGAACAGAAACAGAAACAACTCCGGGTCCAGGGCTACATGCAGCCCCAACGTGGGCCAGGCCAGCAAAGCGCCGGCGGCAATCTGCACCAAGGGCAACGGTAGGGGGATAACACGCCCGACCAGGCGCGAAGCACTGACCAGCATCAGCAGGATAAGAACGGTGTAGGCGGTTTGCATAAGGCGGGGTTCCCGGACAATCGACTCGCAACGACACACATCAGGCAACAACTCGCCGTTGAAGTGCCATATTAGCCGCCTATGCTGCGCGATGGCTTTTGCACAAAAGTCGCACGGTGCTGACGAGCGGCACCCAAATGCGCTGGGCGTGGCATAATCCCAGACCTTTGACTTTCATCAGCACACTCCATCGGATCAGAGGGGGGCAATTCCTTGACCGCTTCAAGCAAAACGTTGCACCTTTTCGGTATCAAAGCCTGCGACACCATGAAAAAGGCACGTACCTGGCTCGATGAGCACGCCGTGAATTATGAGTTCCATGACTACAAAACGGCCGGTATCGACCGTGAACACTTGACCCAATGGTGCAACGAGCACGGTTGGCAAGTGGTGTTGAACCGCGCGGGCACCACCTTTCGCAAACTCGAAGACGAACGCAAAGCCGATCTCGATCAGTCGAAAGCCATTGAATTGATGCTCGCGCAACCCTCGATGATCAAGCGCCCGGTGCTGGATCTCGGAGACAGAACCCTGATTGGCTTCAAGCCAGACATTTATTCGGCGGCCCTCAAGTAAGCCAGCCCTTTTATTTTTGTAGAGGTAACAGCATGTCCCATTCCCTGTTCAGCCTGGGCTTCGGCGTCGGCACTCAGAACCGCCAAGGCGCTTGGCTGGAAGTGTTCTACGCACACCCCTTGCTCAACCCGTCGGCTGAAATCGTCGCGGCCATCGCACCGATCCTCGGTTACAGCGAAGGCAACCAAGCCATCACCTTCACCGTCACCCAGGCCCTGCAACTGGCGGACGCACTCAAGGGCGTCGACGCGACCCAGGCCGCGCTGCTCAGCCGTCTGGCCGAAAGCCATACGCCGCTGGTCGCCACCCTGCTAGCCGAAGACGCCGCACTGACCTCCACGCCTGAGGCCTACCTCAAGTTGCACCTGTTGTCCCATCGCCTGGTCAAGCCCCACGGCCTGAGCCTGGCCGGCGTGTTCCCGCAACTGCCGAACGTGGCCTGGACCAGCCAGGGCGCGATCGACATCAGCGAGTTGGCCGAGCGCCAACTGGAAGCGCGCCTGCGTGGCGAGCTGCTGGAAGTGTTCTCGGTGGACAAGTTCCCGAAAATGACCGACTACGTGGTGCCAGCCGGTGTGCGTATCGCTGACGCCGCGCGCCTGCGCCTGGGCGCCTACGTGGGCGAAGGCACCACCGTGATGCACGAAGGTTTCGTCAACTTCAACGCCGGCACCGAAGGCCCGGGCATGATCGAAGGCCGTGTGTCGGCCGGCGTATTCGTCGGCAAGGGCTCGGACCTGGGCGGCGGTTGCTCCACCATGGGCACCCTGTCGGGCGGCGGCAACATTGTGATCAAGGTCGGCGAAGGCTGCCTGATCGGCGCCAACGCCGGTATCGGTATCCCATTGGGCGACCGCAACACCGTGGAGTCGGGCCTGTACGTGACCGCCGGAACCAAAGTCGCGCTGCTCGATGAGCAGAACCAACTGGTCAAAGTGGTCAAAGCACGCGAGCTGGCCGGCCAACCGGACCTGCTGTTCCGTCGCAACTCCGAGACCGGTGCCGTGGAGTGCAAAACCCACAAATCGGCCATCGAACTGAACGAAGCGCTGCACGCTCACAACTAAGCAGCCACTCGATGCCACTAGTGGGCCGCGCCTTCGCGGTGCGGCCCGCTTATACGAGTCTTGATCATCATGCTTGTGCCCTCCCCCTGGCGCGCCGATTTCCCGGCCATCGCCACCCTGCAACGGCAGGACCAGACCTATCTGGACAACGCCGCCACCACTCAAAAACCCCAGGCGCTGCTGGATGCGATCAGCCATTACTACGCCAATGGCGCAGCCAATGTGCACCGCGCCCAACACTTGCCCGGCGCCCATGCGACCCAGGCTTTCGAAGACAGCCGCAGCAAGGTTGCACAGTGGTTGAACGCAGGTGATAGCGGGCAAATAGTGTTTACCCATGGCGCGACCTCTGCGCTGAACCTCTTGGCCTATGGCCTTGAGCACTTATTCACAACGGGCGATGAGATCGTCATCAGCGCCTTGGAACACCACGCCAATCTGCTGCCGTGGCAGCAACTGGCCAAACGTCGCGGCTTGGAGTTGGTGGTATTGCCGCTCAATGCCGACGGCGTGATCGATGTTGAAGCCGCAGTCGGACTGATCGGCCCCCGCACGCGCCTGCTGGCGGTGAGCCAGTTATCCAATGTACTGGGGGCCTGGCAACCGCTGGAAACCTTGCTGGCGATGGCCCGGACCCATGGCGCCCTGACCGTGGTGGATGGAGCCCAAGGCATCGTCCATGGTCGGCATGATGTGCAGGCCCTGGGCTGTGATTTCTATGCATTCTCCAGCCACAAACTGTACGGCCCCGACGGCGTTGGCGTGTTGTTTGGTCGCAACGACGCCCTGCACCACTTGCGCCACTGGCAATTGGGCGGCGAGATGGTGCAGCACGCGGACTATCACAGCGCCAGTTTCCGCCCGGCGCCCCTGGGTTTCGAAGCGGGAACGCCGCCGATCGCGGGAGTGATCGGCCTGGGCGCGACCCTGGACTATCTCAGTTCACTGGACCCACAGGCGGTTCTCGCCCACGAAGCCGCTCTGCATGATTACCTGCTGCGCGGCTTGAAGGCCCGCAACGGCGTGCGCGTGCTGGGTTCGCCGCAGGTTGCGCTGGTCAGCTTTGTGGTCGACGGCATCCATAACGCCGACCTCGCGCACTTGCTCACCGAGCAAGGAATTGCCGTACGCGCCGGCCATCACTGCGCAATGCCCCTACTCAAGGCGATGCACTTGTCGGGGGCGATCCGTGTGTCCCTGGCGCTGTACAACGATTCCGACGATCTGGAGCGCTTTTTCGAGGCCCTGGACCAAGCGCTGGATATGCTGCGATGACCCTGCCCGTTGATGCCGTAGAGGCGCTCGAAGCGTTTCAAGCCGTCGGCAGCTGGGAGCAACGCGCGCGCATGCTGATGCAGTGGGGCGAGAGGCTGCCGGCGTTGGCGGATGAAGATAGGGTCGACGCCAATCTGGTGCAGGGCTGTGAAAGCCTGGTGTGGTTGGTTGGCCGTTTGGAGAACGGTCATTGGCAGTTTGCCGCCAGCAGCGATGCGCGAATGATTCGTGGGTTGGTGGCACTGCTGCTGGCGCGAGTCAACGGGTTATCGACTGCTGAGTTGCAGGGGGTCGACTTGCCCGACTGGTTCAATCAACTCGGGCTTTCCCGCCAACTGTCGCCGTCGCGCAGCAATGGCTTGAATGCAGTCCTGCAGCGCATGCGAACCCTAAGCCAGACACAGAGCTAAATGTGAGAGGGCCGGTGCGAGGATTGGACTTGCCCCCGATAGCGGCGGGTCAGTCAGTTATTCAGTGCCTGACACCCTGCAATCGGGGGCAAGCCCCCTCCCACATTTTGATTTGTGCAAGGCCGTGAGATTCAGGTGGGTTTGACCCGCTCCGAAGGCCTGCGCACTCCCGCCACAATTTTGTCCACCGCTTTAGTCGCGGCCACCATGCCGAAGGTGGCCGTGACCATCATCACCGCGCCAAATCCTCCGGCGCAGTCCAGCTTCACGCCATCGCCGACAAAACTCTTCTGCAAACAGATGCTGCCGTCTGGTTTGGGATAGCGCAGTTGCTCGGTGGAAAACACGCATGGCACGCTGTAATGGCGAGTCACGGTGCGGGAGAACCCATAATCGCGGCGCAGCGTGGAGCGGACTTTGGAGGCCAGCGGGTCGTTGAAGGTGCGGTTCAAGTCGCAGACTTGGATCAGCGTCGGGTCGATCTGCCCGCCGGCGCCGCCAGTGGCGATGATCTGGATTTTGCGGCGCTTGCACCAGGCAATCAGCGCGGCTTTGGCGTTGACGGCGTCGATGCAGTCGATCACGCAATCGATGTTGGGCGTGATGTACTCGGCCATGGTGTCGCGGGTGACGAAGTCCGCCACCGCATGCACGGTGCAGTCCGGGTTGATGCCGCGCAGGCGTTCGGCCATAACCTCGACCTTGGGCTTGCCCACGGTGCTGTCCAAGGCGTGCAACTGGCGATTGCTGTTGCTGACGCAGACATCGTCCAGGTCAAACAGCGAAATTTCGCCCACCCCGCATCGGGCCATGGCTTCGGCCGCCCAGGAACCCACGCCGCCCACGCCGACGATCGCCACATGGGCCGCTTTCAAGCGTTGCAGGCCCTCAATGCCATACAAGCGGGCAACGCCTGCAAACCGCGGATCTTCTGTACTCATGACCATTACCCCAAAAACCGGCGCGCATTATAGGGCTACGCAGCGACAAGTTTTAAGCTACAAGCTACAAGTTAAGAACTTAGATGTACTTTCGCTGCCCAATGTCCGGTTTTTCTCGGCTTGCTGTACGGTCAGGGAAAGGCCGGTGTAGGATGCGCGCCGTTCGGCGCAGCCCGGCACCTCATTTCGTTCCACACCCTTTGGAACCCGCATAACCATGGCATCGCGTAAATTTGGACTCAACCTGGTGGTGGTGTTGGCAATTGCCGCGCTATTCACCGGTTTCTGGGCGCTGATCAATCGCCCGGTCTCAGCCCCCAACTGGCCTGAACAAATCTCCGGTTTTTCCTACTCGCCGTTCCAACAAGGCCAGTACCCCCAGAAAGACCAATACCCCACCGACGAACAGATGCGTCAAGACTTGGCGATCATGAGCAAGCTGACGGACAACATCCGCACCTACTCGGTCGACGGCACCCTGGGGGATATCCCCAAACTGGCGGAAGAATTCGGCCTGCGGGTGACCCTGGGGATCTGGATCAGCCCGGACCTGGAGCGTAACGAACGCGAAATCCAGCGCGCCATCGAGATCGCCAACAACTCGCGCAGCGTCGTGCGCGTGGTGGTGGGCAACGAAGCGTTGTTCCGTGAGGAAATCACGCCCGAGGCGCTGATCGTGCTGCTGGACCGTGTGCGCGCTGCCGTCAAAGTACCGGTAACCACCTCCGAGCAATGGCACATCTGGGAACACAATCCACAACTGGCCAAGCACGTCGACCTGATCGCCGCGCACATCCTGCCGTATTGGGAACATATTCCGGTGGATAAGGCCGGCCAATTCGTACTCGACCGCGCCAAGGATCTGAAGAAGACCTTCCCGAAAAAGCCGCTGCTGCTGTCGGAAGTCGGCTGGCCGAGCAACGGGCGCATGCGCGGTGGGGCTGACGCGTCCCCGGCCGACCAGGCCATTTACCTGCGCACGCTGGTGAACAAGCTCAACCGCCAAGGCTACAACTACTTTGTGATCGAGGCGTTCGACCAGCCGTGGAAGGCCAGCGACGAAGGCTCGGTCGGTGCGTATTGGGGCGTGTTCAACGCCGCGCGCCAGCAGAAATTCAACTTCGAAGGACCGGTGGTGGCGATTCCGCAATGGCGCGTGCTGGCTATCGGTTCGGTGGTGCTGGCGCTGCTGTCCCTGACCCTGCTGATGATCGACGGCTCGGCCCTGCGCCAGCGCGGCCGCACGTTCCTGACCTTTATTGCGTTCCTGTGCGGTTCGGTGCTGGTATGGATCGGCTACGACTACAGCCAGCAATACAGCACCTGGTTCAGCCTGACCGTGGGCTTTTTGCTGGCGCTCGGCGCCCTTGGCGTGTTCATCGTGTTGTTGACCGAAGCCCACGAACTGGCCGAAGCGGTATGGACCCACAAACGTCGGCGTGAATTCCTGCCGGTGGTCGGCGATTCGGACTACCGCCCAAAAGTATCGATCCATGTGCCGTGCTACAACGAGCCGCCGGAGATGGTCAAACAGACCCTCGACGCCCTGGCCGCGCTCGATTACCCGGACTACGAAGTCCTGATCATCGACAACAACACCAAGGACCCGGCCGTGTGGGAACCGGTGCGCGACTATTGCGCCACCCTCGGGCCGCGTTTCAAGTTCTTCCACGTCGCGCCCCTGGCCGGTTTCAAGGGCGGTGCGTTGAACTACCTGATTCCGCACACCGCCAAAGACGCCGAAGTGATCGCCGTGATCGACTCGGACTACTGCGTCTCGCCCAACTGGCTCAAGCACATGGTGCCGCACTTCGCAGACCCGAAAATCGCCGTGGTGCAGTCGCCGCAGGATTATCGCGATCAGAACGAAAGCACCTTCAAGAAGCTCTGCTATGCGGAATACAAAGGCTTCTTCCATATCGGCATGGTGACCCGCAACGACCGCGACGCGATTATCCAGCACGGCACCATGACCATGACCCGCCGCTCGGTGCTCGAAGAACTGGGCTGGGCCGACTGGTGCATCTGTGAAGACGCCGAACTGGGCCTACGGGTATTCGAGAAAGGTCTGTCGGCGGCGTATTACCACGACAGCTACGGCAAAGGTCTGATGCCGGATACCTTTATCGACTTCAAGAAGCAGCGCTTCCGCTGGGCTTACGGCGCGATTCAGATCATCAAGCGTCACACCGCCAGCCTGCTGCGCGGCAAGGACACCGAACTTACCCGTGGCCAGCGCTATCACTTCCTGGCGGGCTGGTTGCCTTGGGTGGCGGACGGCATGAACATCTTCTTTACGGTCGGCGCGCTGTTGTGGTCGGCGGCGATGATCATCGTACCGACCCGGGTCGACCCGCCATTGCTGATTTTCGCGATTCCGCCGTTGGCGCTGTTCGTGTTTAAGGTGGGCAAGATCATCTTCCTGTACCGCCGTGCGGTGGGCGTGAACCTCAAGGACGCGTTCTGCGCGGCCCTGGCCGGGCTGGCGTTGTCCCACACCATCGCCAAGGCGGTGCTGTATGGCTTCTTCACCACCAGTATTCCGTTCTTTCGTACACCGAAAAACGCGGATAACCACGGCTTCTGGGTCGCGATTTCCGAAGCCCGCGAAGAAATGTTCATCATGCTGTTGTTGTGGGGCGCCGCGCTGGGGATCTACCTGGTGCAGGGCCTGCCGAGCAATGACATGCGCTTCTGGGTGGTGATGTTGCTGGTACAGTCCCTGCCGTACGTGGCGGCGCTGATCATGGCGTTCTTGTCGTCGCTGCCGAAACCGGCGCCGGCGCCACAGCCCGCTCCGGCCGCGTAAAAACTTGCGCAATGCACTAAACGGCGGCCTCTGGCCGCCGTTTTGCTATAAGATAACGGCCGTTTTGTCTGCCCGCCCTGCTCTTCCAAACATGCTTTCCGGAGTTTTCCCATGACGGCCCATGCCGACCTTTCGCCCACCCTTCAACTTGCCATCGACCTGATCCGCCGCCCCTCGGTGACGCCGATCGACGCCGATTGCCAGAAGCTGATGATGCAGCGCCTGGGCGACGCCGGCTTCAAACTTGAGCCGATGCGCATCGAAGACGTGGACAATTTCTGGGCCACCCACGGTAAGCATGAAGGCCCAGTGCTGTGCTTCGCAGGCCACACCGACGTGGTCCCGACCGGCCCGGTGCAGGCCTGGCAGAACGACCCGTTCGACGCCTTGATCGACGAAAACGGCATGCTCTGCGGGCGTGGTGCAGCCGACATGAAAGGCAGCCTGGCGGCGATGTTGGTAGCGTCCGAGCGCTTCGTCGCCGATTACCCGGACCACAAGGGTTCGGTGGCCTTCCTGATCACCAGCGATGAAGAAGGCCCGGCACACCACGGCACCAAAGCCGTGATCGAACGCCTGGCAGCGCGCAAGGAGCGCCTGGACTGGTGCATCGTCGGCGAACCGTCAAGCACCACGCTGGTCGGCGATGTGGTCAAGAACGGCCGTCGCGGCTCCCTCGGCGCGACCCTGACCGTGCGCGGCGTGCAAGGCCACGTGGCCTATCCGCACCTGGCGAAGAACCCGATCCACCTGGCCGCGCCGGCCCTGGCCGAACTGGCCGCCGAGCATTGGGATGACGGCAACGCGTTTTTCCCGCCCACCAGTTTCCAGATTTCCAACCTCAATTCCGGCACCGGCGCCACCAACGTGATTCCCGGCGAGCTGACGGCGGTGTTCAATTTCCGTTTCTCCACCGAGTCCACCGTGGAGGGTCTACAGCATCGCGTTGCGCAGATTCTCGACAAGCACGGCCTGGACTGGCACGTGGAATGGGCGCTGTCGGGTCTGCCGTTCCTGACCGAACCGGGCGCCCTGCTCGATGCCGTATCGGCCAGCATCAAGGCAGTCACCGGTCGCGAGACCCAGGCGTCCACCAGCGGCGGCACTTCCGATGGCCGCTTCATTGCGACCCTCGGCACCCAAGTGGTCGAGCTGGGGCCGGTCAACGCGACCATCCACCAGGTCAATGAGCGCATTCTGGCCAGCGACCTCGATGTGCTGACCGAAATCTATTATCAGACCCTGATCAAGTTGCTCGCCTGATGCTCGCCTGCCCTCTTTGCAGCGCCCCGCTCAACGCGGTGGACAATGGCGTGGCGTGCCCGGCCGGGCACCGTTTCGACCGGGCACGCCAGGGTTACCTGAACCTGTTGCCGGTACAGCACAAGAACAGCCGTGACCCGGGTGACAACCTGGCCATGGTCGAGGCGCGTCGCGACTTCCTCAACGCCGGGCACTACGCCCCGGTGGCCAAACGCCTGGCCGAACTGGCCGCAGAACGTGCGCCGCAGCGCTGGGTGGACATCGGCTGTGGCGAGGGCTACTACACCGCGCAAATCGCCGAGGCCCTGCCCCATGCCGACGGCTACGCGCTGGATATCTCCAAGGAAGCGGTCAAACGTGCGTGCAAGCGCAACCCGGCGCTGACCTGGTTGATCGCCAGCATGGCCCGCGTGCCGTTGGCCGACGCCAGTTGCCAGTTCCTGGCCAGCGTATTCAGCCCGCTGGACTGGCAGGAAGCCAAGCGCCTGCTAAGCCCTGGCGGCGGCTTGATGAAGGTCGGCCCTACCAGTGGTCACCTGATGGAGCTACGTGAACGTCTGTACGACGAAGTGCGCGAATACACCGACGACAAGCACCTGGCCCTGGTGCCGTCGGGCATGAGCCTGGCGCACAGCGAGATCCTGGAATTCACACTGAGCCTGGCCGATCCCAAGGACCGCGCCAACCTGCTGGCCATGACACCCCACGGCTGGCGGGCCAGTGCCGAGCGCCGCGCCGAAGTGATCGAGGCGGCCGAGCCGCTGAAGGTCACGGTGTCGATGCGCTACGATTATTTCGTGCTTCAATAACCGACTTTATTTTCGCGAATGGATTTTCGAATCCCGCAACGAGGAACATCCATGCGCCAACCCGATATCGAGATTTACCTGAAGGACGCCGACGTCGACCACAAAGCCATCGCCGCCTGGCTGGGCGCGGCCCTGGGGCCATGCAGCGACTGGGTCCAGAAAGGCCAGACCTACAAGTGCAAGGCCGGCAAAGTGCCTGTCACCTGGCTGCCTAAGGCCGTTGGCAAGTGGAACAGCCTGTACCTAGAAAGCGACCAGACCCCATGGGACGACGACATCGCCTGCGCCCGCGCCGCATTTGCCGCGCTGAACGTGGAAGTGCGCTGCGCGCCGGGCACGTGGGTCGAGGAAGAAGGTGAAGAAAGCGCCGACATCTGGATTCGCATCAGCGCAGACGGCGAAGAGCAGATTACTTGGAGGACGGGTTGAAAAGCAGCTTCAAGCGGCAAGCGGCAAGCGGCAAGCCGAAGCGCTTGTAGCTTGCCGCTTAAACCTGCCACTCCGCCTATAGGCCGACCACATCCTCGGCCTGCAAGCCCTTCTCGCCGCTCACCACGGCGTATTCCACCTGCTGGCCCTCGGCCAGGGAGCGGTGGCCTTCACCGCGGATGGCGCGGTAGTGCACAAACACATCCTGGCCGTCCTCACGCTGAATGAAGCCATAGCCCTTTGCATCGTTGAACCACTTCACATTGCCGGTTTCGCGCGTTGCCATCTGTTTACTCCCACTTCGGTTTTTATTATTGAGCCGGTACGCGTTGAACTGCCGAGTATATGGCAGGCTCAAAAGCGTTCAACTCAAGTTTACATCGCTGCTTTTTTGCCGATTTTCGGCGAATACGGCACACTACCCGCCCGAGCGCCTGCTCGGTTTTTTCCCACTTGAAGCAGCTCGCCTATGACCCGCTCCCCGTTCCGCCGTCTGGTGTTCGGCACCTTGCGCCGACTGTTGTACCTCTGGGTTCGCTCGGAGACGATCAACCAGTCGTCCCTAACCCTCAACCTGGACCGCAGCCGGCCGGTGTTTTACGTCCTGCAATCACCCTCCCTCACCGAACTGGCGGTGGTCGACGCCGAGTGCACCAAGGCCGGCCTGCCGCGCCCGGTGTTGCCGGTGTCGGTAGGCCCACTGATGGAGCCGGCGGCGTTCTTCTACCTCACGCCGGAACCGGATTGGCTGGGCCGCCAGGACAAGCGCGGTGCGCCGCCGACCCTGACCCGCCTGGTCAACACCCTCAGCGAGCACGCCGAAGAGAATGCACAAATCATTCCGGTCAGCGTGTTCTGGGGCCAGTCCCCCGAGAGCGAGTCCAGCCCATGGAAGCTGCTGTTCGCCGACAGTTGGGCGGTCACCGGGCGTCTGCGCCGGCTGTTGAGCATCCTGATCCTGGGGCGCAAGACTCGCGTGCAATTCTCCGCGCCTATCAACCTGCGTGAATTGATCGAGCACAATAAAGGCCACGAACGCACCGTGCGCATGGCCCAGCGCATCCTGCGTGTGCACTTTCGTAACCTGAAGACTGCGGTGATCGGCCCCGACCTGTCCCACCGCCGCAACTTGGTGAAGGGTCTGGTCAACATGCCGCTGGTGCGCCAGGCCATCGCCGACGAAGCCGAACGCGAAAAAATCAGCCCGGAAAAAGCCAAGGCCCAGGCCCTGCGCTACGGCAACGAAATCGCCTCGGACTATACCTACACCGCGATCCGGTTTCTGGAAGTGGTGCTGAGCTGGTTCTGGAACAAGATCTACGACGGCATCAAGGTCAATAACATCGAAGGTGTGCAACAGGTTGCCCAGGGTTACGAGGTGATCTACGTCCCGTGCCACCGCAGCCATATCGACTACCTGCTGTTGTCCTACCTACTGTTCAAGAACGGTCTGACGCCGCCGCATATCGCCGCCGGTATCAACCTGAACATGCCAGTAATCGGTAGCCTGCTGCGCCGTGGCGGTGCATTTTTCATGCGCCGCACCTTCAAGGGCAACCCGCTGTACACCGCCGTATTCAACGAGTACTTGCATACGCTGTTCACCAAGGGCTTCCCGGTGGAGTATTTCGTCGAAGGCGGACGCTCGCGCACCGGGCGCATGTTGCAACCCAAGACCGGAATGCTGGCGATCACCTTGCGCAGTTTCCTGCGCTCTTCGCGTATGCCGATCGTATTCGTGCCGGTGTACATCGGTTATGAGCGCGTGCTCGAAGGCCGCACCTACCTCGGCGAACTGCGCGGGGCGAGCAAGAAGAAAGAGTCGATCTTCGATATTTTCAAAGTGGTCGGCGCCCTCAAGCAGCGCTTCGGCCAGGTCGCGGTGAACTTCGGCGAGCCGATCAAGCTGGCGGAATTCCTCGACGCCGAGCAACCGGACTGGCGCGCCCAGGACCTGGGCCCGAACTACAAGCCGGCGTGGCTCAACCAAACCACCCATCGCCTGGGCGAACAAGTGGCTCGCCACTTGAACGAAGCCGCCGCCGTGAACCCGGTGAATCTGGTGGCCCTGGCACTGCTGTCCACCACGCGCCTGGCCCTGGATGAACAGGCCATGGCCCGTCAGCTGGACTTGTACCTGACGCTATTGCGCCGCGTGCCGTACTCGCCCCATACCACCGTGCCGGAAGGCGATGGCATGGCGCTGATCCAGCACGTCAAAGATATGAAGCTGTTGTCGGAACAGAGCGACGCCCTGGGCAAGATTTTGTACCTGGACGAACAGAACGCCGTTCTGATGACTTACTACCGCAACAACGTACTTCACATCTTCGCCCTGCCCGCGCTGCTGGCGAGCTTCTTCCAGAGCAGCTCGCGCATGAGCCGCGAACAGATCCTGCGCTATACCCACGCGCTGTACCCGTACCTGCAATCGGAACTGTTTATCCGCTGGTCCCTGGACGATCTGGACAACGTGATCGACCAGTGGCTGGAGGCGTTCGTCGAACAGGGCCTGCTGCGCTTCGAGAAAGATGTGTACCTGCGCCCGGCCCCCAGCTCGCGACACTTTGTGCTGCTGACGCTGCTGTCCAAGAGCATCGCCCAGACCCTGCAACGCTTCTATATGGCGATCTCGCTGTTGCTCAACAGCGGCCAGAACAGCATCAGCGCCGAGGAGCTGGAAGACCTGTGCACGATCATGGCCCAGCGCCTGTCGATCCTGCATGGGCTCAATGCCCCGGAGTTCTTCGATAAGAGTCTTTTCCGACATTTTATTCAGACGTTGCTGGAGCAAGATGTGCTGCGCCGCGATGAGGCCGGCAAATTGAGCTACCACGACCTGCTCGGTGAACTGGCCGAAGGCGCGGCCAAACGCGTGTTGCCGGCCGAGATTCGCCTGTCGATCCGCCAGGTGGCCTTGCACCGGGTGGACGGTGCGGGTGATGCGCCGGTGGAACCAGAAGAAAGCCGCTAGATTGAATAAGGGCCGGAGAGCCTCCGGCCCCGTTGAAAAGGAGCTGCACCATGAAAAAGATCATTCTCCTGGGCCTCACCGCCCTGCTCGGAGCCTGCCAATCCATGAGTCCCGCGCCCAAGGCCAGCCTCGACGGCGAAGTGTTCTACCTGCAACGCATCGCCCTGCCCCCTGCGGCCACGTTGAGCGTGAGCCTGCAGGACGTGTCCCTGGCGGACGCTCCCGCCGTGGTTCTGGCCGAACAGAAAGGCCCGGTCAAAGGCCAGGTGCCCCTGCCGTTCCACCTGAGTTACGACCCGGCACAGGTCAAGCCCGGCCACAGTTACGCGGTGAGTGCTCGCATCGAGCTGGAGGGCAAGCTACTGTTCATCACCACTGATCGCCACACCGTGCGGCTCGACGGCCAGGACGCCCAGCCGCTGCGCGTGCGCGTCAACGCCGTAGCCCCCTGATTTCGAACATCGAACATAAGGAAGCGCCCATGCTCCGTAAATCCCTTCGCTTCACTGCCCTGTGTGCCGGCCTGCTGCTCGGCGCCAACGCTATGGCCCTGGACCTGGGCAGCCTGTCCCAGGGCGACGCCACCGGCGGACTCAAGGATGCACTGACCCAAGGTGCCCAGATCGCTGTGAAACAACTGGGCGTACCCGGCGGTTTCAGCAACAACCCGGAGGTCAAGATCGGCCTGCCGGGCAAGTTGGGCAAAGTCGCGGACAAGCTGAAGATGTTCGGCATGGGTGATCAGGTCACCCAACTGGAAACCAGCATGAACAAAGCGGCTGAAACGGCTGTGACCCAAGCCCAGCCGATTCTGGTAAACGCTGTGAAAAACATGAGCGTGACCGACGCCAAGGGCATCCTCAGCGGCGGCCAGGATTCGGCCACTCAGTACCTGGACAAAAGCAGTCGCGAAGCCATTCGCGCTAAGTTCCTGCCGATCGTCAAGGCTGCCACCGACAAAGTCGGCGTAGCCCAGCAGTACAACGCCCTGGCCGGCAAAGCCGCCGCCTTCGGCGCCTTGGATGCCAAGAGCGCTAATGTCGAGAACTACGTGACCGAACAGGCACTGGATGGTTTGTTCAAGATGATTGCGCAACAGGAAGAGACGATTCGCAAGAATCCCGCGGCGGCTGCCACCAGTTTGGCGAAGAAAGTATTCGGCGCACTGTAGGCACGCGTCAGCAAACCCCGCACTTATGCAAACGCCCCGATCAGTCGGGGCGTTCGCATTACTGAGCGAGCGAAAAAAACCGTTGGTATCGCAACTGCATCACCAAGTGATTTTGGTCTCAATCGTCGCAGTTTTTTGGCAAGGCTTGGCGTTGTCTTCGCATGGCTTTGCAGGTTCGGGTTTGTGCGAGTGGCAATGCTTATCGCCCCTCTTCGCCTCATTAAACAACGAGTTGAGCCCTAACAACGAAAGCGGGCCTAGGAACACAGGAAAAAGCATAGGCAACTCCTCACGAATTCAATGAAACCTTATCCCGCAGCGGCCCCATCAACATGAGAGAGCACCTGCAGATCAGGTAGCCATGTGTGGCAATTCGCTTGTAAACAGTTCCTCTGGCCTGTATTCAAATATCCTGACGCGTCCACAAATAGCGTACAGCAAGACCTCAGTGGATCAGCTCATCTGCCAGTCGTCCCAGCAGAACGGCCGCGAAACAGCAAATCGTCACAGCAGTGGCTCGATTGATGGCAACGGGTGTCAGCCAGTTTCCTCGGCGTCGTTCAAGACGGCTGCCCAGCAGTAACCAGGTCGCGCCAACCGGCACGATCACCATGGCCAGCACAACCATAAACGCCAAGTAGCCTCGCGGACTGCTGAACGCATCGGCGGGCGCGATGAATGAAGCAATCAATAAACCCTTGGGGTTCATCAACGTCATCAGAAAGAAATAGCGACCTGAAAAACCGTCTCGGTCTAAACGGGTGTTTTCGCTTTTACGCTGCCAAAGCTGATACGAGACGTAGAGTAAGTAGGAGACGGCAACCCATTGCGCGCACCGCATTACCCATGGGGAATAGAACGCGAAATGGATCAGGGCGGCCCCCCACAACGACACCTGCAGCAGATAAGCCGCGCCCTCAATCAGCACCAAGCGCCATGCGCCCCGAAATCCGAAGAGCACACCGGCGCGAAAAAGCAATGTGTTAGTCGGCCCGGGGGCAGACAGTAACAACATCAAACTCAAAACTGTGGCCAGCATGCTTACACGTCACCCTTCCTCACTCGGAACCACGCAGCATACAGGGCCGGCAGGAACAATAGGGTCAATGCCGTGGCGACAATCAACCCGCCCATGATCGCCACTGCCATCGGCCCGAAGAACACGCTACGCGACAGCGGGATCATCGCCAGCACCGCTGCCAGGGCCGTCAGCACTATCGGACGGAAGCGTCGGACCGTGGCCTCGATGATCGCCTGCCACGGCGCCAGCCCCGCCTTGATGTCTTGCTCGATCTGATCCACCAGGATCACCGAGTTACGCATGATCATCCCGGACAATGCGATAGTGCCGAGCATCGCCACGAAGCCGAAAGGCTGGCGGAATACCAGCAGAAACAGCGTCACACCGATCAGCCCCAGCGGCGCCGTCAGAAACACCATCGCGGTGCGTGAGAAACTGCGCAATTGCAGCATCAGCAACGTCAACACCACCACGATGAACAGCGGCACACCGGCCTTCACCGAGTTCTGGCCGCGCGCGGAGTCTTCGACGGTGCCGCCGACCTCCAGCAGGTAACCGTCCGGCAATTCGGCGCGCACCTCGGCGAGGGTCGGAAAAATCTGCTGCACCAGGGTCGCCGGTTGTTCCTTGCCGTAGATATCGGCGCGGACGGTCACCGTGGGGAGGCGGTTGCGATGCCAGATCACACCTTCTTCGAAGCCGTACTCAAGGGTGGCGATCTGCGACAGCGCGACGCTTTTACCATTGTCGGTGGGCACCGCCAGGCTGGGGAGCAACGTCAGTTCGGTGCGTTCATGCCGGGTGCCGCGCAGGAGGATTTCGATCAACTCGTTATCCTCCCGGTACTGGCTGACGCTGGAGCCGGTCAGGGAACTCTGGAGGAATTTCGACAGGTTGGCGGTGCTGACGCCCAGCGCCCGGGCGCGGTCCTGATCGATATTGAGGTAGACGATTTTGCTCGGTTCCTCCCAGTCCAGGTGCACGTTAACCACATGAGTATTTTCGCGGACTTTCGCGGCGACCTTGCGGGCCAGGGCGCGCACCTCTTCGATATGTTCCCCCGTCACGCGAAACTGCACCGGGTAACCCACGGGCGGGCCGTTCTCCAAGCGTGTGACACGCGAGCGCAGGTCAGGGAACTGTTCGTTGAGGGTTTCGATCAGCCAGGTGCGCAGGGTTTCGCGCTCCTCGATGGTCTTAGCCAACACCACGAACTGGGCGAAGCTGGTGGCCGGCAACTGCTGATCCAGAGGCAAGTAAAAGCGCGGCGAGCCGGTGCCTATATAGGCCACATAATTGTCGATGCCGGCATGCTCTTTGAGCAGCGCCTCCAGGCGTTTGACCTGCTCGGCGGTGTTGCTCAGGGATGCGCCCTCGGCCAATTTCAAATCGACCATCAGTTCCAGGCGACCAGACGCCGGGAAAAATTGTTGCGGCACGAACCGAAACAACGCCACCGAACCGATAAACAGCAGCAGCGTCAGCACGATCACGGTTTTACGCCGATTCACACACCACTCCACCAACCGCCTTACACGCTGATAGAAGGGTGTGCCGTAGGGGTCGGGGCCATCATGGCCGTGTTTGGCGGCATGAATCTTCGCCAGGTCCGGCAGGAGTTTTTCCCCCAGGTAGGGCACGAACACCACGGCGGCCACCCAGGACGCGAGCAGCGCGATGGTCACCACTTGGAATATCGAGCGGGTGTATTCGCCGGTGCTCGACTGGGCCGTCGCGATGGGCAGAAAACCGGCCGCTGTGATCAGCGTACCGGTGAGCATCGGAAATGCGGTGCTGGTCCAGGCAAAACTGGCGGCCTTGAGCCGGTCGTAGCCTTGCTCCATTTTGATCGCCATCATTTCCACGGCGATGATGGCGTCATCGACCAGCAGCCCGAGGGCCAGTACCAGGGCGCCGAGGGAAATCTTGTGCAAGCCGATGCCGAGGTAATACATGGTGGCGAACGTCATCGCCAGCACCAGCGGAATCGCCAGTGCCACTACCATGCCGGTGCGCAGTCCCAGGGAGAAGAAGCTCACCAGCAACACGATGGCCAACGCTTCAGCCAGCACCTGGACGAATTCGCCGACCCCGGTTTTGACCGCTGCGGGCTGATCCGACACTTTGCGCAACTGCATGCCCGCCGGAAGGTTCTTCTGAAGACGTGCGAATTCACCCTCAAGCGCCTTGCCCAGCACCAGAATATCGCCGCCCTCGCGCATGGCCACGGCCAGGCCGATGGCGTCTTCGCCCATGTAGCGCATGCGTGGCGCCGGTGGATCGTTGAAGCCACGGTGAATATCAGCCACATCGCCGATACGGAAAGTGCGATCCCCCACGCGAATGGGAAAACTGCGGATTTCGTCCACCGTCTTGAAATTGCCCGACACCCGCAACTGCACACGCTCGCTTGGCGTTTCAAAGAACCCGGCGGTAGTCACCGCGTTCTGTTCCTGCAACGCCTGTTGCACAGCGGCCAAGGGTAAACCCAAGGTGGCGAGTTTGAGGTTGGACAGCTCGATCCAGATCTTCTCGTCCTGCAAACCGAGCAAGTCGACCTTGCCCACATCCGCTACGCGTTGCAGTTGGATCTGGATGCGGTCGGCGTAGTCCTTGAGCACGGCGTAGTCGAAACCATCGCCGGTCAGGGCGTAGATATTGCCGAAGGTGGTGCCGAATTCGTCGTTGAAAAACGGCCCTTGGATATCCGGCGGCAGGGTCTGGCGGATGTCGCTGATTTTCTTGCGCACCTGGTACCACAGTTCGGGTATCTGCGCCGAGCGCATGGCATCACGGGCGACGAAGGTCACCTGGGACTCGCCCGGCCGGGAAAACGAGACAATGCGCTCGTAGTCGCCGGTCTCCATGAGTTTTTTCTCAATGCGCTCGGTGACTTGCCGTGAGACTTCCTGCGCGGTGGCGCCAGGCCAGTTGGTCTTGATCACCATGGCCTTGAAGGTGAAGGGCGGATCTTCGCTCTGCCCCAGCTTGGTGTAGGACAACGTGCCCACCACTGCCAGCAGGATCATCAGGAACAGCACGATCTGGCGATTACGTAGCGCCCATTCTGAAAGATTGAAACCCATTGGGACTACTCCTTGGCCGCCAGATTCACCACACGGTTGGCGCGATCCACCGGGCGCACTGGCTGGCCCTCGTGGAGCACATGCACACCGGCTGCGATAACCCAATCATCGGCGCTCAAGCCCTCCAGCACAGGCACGGTTTTATCGCCGAACGCGCCGATACGCACCGGTGTGCGCTTGAGGGTGTTGTCCGGCTGCACGCGCCAGACGTAGGACTCACCGTTCTCCGCGCTGATGGCAGACAACGGCACGGACAGCGGATTACTGCCGTCGCCCTGTATAAATACGCGAGCGCTCTGGCCGAGTTCCGCCGGGACTTTGCCGCCGGTAAACGCAACGCGCGCAGCAAAAGTACGCGACTTGGGGTCGGCGGCAGGGGACAACTCGCGAATGCGCCCAGCGAAGCGTTGATCCGGCTGGCTCCACAGCTCCACAGACACCGGCTGGCCGATCTTGAAGCGAGCAAAGCCTTGTTCGGGCAGGCTGATCAGCACTTCACGTTCGCCATCGGTGGCCAGGGTGAACA
Organism: Pseudomonas sp. ARP3; assembly: GCF_001029595.1. Classification (NCBI taxonomy): domain Bacteria; kingdom Pseudomonadati; phylum Pseudomonadota; class Gammaproteobacteria; order Pseudomonadales; family Pseudomonadaceae; genus Pseudomonas; species Pseudomonas sp. ARP3. Next base: position 129,175 of record NZ_LEKF01000003.1, read on the forward strand.
CCGTTTGCCCGGCGGACACCACTTGCCCGACTTCCACCGCACGCTTGGCCACCACGCCATCCTGCGGCGCGCGCAACACCGCATAGGCCGCCTGGTTACTGGCCACATCGAACTCGGCTTTGATTTGCTTGAGGCGGGCTTCGCCCGAACGGTAAAGATTTTCGGAATTGTCGTACTGGGACCGGCTGACCATCTGACGATCCAGCAAAGTTTTGTAGCGATCACGCTCGGCACGCACCAGACTCAAGTTGGCCTGGGCGGCGGCGACCTGAGCGCGGGCGGCGTCCAGTTGCAGGCGCACGTCCTGAGGGTCGAGTTCGGCCAACGCCTGATTGGCCTTGACCCGCTCGCCCTCCTCCACCCAGCGCTTACTGACTTTGCCGCCAATGCGAAAAGCCAGGTCCGGCTCGTAGCGCGCACGCACTTCTCCGGGGTAGCTGTCCGTCGTCTGCGCAGAAGGCTGTGGCTGCACCACCATGGCCGGGCGGATGGTGGTCTGGGGCGCTTCTTCATGACCGCAGGCGGCCAATAGGAGGACCAGACACGAAGGCAACGCAAGGGGCAGGAAAGTGCTGCGCATGCTGAAGGACCTTTCGCAAATGATGCTAGGAATAATTATACTTGCCGGTATGTTATTAATACCAAACTCGCCAGTCCAGTATTAAAGGTGAAAATGTCCGACAATCCTCTGAACACCAATAGCCCCGGGCGTCCCAAGGACATGGCAAAACGCCAGGCAATCCTCGAAGCAGCCAAGTTTCTGTTTTTGAGCAATGGTTACGCCAGCACCAGCATGGACGCGGTGGCCTTGGAGGCTGGCGTGTCGAAACTCACGGTCTACAACCACTTCACCGACAAAGAAACCCTGTTCACCGCCGCCGTCGTGGCCAAGTGCGAGGAACAATTACCGGTGATGTATTTCGAGATGCCCGCGGGTGTACCGGTGGAAACGGTCCTGCTGACCATCGCCCGTGGCTTTCATCGGCTGATCAACAGCGAAGAGTCGGTGAACCTGCATCGGCTGATGATGACCACCGGCAATCAGGACGTGAAACTCTCGCAGATTTTCTTCGAAGCCGGGCCCATGCGCATGTTGCAAGGCATGGAACGCCTGCTCAGCACCATTGACCAGAGCGGCGCCCTGAGTATCGATAAACCGTTCAAGGCGGCCGAGCATTTCTTCTGCCTGCTCAAAGGCACGGCGAACTTCTGCCTGCTGTATGGCTGCGGCGGCAAGTTGAGTGAGGAAGCCGCCGAAGCCCATGTGCAGGATGTGGTGGGGTTGTTTATGCGGGCCTACAAGCCATAGCGGTTATTAGGGCTTGAGCGCTTTCTTGGGGTAAATGTCGTAGCGGCTGGACTTGCCATCCAGCGCATGGCTCGGCTTGGGCCCGTCGATACACGGCGCCTTGCGCGGGCGCTTGACCACAACACGGTGACTGGCCAGGGCCAGCGCTGCGGCGAGCAAGGCCGGTGCGTCTGGGTCATCGCCCACCAGCGGGCGGAACAGGCGCATCTCCTTCTTCACCAGGGCGGTTTTCTCACGATGAGGGAACATAGGGTCGAGGTAGATCACCTGGGGAGGCTCGCCCTCCCAGTTGCGCATCACCTCGATGGAGTTGCCCTTGAGCAGCTGCATGCGTGCCACGATCGGCGCCACCTCGAAATCATCCGCGCCGCGCGCCAGGCCGTCTTCGAGCAAAGCGCCAATCAACGGCTGGCGTTCGATCAGGCTCATGTCGCAACCCAGGCTCGCCAGCACGAAGGCGTCCTTGCCCAGGCCGGCGGTGGCGTCCAGCACCCGTGGGCGTACGCCTTGGGCGATGCCCACGGCCTTGGCGATCATCTGCCCACTGCCACCGCCGTATAAACGCCGATGCGCCGCGCCGCCTTCGACAAAGTCCACACGCACCGGCCCCGGCGCGTCTGCCCCCAGTTGCTGCAACTGCAAGCCATGTTCGCCGACCTGCAAGGAAAAATCCGCATCCGCCAGCACTAACGGCAAGCCAAGTTGGGCAGCCCACTGTTCGGCGCGGGCCTGGAAAGCATCGGCCATGGCCTCGACCCGGATGCGGCTGGCCGCTGGTTGTTCGCTCATCAATCGCTACGCTCAAAAATATTAAGGATCGGCCAACACCGGCCGATAAAACCAACAGTCAGGTATTTTGCCAGAGCTGAGCGTCGACCGAAGAAAATGTCAGACATTCTCCCCCTAACCATCGGTGTACTGCCGACCCACAACCACTACGGCTTGCGCAACACTCAAGCGCTGGCCGGTGTGAGTCATGTGTGGCAGGACTTCTTCGCCCGGGCATTGGCCGAGCAGCTCGGCGAAATGCCGGACGCGCCAGCAGCCGAGGCGACGGCACCGCTGGACCCGGCGGTAGAACCCAGCGCAGGCGCTGACCTGTTGTCGCAGATCCTCACCCAGCGTGAGTGCGACGTTAAAGACACCGAAATCGCCCCGCCAGAACCGCTGTTCCTGCCCATCGCCGAATTTGAAACCGAGCTGCTGCCACCGGCTGCGACGCCGTTTCCTGAAGAAGAAATCGTCGCCCAGCAACGTCAGCAGAATTTCGAAAGCGGTTGGGTACGCCCTATCGTGCTGGCCGCCGGGCAGCCATTGCCGGAGCCAGGCCCCGCGCCGGAACCGCGCGCCCTGCACTTGCCGATCGCTGAGTTCGAACTGGACCTGTTGCCACCGCCGCCTACGCCTTACCCCGAAGAAGCGTTGGTGGAGCAGCAAAAAGCCCTGGACTTCGACTACTACTGGGCACGCCCGTTGATCACCCACAACCTGCGCCTGGCCGCCTGACCCTCAGCGACACACCCACCAGCGCCCCATATCGAAGTGGAAGTGATTGCGGTGCGCGGCGTTGTAGTCCGGGCTTAACACCACGTTGAAATCATCACAGGCACTGTCGCGCACCTGACGCAGGAACCGCGCATTCGCGCCCTCCCCCGGCCAATCCTTGAGCACGCTGATACTGCGCCCATCGGCCAAGCGAAAACCGGCGATATCCAACGCATTGGCCGAGGCGTGCTGACTCAGTTGCCCGTTGGCACGGTTATACATCGTGCGACAGGCAAAACTGCCCAGATGATCGACCCGCGTCACCGCCTGGCCGAACACCGTCTGCGCCGCCGGTTGCAGGCTATGGCGCTCGAACAGCGCGAACGCCACGGCCAGCGGGCAACTGGCAAGAAAGCTGCTGCTCAATCCCACCTCTGCACCCTGCACGCGCAAGGTGTTGCGCAACGGGCAGGCGACATCGGCGGATGAATCAGCTTGATGGCTCACGCGCAAGCCTGAAGTTTTCAGCACCTGGTCGCACAGCGCCGGGTCGTCCTGCAGACGTCCCAGCTTAAAACGCGTCAACAGGTTTGGGCTGGCGCGCACATCCAGCGGCGCCCATGGATTCCATTCCGGCGCCAACGGCACCCAGCCGCGCCATACACCGACCACCACCGCGCCGCCCAGCATCAGCAGCACACCCACCACCTTGATAAACCGCATGGGTCAGACCTTGAAAAACTGATTGGCCGTGCTGAAGGGCATGGAGCGCTCGGTAAAGGTAAAGGTGCCCAACTCATAGACCTCCTGGGCCGCGCGATAGAACTCGCCATAGGCCGCCAACGCCATCGCCGAACCCACGCTGATGCGCTTGACGCCCATGGCGCTCAATTGCGCGACGCTGAGTTTCAGCGCACCGGACATCAACACATTCACCGGTTTGGGCGCGACCGCCTTGACCACCGCCAACACCTCATCGGCGGTGCGCAGGCCCGGCGCGTAAAGCACGTCGGCACCGGCCTCGGCGTAGGCTTGCAGGCGGCGGAGGGTATCGGGCAGGTCCAGACGACCGTGCAATAGGTTTTCCGCGCGGGCGGTGAGCATGAACGCAAACGGCAAACTGCGGGCCGCGGTAGCCGCCGCTTGTACACGCTCCACAGACAGGTCGAAGGCATAAATGGGGTCGCCAGAGTGTCCAGTGGCGTCTTCGATGGAACCGCCGACAATCCCCGTGGCCGCTGCACGCAGGATGGTCTGGGCGCAGCCGTCCGGGCTGTCGCTGAAACCGTTTTCCAAGTCGGCCGCCACCGGCAGTGTTGTGGCCTGGGCGATCTGATGCGCGTTGAGCAAGGTGTCGTCCAGAGACAGCGCGCCCTCCGCATCCGGCCGACCAAGGCTGAAGGCATAACCCGCGCTGGTGGTGGCCAAGGCTTCGAACCCCAAGCTGGCAAGCATCACGGCGGAACCTGCGTCCCACGGGTTGGGCATCACGAAAGCGCGGTCGCGTTCATGCAGGCGCTTGAAGGTTTCGGCGCGAAGGGTTTGAGCATCCATGGCAAGCTCCTGGCGGGAAAAGGAGCCCTAGAGTAACCCCAGTTGCTCCGCTTCGGGCTCGCGATCCAACGTGGGTAATGGTGCAAGGCCGGGCAAGCGTGCCATCAGTTGGGTATGAAAGCGCATGGCCAATTGGGCGGCGAGGCGATTGTCCGAGGTGTGCAGAAACACGTAGGGAGTGCGGCCCTCTTCGATCCAGCCGGCGATTTTTTCAATCCAAGGCACCAGAAACGGGTCGTTGGCCTCCAGCTCCGGATGGCCAATGAAGCGCACCTGCGGAAACTGAGTCAGCGCAGCCGGCCGCGGCGGCACTTTGGGCTTTTTCGATTGCGCATGCAGCACCGCCGGCGACGTCGAGGTGCAACTGAACAGCGCCCTGGGGTCCAGGCAGATACGCTCGACACCCCGGTCGCGCAACAGGCGGTTAAGCATGCGCTCGGCATCGCCCTTGGCGAAAAATTCCGGATGGCGCACTTCCACCGCCATCGGACGCTCCAGGCCGTCGATAAACCCGGCCAGCTCCGCCAGACGTTGCGGCGAGAACGCGGCCGACAGTTGCAGCCATAACGGCGCTACGCGCTCACCCAACGGGCTCATCAGGCCGACGAAACTTTCCGCCGCCGGTAATTGCTCACGCAAATCGCCCCCGTGGCTGATATCCCCGGGGAATTTGGCGGTAAAGCGAAAATCGGCGGGCATGATTTCGGCCCAGCGCTGCACGGTGGCGGCCGAGGGGCGAGCGTAGAATGTGGTGTTGCCTTCAACGGCGTTGAAGACCTGAGAATAGAGGGCGAGGTAATCGCTGGCGCGAGCATCGGCTGGGTACAGGTACTCGCGCCAGGCGTTTTCACTCCAGGACGGGCAACCGAGGTAGTAAGGCAGAAGCATCAGATATGAACGTCGAGACCCAGCACTTCCATATCCCACTCGACAAAACCGGCGGTGGTCAGGTAACTGGCCAAGGCGGTGGCAACGCTTTTGCTCATGGAGCGGGGGAAGACCATATCCTGCTGACGGGCAGGCAGGCCGCTGATACGCGCACTGCCAGCACCTTGCGTAGCGGTCGCCGCCTCGGACTGGACTTCGATGAAGTCCGGCGAATCTTCGACCGAATCGTCTACCGTCACGCTCGCCTTGCGCGGCTTACGTTTGAGGGGGTACGACTGTGAGGAAAATCCGTCTATACGCATCGATGCGAACTCGCTATCAGTGATGGCATTTTAGTGGCGACTTCCGTTGCGCGCAAATGCTCTGGTGATAACTAGAACACATAATTTGAAAAAGGTTTAAAACCAAGGGCAAATTCTGACGATTGGCGAAAGTTGCCATCACTTTGGCGTCAAATGAGCCCGCGTTCGGCCTTGGTTTGCGCCACTTTATCGCGCAAGTACACCGGCGCCGCCTGATCGGCTGGGATCGCTTCACCGCGCTCGAAGGCAAAACGCGCCAGGGTCAGCAGGTCTTCGGCATGGGGCAACATGGCAGCGTCCTGGCCGGCCAGTTTCACCGCAATGCGCTCGCCATACCCCCAACCTGTGCCCGCGCCGAACCAATCGCCGCTGGCATCCTCCGGCAGTGCCGACGCTTCGGGCGGCTGCACCGCTTCCGCGCCGACCAGGCGCATTTCACCGGCCACCGCGCGGTAACAGCCCCAGTAGACTTCGTCCATCCGCGCGTCGATGGCGGCCGCTACCTGCGAGGCGCCCTGCTCACGCAACGCGCGCTGGGCCAATACGGCAAGATTGGAGACCGGCAACACCGGGCGTTCCAGGGCAAAGGCCAGGCCTTGCACCACGCCGATAGCAATGCGCACACCGGTAAAGGCGCCCGGGCCGCGACCAAAAGCAATAGCGTCCACCGCCGCTAACGTGGTGCCGGCGTCTTCGAGCAGTTGCTTGATTATCGGCAACAGCTTTTGCGCGTGCAGGCGTGGGATCACCTCGTAGTGGCTGGTTACTTTGCCATCGTGCAGCAAGGCAACGGAGCAAGCTTCGGTTGCGGTGTCCAGGGCCAGCAGGGTGCTCATCGGTGTCGGTGTCCAAGTCGAAAAAAGTGCGCCAGTATAAACAACAACGGCCCGCAAGCGGGCCGTTGTATGAGACGCCGATCAGGTGATCAGCTCAGGGCTTGCATCACCTTGGCGGTGATCGCTTCCACCGAACCGACGCCAGGGATATGGCTGTACTTCGGCTTGCCGTTGGCAGCGGAAAGCTTCTGGTAGAAATCCACCAGCGGCTTGGTCTGGGAATGGTAGACCGACAGGCGATGACGCACGGTTTCTTCGGTGTCGTCCTTGCGCTGTACCAGGTCTTCGCCGGTGACATCGTCTTTGCCTTCAACTTTCGGCGGGTTGTAGACGGTGTGGTACACGCGGCCCGAGGCCTCGTGAACGCGACGGCCTGCGATACGCTGGACGATTTCTTCGTCTTCCACCGCGATTTCAACCACGGCGTCCAGCTCGACACCGGCCGTGACCAAAGCTTCGGCCTGAGGAATAGTGCGTGGGAAACCGTCGAACAGGAAACCGTTGGCACAGTCAGGCTGCGCGATACGGTCCTTGACCAGGGCAATGATCAGGTCATCGGAAACCAGGCCACCGGCGTCCATGATGCTCTTGGCCTTGATGCCCAGCTCGGTGCCTGCTTTTACCGCAGCGCGCAGCATGTCACCGGTGGAGATTTGTGGAATGCCGAATTTTTCAGTGATGAACTTTGCCTGAGTACCTTTACCGGCCCCGGGAGCTCCCAGCAGAATGACGCGCATCGATGTGCTCCTCAATTTTTTATAGAGATGACGCTCGGATTCGCCGCGTGGGGCCAATCGCGTAAAAATGTGATTCGGGCCGCCCAAACGGCCAAAGGCTGATCAAGATACACAGCAGGCCCTAACCACACAAGCCGCCAAAAGTCGGAAGAACCCGCGCCGCGCATGCGTCATAGGTAGGGTATTCCAGAGTGCAACCCTGCCCCTTGAACGATGACCGCCCGGTTCCGGGCGGCCAGCGTGGTTCAAGCGCAAGCCATTGAGAACATGCGAAAAACCTCAGCCGGTGTTGCGCAAGCCGGCCGCGATACCGGCCACGGATACCAGCAGCGCCTGTTCCAGAGGGCTGTCCTGCGCGGCTTCCTGCCGGCGCGAGCGCGCCAGCAACTCGGCCTGCAACAGATGCAAGGGGTCAAGGTAGGTGTTGCGCAGGCGGATGAACTCCAGGGTGTCAGGGCTGTGTGCCAACAGTTGCGACTGGCCGGTCAGACCGAGCACCACCGAGCACGCCTGCGACAATAGGTCGCGCAAGTGCGCACCCAATGGCAACAGATCGGGCTGCACCAGGCGCTCATCATAGAGACGCGCGATATCGGCATCGGCCTTGGCCAGCACCATTTCCAGCATATCGATGCGGGTGCGGAAGAACGGCCACTGTTCGCGCATCTGCCCCAGCAATTCACCTTCACCCCGCGCCAGGGCATTGCTCAACGCCGCTTCCCAGCCGAGCCAGGCCGGCAGCATCAAGCGTGTCTGGGTCCAACCGAAAATCCAAGGGATGGCGCGCAGGCTTTCGATACCGCCCGCACGCCGCTTGGCTGGACGGCTGCCCAGCGGCAGGCGGCCCAGCTCCTGTTCGGGGGTGGACTGGCGGAAATACTCGACGAATTGCGGATTTTCTCGCACCACCGCGCGGTAAGCCCTCACACCATCCGCGGCCAATTCGTCCATCAAATGACGCCAGGCCGGCTCGGGCGGTGGCGGCGGCAACAGCGTTGCTTCCAGCACTGCAGCCAAGTAAAGGTTGAGGTTCTGCTCCGCGATGTCCGGCAGACCGAACTTGAAGCGGATCATTTCGCCTTGTTCGGTGGTGCGGAAACGCCCGGCCACCGAACCTGGTGGCTGCGACAGGATCGCCGCGTGGGCCGGGCCGCCGCCACGGCCCACGGTGCCACCGCGACCATGGAACAACAGCAGCTCCACTTGCTGTTCGCGGCAAATATCCACCAGGCGCTCCTGCGCCCGGTATTGCGCCCAGGCGGCAGCGGTGGTGCCGGCGTCCTTGGCCGAGTCGGAGTAGCCGATCATCACTTCCTGCGGGCCTTGCAGACGCGCGCGATAACCCGGCAGTTGCAACAATTGCTCGATCACCGGGCCGGCGTTATCCAGGTCGGCCAGGGTTTCGAACAGCGGCACCACGCGCATTGGCCGCTGTACACCCGACTCTTTAAGCAGCAATTGCACCGCCAGCACATCCGACGCCGCACCGGCCATGGAGATGACATACGAGCCCAACGAAGCCGCCGGGGCCGCGGCAATTTCCTTACAGGTGTTGAGCACTTCGGCGGTGTCGGCCGACGGTTTGAAATACCCCGGCAGCAACGGACGACGGTTAGTCAACTCCTTCATCAAGAAGCTGATGCGCGCGTCCTCATCCCAGTCTTCGTAGCGACCCAGGCCGAGGTAATCGGTGATCTCCGTCATGGCTGACGAGTGTCGGCTGGAATCCTGGCGGACATCCAGACGCACCAGGAACAGGCCAAACGTCACGGCGCGGCGCAGGCAATCGAGCAGCGGCCCGTCGGCGATCACGCCCATGCCGCATTCATGCAGCGACTGATAGCACAGCTCCAGCGGCTCAAGCAGGTCACGGTTGTTCTGCAACACCTCAGCGGGCGCCGGTGTGCTGCTGCTCAACGCGGTGTGGGCCCATTGCCGCGTGGCGCGCAAGCGGTCGCGCAGTTGCTTGAGCACGGCCCGGTACGGCTCGACGCTGTCGCCGACCTTGGCCTGCAACGCTGGGCTGGCGTGGCGCATGGACAGCTCGGAAGCCAACTGATCGATATCGCGCAGGTACAGGTCGGCCGCCATCCACCGCGCCAGCAGCAAGACTTCGCGGGTGACCGGCGCGGTGACATTCGGGTTGCCGTCACGGTCGCCGCCCATCCACGATGCAAAGCGAATCGGCGCCGCTTCCAGGGGCAGGCGCAGGCCGGTGGCCGCGTGCAACGCCTGATCGGCCTTGCGCAAATAGTTGGGAATGGCGTGCCACAGCGAATGCTCGATCACCGCAAAGCCCCATTTGGCTTCGTCCACGGGTGTGGGGCGGGTGCGGCGGATTTCTTCGGTGTGCCAGGCTTCGGCGATCAACCGTTGCAGGCGTTGGCGGATCTGCTCGCGCTCGGCGGTGGTGAGGTCGCGATGATCCTGCAAGGCCAACTGCGCGGCGATGGCGTCGTACTTCTGGATCAAGGTGCGGCGCGCCACTTCGGTCGGGTGGGCGGTGAGGACAAGCTCGATCTCCACGCGCGCCAACTGGCGGGCCAGGGATTCGTTGCTGTGGCCTTCGCGTTGCAGGCGCGCCAGCAACTCGGGCAGCACGCGCGCCTCGAAGGGTGCCGGTTGCGACTCATCGCGGCGGTGAATCAATTGATACTGCTCGGCGATATTGGCCAGGTTGAGAAACTGGTTGAACGCCCGCGCCACCGGCAGCAGTTCGTCTTCCTGCAACTGATTGAGGCTGGCGCTCAGTTCATCGCCGGCGGTTTTCTCAGAGTCGGCGCCACGCCGATCGGCCTTGGCGCCTTTGCGGATCTGCTCGATCTTGTCGAGAAAATCATCGCCGTACTGCTCTCGAATGGTGTTGCCCAACAGCTCACCCAGCAGGTGAACATCCTCACGCAAGCGTGCATCGATATCACTCATCAGCCAATCTCCAGCCAGAAATCCGGGACGCGCAGATCTGCCAGAGTGCCGCCCGCGTTGTTTTAAGACAAGACTTTAAACCTTGTGGGTTGCAGCTAGTCTCAACCGTAAGCCGTCGCGATAGGCGAACGGCTGGTCACTCATCACCGCCCGCTTGCCGTGGGTTTTATTGAGGTTGCCATGAAAATCCGAGAATTGGCCCAGCATTGGGAAGAGAACGCCAAGGGTCGCTTGACCAAGACCGAATATGCGATCCACCTGGACGTGGAGTCCGCCGCCCGGCTGGCGGCCATCGCCGAGATGTACCCCAAGCGCAACACCGAAGAGCTGCTGGGCGAGCTGATCGGCGCCGCCCTTGAAGAGCTGGAAGCCAGCTTTCCCTATATCAAAGGTCAGCAGGTGATTGCGACCGATGAAGAGGGCGACCCGCTGTACGAAGACGTCGGCCCGACCCCGCGCTTTTTGTCGCTGTCGCGTCGCTATCTACATGATTTGTCTACCAGTGCGGACGAATCGAAGCACTGATCTGCTGTCGTTTAATCCACACTCCCCTTGTATTCCGGGCCTATTGCAGGCCCGAAATACTTCCTGGCACTGCAAAAGTTCCAATTTTTTTCGCTGACCGCTCAGTCAGTTATTTTTTTAGGCAAATCGCCATCTCTTCTGAACTTTTGAAAAAAGCCTCCGGTCACAGCCAGTAAGCCATCACTTGGAACGGCCGTTTGAAAGAGCACCAGGCGCTTTAGGACCGGGCTCGCAGCCGTTCACTGACTGAGATGGATTTTGATGTTTTTCAGGAGTTATCCAATGGAGTTGAAGACGATGAAGACCAGCACTGCCAAATCCTCGTTTAACCATCTGCGCGGGCTTAAATTGGCCGCGCTGGCAATCGGTACCAGCTTCGTTCTGGCTGGCTGCGCCGGTAACCCTCCGACTGAGCAGTACGCAGTGACCCAGTCGGCGGTCAACAGCGCTGTCAGCGCCGGCGGCACCGAGTACGCCGCTGTAGAAATGAAGTCGGCTCAGGACAAGCTCAAAGAAGCTGAAATCGCGATGCACGACAAAAACTACGAGAAGGCTCGTATGTTGGCTGAGCAAGCCGAGTGGGACGCCCGTGTCGCAGAACGTAAAGCCCAGGCTGCCAAAGCTGAGCAAGCGGTAAAGGATTCCCAGAAGGCCGTTGACGAGTTGCGTAAGGAAGGTATGCGCCCGGCTGCTATCCAGCAGAAATAAACCGAGCCCCTTGATCGCACCGCACCCGATACTGAATTGAAAGGACGACACGATTATGCGTAAACAACTGATGATCCCTGCCCTGTTGGCAATGAGCGTTGCCTTGGCGGCCTGCTCCACCCCGCCGAACGCCAACCTGGAAAACGCCCGCACCAACTTCTCCGCCCTGCAAACCAACCCTCAAGCCACCAAGCTTGCGGCGCTGGAAACCAAGGACGCTCAGGAATGGCTGGATAAGGCCGACAAAGCCTACCGCGACAAGGAAGACCAGAAGAAGGTCGACCAGTTGGCTTACCTGACCAATCAGCGCGTTGAAGTGGCCAAAGACACCATCGCCCTGCGCGAATCCGAAGCCAAGCTGAAAAACGCCGGTGACGAACGCGCTCGCGCCCTGCTGGATGCTCGCGATGCGCAGATCAAGCAGCTGCAGGATAGCCTGAACGCCAAGCAGACCGATCGCGGTACGCTGGTGACTTTCGGTGACGTACTGTTCGCCACCAACAAATCCGACCTGAAATCCAGTGGTCTGGTGAATATCACCAAACTGGCTCAGTTCCTGCGCGACAATCCAGATCGTAAAGTGATCGTCGAAGGCTACACCGACAGCACCGGTTCCGATTCCTACAACCAGAGCCTGTCGGAGCGCCGTGCAGCGTCCGTACAACGCGCACTGGCTCAGCAAGGTGTGGATATTTCGCGCATCGTGACCCAGGGCTATGGCAAGGAATATCCGGTTGCCGACAATAGCAGTGCATCGGGCCGCGCCATGAACCGCCGCGTTGAAGTGACCATCTCCAACGACAACCAACCGGTCAAGCCACGTTCGTCGATGGCAAACTGATTGATTGAGCTTGGATAGAAAAACCCACCTTACGGTGGGTTTTTTTTCGGTTCGCCAAACTCGATAGTGCGATGAGTATCCTCAGCGGGCATTTCAATTCTGGAACCGTAGGTATTTTGCGATAGCTTGTCCATCAGTTGCGCAAGCTCATGATCCCGAGCATCTCGCCTTTCCAGCGTCTGATGCCCTCTGATCATGTCCAGCATGTTGTCGATTGCAGCAATCCGTATCGCCACGTTCTCAGCCTCGATCTGTGTAAGCAACTCCGCTTTCTGTGGTTTGAATACGCGATAGGGTTCCAGTTAATTCCGTCGCCAGTGACTACCGCCAGCGCCAACTTGTTCGTGGACTGATCGCTACAAGCGCGATAAAAAGCCCATCGGCGAGAGCTGCTTTTGTGAGACGGCAGTCAGAAAGATACCGGGGTGTTCCCCTGATAGTCTCCCTGCTGGATTTGAGAGGCAGACTGCGCGCCAGATTGACCGTCTTGCTGAGCGTTGCCGCTTTGAGCTTCTTGACCGCTCTTTGCCCCTTCATTCTTTTTTTGTTCAAGTAGCTTATTCAGCAGCTTCAAAAGCTCCTCAAGGGTTTCGCCGCCACCGGCACCACTGCTTCCCGATCCACCTTGGGAACCTTGCGATTGCAGTTGTTGAATTTTGTTTCGTGTATCTTGGATCTGCTGATCGAGACTATCTTGCCCCACTGCGCCGGCATAGCCCGCATTCCCAACACTCGACGGTCCATTAATAGCTGCCATAGATGCTAACTCCACATAACTGAAATAAAGACCGATCAGTGATACCAATCAGTCCAGAATCTGTGGCCGGTTAATCGAGACAGTTCCGGGTTGCGCAGGTTTACCATTGCACTGAAGACTTAATCACCAAGTCTCGTGGCGTTTTCCCACAACAATGATGTGAAAGCTTACTGCTGCAACTGCGGCGTTTCCTGCCCCATGCAGCGCACGGCTTGCTTCTTGTTGTTCACCAGCACGCCACTCAAGCCTTTCTGCTCAGTATCAAACATCACCAGCACGCCATCGACGCATTGCGCCACTTGGGCGGCCGGAGTCAGGGAGATCTTGTAATCCTCGCCCGGCACGGTCTTGAGCATGGTGAAGTCACTGAGCAGCAACGCATCTTCCGGTTTGGCGAAGTGCAGGTAGCCGTAGTACCACAGGCAACCGACGGTACCGATGATGGTGCCGATGCCGGTGAGGATCAGCGGGATCATGTTGCGTTCTTCGCTCATTGCGGGCTCTCTGATGGATCAACGTTAGGAGTCGGATAGTTTGGAATTTCGCCCAGGCGCCGCAGGCCATTGAAATGTTGCGGGTCATCCAGATAGCGCAGCATCACGGTTTGCCAGGTTTTATCGGCAAAGGTCTGCACATGCCCGCCACGGGTCAATTGCAAGACTCTGGGCGGCGGCGCCGCCTGATACAAGCGGATGCCATTGGCCACGGGCACGATCGGGTCATCGAGGCTGTGAAACAACAGTTTCGGCACGCCACTCAACTGGGGCATGGCGTTGATCGCACTGTCCGCGTCGGGCACGAGCCAGGATAAGGGCACTTGCAATGGCCATGTTAGCCAGGAGGTGCTCAGCGCGAATTGTCCTACGTCACGATAACTAGCCGGTACGCCGTCCAGCACCAGCGCTTTGAGCTGGGTCTGACGCTGCGGGTGCGCCGCCAAGTAATGCACGGCCAGCGCGCCGCCCAGGCTTTGGCCGAGCACAATCAGCGGCTGCCCCTGGGTTTCGGGGGCCTTGTCGAGCCAGCTGAAAGCCGCGTCCACGTCCTGATAAATCGCCGGCAATGAGGGCTTGCCTTCCGACAGCCCATAACCGCGATAGTCCAGCAGCAACACTTGATACCCCTGCTCCGGTAACCACCAACTGCCGCCCAGATGCCAGGCCAAATTGCCACCGTTGCCGTGCAGGTGCAGCACCGTGCCCTTGAGCGGCACGCCGGGCTTGGCCGGCAACCACCAAGCATGCAGCTTGACGCCATCGGCGGTGGTCAAGGTGACGTCGCGGTAGTCCAAGTGTGCTTTTTGTGGCGTGAACGGCAGGCCGGGTTCGGGGTAGAACAGCAGCGAGCTACAGCCGTTCAGTGTGAGGAGCAGGCACAGAATGCCGAGGATTCTCATCCGTTGAAGCCTCGCAAATAACAGCATTTAAAGGATATTGGAGTAGTCAGCCTCGATCCGATCCAGGCTCAGATGGTTGAGGAAGTTGGAAAAGCACATCCACGCCGCCAGGGCGTTCATGTCACGGAATTGCTCGGGCAGGTACTTGGGCGGCACCACAAGCCCCTCGTCCACCAGTTGGCGCAGGGTGCGCATGTCCTCCAGGGTGGTCTTGCCGCAGAACAGCAGCGGCACTTGTTCCAGCTTGCCTTTACGCACAGCCAACTGGATGTAGTTGTAGACCATGATAAAGCCCTTGAGGTAGGACAAATCCTTGGTGAACGGCAGACCGGTTGGCACCGAGCCACGGAATACGCGGCTGGCGTTGCCATAGCTTTCCGCCATCTCAAAGCCTTGTTCGCGGAAGAACTCAAATACCTGCAGGAAGTCGGCGCCCTCCTCCACCATATGGATGGCCCGCGTGCGGTTGGTCAATTTGCGCAGGCGGCTGGGGTAGGAGGCGAAGGTAATGATCTCCATCAGGATCGCCAGACCTTCCTGCGTCACGGTGGACGACGGCGGGCCCTTGGACAGGAATGTGCAGATCGGCTGGTTCTGGCCGTTGAGGGTGGTGCCCACATGCACCAGGCCTTCATGCACTTCCAAGGCGCGCACATCGCGGTCGTTGAACATCGCGTCGGCGCGGATCTTGATGTAGTCGGCACCCGCCGCCGCGTCGGCGACGATACCGTCGGACTCGAACACACGAATGGTTTCTTCGGCCTCGCCGAATACCTTGTTCAGGCGGGTTTGCAGCAGGGCCACGGCGTCCTTGGCGGTCAGGGTCTTGGCTTCGTCCTTGAGGTCGCCACGGCCGTCGATGTTGTTCAGGTAATCGGACAGCATCAGGCCCAGATCGGCCAGGGTCGGGTCGCCGGCGTGGAACGCATCGGAGGCGGCGCCGTACAGCTCTTGGGAGATCAGCCCGAAGTCCTCGGTGCCGCGGGCCTCCAGCATGCGCACCACCATGCGGTATTCCTTGCACATGCGACGCATGATCTGCCCCACCGGGCTGAATTGGCCGAGCCGGCGGGTGATGTCACGCTCGATATTCTGGAATTCCAGCTTCACCGCGCTGGAATCGAACGACAGCGGCCGGTTCAGGTAATAGTCGCGATCCACGGCCGGCATGGCTTTGCCCTTGGCATTGAGAAACCCTTGACGGATGTTCTCGTCCCACTTCACGGCGTCGAGGACGCGGATCGGGGTTTGCGCCAGCACAATGCGATCGGACAAGGTGCGTATCGTCTGCTGGTAATCGTCCACCCGGTACTTCCTCTTTAAACGTTATCGACCCGCGCGCCGGTAGCGCACGGCTTCAACGAACACATCGGCATTGGCCGGATCATCCAGGTAGGCAAATACCTGGCTCATGGCGCTGTCGATCAGTACACCGGCGCCTTCGACGGTATCCACGGTGCTGCCATGCAGTACCTGTTGCCCGATAGCCTGGTGAATCTGTTCGAGATCGAGGTTATAGACCACCAATTCGTGCTTATCGTCGAACTCGAACCCCGCCAGGAAGTAATGCCCTCCCAACCTGGCGGGCAACGGTGCCGACAGGTACCAGCGGCTGCCATGGCGCGAAACGGTAAACAGGTACTCATCGCGCTGGGCCGGCGAGGCTTTAGGGTAGCTCACCGCTTTATAGCGGTGCTCACCGACGCGGCTGATTTGCAGATTGAGCGGTTCGCCCCAGGCATTCTTGCTGGTCCAATGGCCCAGCAATTCATCCGGCGCCGCCTCATGGGCGGGCAACGGGTCCTTGAACGTTACCAGGCAACCACCGAGCAATAGGAACGACAGGGCCAGTACCGCCAAACGCCAGGTTTTCATTGGACTCCCCCGGTGTCAGACCGAGGCCAACACCAAATGCATGTAACGCTTGAGAATCTCAAGCATCTCGTCAGCGGTCAGAGGCTCTGGGCCGCCCAGCAGGCCCTGATATTCCATCCGACCGATTATCGCCGTCAACACTTTGGCATCCTGTTGCGGCTCGCGGGAACCCAATACCTGGAAAAACTGCCCGGTGCCCTGCAGCAGGATCTGTTGATGGGAGCGCACCAGTTCCGCCAGGCGCGGGTTGAGCAAGGCTTCCTGACGGAAGGCCTGTTCGGCCATCAAGTGCTCGCGGCGGTTGGTCAATTGACGCATCACGTAATCGGCGGTCAAGCGGGCGATGTCGTCCGCCAACTGGGAGCGCGACTGCGGGCTGCCATCGCCATAAGCGACCATTTCGCGCAGCAGGCCCTCGTTACGCACCCACAATTTACCCATGAACGCGGCGCTGCGTTCCACGTATTGGGCGAAGGTGTCGGTGAGCAGGTCGTCGATATCCTTGAAGTAGTAGGTGGTCGCCGACAGCGGCACCCCCGCTTCGGCGGCCACCGCACGATGACGCACAGCCCGCACACCATCGCGCACCACGATGCGCATGGCCGCATCCAAAATGTCTTGCCTGCGCTGCTCGCTGCCTTGGCGACTGGCCTTGCGGCCCTGGTACTGGACGCTTTCAGCCACGGCAGCAGCAATGCCGGCGGCGCCTTCTTGTGCGGTTACGCGGTTCACGACTCACATCCTTGAACAGATCAAAACCTGGCGCTGTTTGCTTGACGCTTATAGACGCCACATAAAAAAGCCGCCTTATAAAAGGCGGCTCTGGATTTCGCTACGGTTACGCTTGTGGCCGCATGTGCGGGAACAGGATCACATCGCGGATCGACGGCGAGTTGGTCAACAACATCACCAGGCGGTCGATGCCGATGCCTTCACCGGCGGTCGGCGGCATGCCGTACTCCAGGGCGCGGACGAAGTCGGCGTCGTAGTGCATGGCTTCGTCGTCGCCGGCGTCTTTGTCGGCCACCTGGGCCATAAAGCGCTCGGCCTGGTCTTCCGCGTCGTTCAACTCGGAGTAGGCGTTGGCGATTTCGCGGCCGCCGATAAACAACTCGAAACGGTCGGTGACGTTCGGGTTGTCGTCGTTGCGACGGGCCAACGGCGACACTTCGAACGGGTACTGAGTAATGAAGTGCGGCTGTTCCAGCTTGTGCTCCACCAGCTCTTCGAAAATCATCACCTGCAGTTTGCCCAGGCCTTCGAAGCCCAGCACCTTGGCGCCGGCTTTCTTGGCGATGGCGCGAGCCTTGTCGATGTCGTTGAGGTCATCGGCGCTCAGCTCGGGGTTGTATTTGAGGATCGAATCGAACACCGACAGGCGCACGAACGGCTCGCCGAAGTGGAACACCTTGTCGCCGTACGGCACGTCGGTGCTGCCCAGGACCAACTGCGCCAGCTCGCGGAACAGTTCTTCGGTCAGGTCCATGTTGTCTTCGTAGTCGGCGTAAGCCTGGTAGAACTCCAACATGGTGAATTCTGGGTTGTGACGGGTGGAGACGCCTTCGTTGCGGAAGTTGCGGTTGATCTCGAAGACCTTCTCGAAACCACCGACCACCAGACGCTTGAGGTACAGCTCAGGCGCGATACGCAGGAACATTTCCATGTCCAGCGCGTTGTGGTGGGTTTCGAACGGCTTGGCTGCGGCACCGCCGGGAATGGTTTGCAGCATCGGCGTTTCCACTTCCAGGAAGTCACGCTGCATCAGGAAGCTGCGGATGTGGGCGATGATCTGCGAGCGGACGCGGAAGGTGTGGCGCACGTCTTCGTTGACGATCAGGTCGACATAGCGCTGGCGATAGCGTTGCTCGGTGTCGGTCAGGCCGTGGTGCTTGTCCGGCAGCGGGCGCAAGGACTTGGTCAGCAGGCGCACGTTGGTCATTTCCACGTACAGGTCGCCCTTGCCGGAACGGGCCAGGGTGCCTTCGGCGGCGATGATGTCGCCCATGTCCCAGGTTTTCACCGAGGCAAGGGTTTCTTCGGACAGGGTCTTGCGGTTGACGTAGACCTGGATACGCCCGGTCATGTCCTGGATCACCATGAACGAGCCACGGTTGAGCATGATGCGACCTGCCACCTTGACCGGGATCGCCGCTTCCGCCAGCTCTTCCTTGGTCTTGTCCGCGTACTGTTTCTGCAAGGCATCGCAGTAGTTGTCGCGGCGGAAGTCGTTGGGGAAGGCGTTGCCCTTGGCGCGCTCGGCAGCAAGCTTTTCCTTGCGCAGGGCGATCAGGGAGTTTTCTTCCTGTTGCAGGGCTTGCGGGTCGAGTTGTTGGTCGCTCATGTCTTTAAATTTTCCATCACAGGTTCGTTGCCCTCAGGCCTTCGGCCTGGGGATCGCGGGCAAGCCCGCTCCCACACAGGGTATTACAGGCCGGACTTCAGGCTGGCTTCCAGGTACTCGTCGATATCACCGTCGAGCACCTTGTCGCAGTCGCTACGTTCGATGTTAGTGCGCAGATCCTTGATACGCGACGCGTCGAGCACATAGGAACGGATCTGGTGACCCCAGCCGATATCCGACTTGGTGTCTTCCAGCGCCTGGGAAGCGGCGTTGCGCTTCTGCATCTCCTGCTCGTACAACTTGGCCCGCAGCATTTTCATGGCGGTGTCCTTGTTGGCGTGCTGGGAGCGTTCGTTCTGGCAGCTCACCACGGTGTTGGTCGGTACGTGGGTAATCCGCACGGCCGAGTCGGTGGTGTTGACGTGCTGACCGCCGGCACCGGAGGAACGATAGGTATCGATCCGCAGGTCCGCCGGGTTGATCTCAATTTCCACTTTGTCATCGATCTCGGGCGAGACGAACACCGCGCAGAACGAAGTGTGGCGACGGTTGCCGGAGTCGAACGGGCTCTTGCGCACCAGACGGTGCACGCCGATCTCGGTACGCAGCCAGCCAAAGGCGTATTCGCCCTTGATATGCACGGTAGCACCCTTGATACCGGCGACTTCACCGGCGGACAGCTCCATGATGGTCGCGTCGAAACCGCGCTTGTCGGCCCAGCGCAGGTACATGCGCAGCAGGATGTTGGCCCAGTCCTGGGCCTCGGTGCCGCCGGAACCGGCCTGGATGTCCAGGTAGGCGTTGTTCGGGTCCATTTCGTGGCTGAACATACGGCGGAATTCAAGCTTGGCGAGGTTTTCCTCGAGACGGGCCAGCTCGGCGACCACATCGCCCACTGCGCCTTCGTCGTTTTCTTCGACGGCCATGTCCAGCAGGTCACGGCAATCGGCCAGGCCGGTGTTCAGTTCGTCGAGGGTGTCGACGATCTGCGCCAGCGCAGCGCGCTCGCGCCCCAGTTCCTGGGCGTATTCAGGTTTGTTCCAGACACTCGGATCTTCAAGCTCGCGGTTGACCTCGGTCAGACGCTCATGCTTTTGATCGTAGTCAAAGATACCCCCGAATAGTTTCGGAGCGCTCGGACAGGTCCTTGATGGTGTTAAGGATCGGGTTGATTTCCATGGCGGGCAGCACTCGTTGGCGAACTTTTGAAAGCCGGCGAGTATAACGGCAAACCGCTGGAAACGGCAGCCCGCTGAGCCGAAAAGGCGGTTTCAAACCCTATGAAAACCCGCTGTGGGAAGGGAGTTGCCGTGGTGAGCGGGCTTGTCGAATCGTCGCACCGCCCGCGCTGGGCTGCGACGCAGCCCCACTCCAGGCGATGTGGTTTTAGCTGACACACCGAGGTGCCTGGGTTTGGGGCCGCTTCGCAGCCCGGCGCAGGGCAAGTCTGCTCACCAAAGAGTTAGGAGTCTGCCTTTGAAACTTGTGTTGAGCACAGCCTCAGGTCATTCGATACCGACCTGATTGCGCCCATTGTGCTTGGCCGTATACAGACCCTTGTCCGCCGCCATGATCACCTGGCGGCAACTGGAGCCCTGCTGCGGGACCATGGTGGACAGGCCGATGCTGACGGTCAGGCACGAACCTTCGGTCGGGGCATTGTGGGGGATGTTCAGCGCGGCGACGGCCATGCGCAGTTTTTCCGCCACCAGGCGCGCGCCACCCGGCGAGGTGTTGGGCAGCACCAGAGCGAACTCCTCGCCGCCGTAGCGCGCCGGCAGGTCCGACGGGCGGCTGCTGGCGTCACGGATGGTGTCGGCGACCTTACGCAGGGCTTCGTCGCCTTCGACGTGGCCGAAGCTGTCGTTGTAGGTCTTGAAGAAGTCCACGTCGATCATCAGCAATGACAGCTGGGTCTGGTCACGCATGGCGCGCCGCCATTCCAGCTCCAGGTATTCGTCGAAGTGGCGACGGTTGGACAGCCCGGTCAGGCCATCGGAGTTCATCAACCGTTGCAGCACCAGGTTGGTGTCCAGCAACTGCTGCTGGCTGACCCGCAGCGCACGGTATGCCGCATCGCGCTGCAACAGGGTCATATAGGAACGTGAGTGATAGCGGATGCGCGCCACCAGTTCGATGTTGTCCGGCAGCTTGACCAGGTAATCGTTGGCGCCGGCTGCAAATGCCGCGCTCTTGATCAGCGGATCTTCCTTGGTGGAAAGCACGATGATCGGGATGTTCGCCGTGGCCGGGTGGTTGCGGTACTCGCGCACCAGGGTCAGGCCATCGAGGCCGGGCATCACCAGATCCTGCAGGATCACCGTCGGTTTGATGCGGATGGCCTGGGCAATGGCCTGGTGCGGGTCGGCGCAGAAATGGAAGTCGATGTTTTCTTCATGGGCCAGGCCACGCCGCACGGCTTCGCCGATCATGGCCTGGTCGTCGACCAGCAACACCATGGCGGCGTTTTCGTCGGTCTTGATGTCGTCGATCTGTAAATCATTCATCTGCAGTCACCTGAATTACCACCTGCAAGCCAGCACCGCGCAAGGTCTTGCTCATTGTGCAAAGACCTCCAGCAGTCGAGGCGCAATTCTATCCAGTGGGCGAATTTCAACAGCGGCATCGATTGCCGCCGCCGCTTTGGGCATGCCATACACCGCCGAGCTCTGTTGATCCTGGGCGATGGTCAAATAACCTTGTTCACGCAGCAGTTTGAGACCCTGGGCCCCGTCGCGCCCCATGCCGGTCAGCAATACGCCGACAGCATCGCCATTCCAGTGACTGGCGACGCTCTCGAAAAACACGTCGATCGACGGGCGATAGATCTCGTTCACCGGTTCTGCGGTGTAGGCCAGCGTACCGTTCTTCAATAAACGAATGTGATGGTTGGTCCCGGCCAGCAATACCACCCCGCTCTGGGGCGGCTCACCTTCACGGGCCAGGCGCACCGGCAGGCTGGACGCGCTGCTGAGCCACTCGGCCATGCCGGCGGCGAACACCTGGTCGACGTGCTGCACCAGCACAATGGCGGCGGGAAAGTCGCGGGGCAGGCCTTTGAGCAGGGTTTCCAGGGCCGCCGGGCCGCCGGCCGAAGAGCCGATGGCCACCAGCCGCTGGCGTTTGCCCTCGTGGCGCGGCGGCGCGGTTTCCGCGCGCACACGGCTGCCGCGCTGGCCGATCAACCAACCGATGTTGAGGATCTTGCGCAGCAACGGTGCCGCCGCATCCTGGGGGTTGCCCACGCCCAACGCCGGCGTATCCACCACGTCGAGGGCGCCATGGCCCATGGCTTCGAACACGCGGCTCACATTGGCCTGGCGGTCGACGGTCACGATCAGAATCGCGCACGGGGTCTCGGCCATGATCTGGCGCGTGGCCTCCACACCGTCCATTACCGGCATGATCAGGTCCATAAGGATCAGGTCCGGGGTCAGTTCGGCGCAGCGCTGCACCGCTTCCAGGCCATTGCTGGCCACCCACACCACTTGATGCGCCGGCTCGAAACTCAACGCTCGGCGCAAAGCCTCGATGGCCAGCGGCATGTCATTGACGATGGCGATCTTCATGCCCGCGCACCTCCGATCAGTTCCATCACGGCATCGAGCAAGGCGTCGTCGTGGAAACTGGCTTTGGCCAGGTAATAATCGGCCCCGGCGTCGAGCCCGCGTCGGCGGTCTTCTTCGCGGTCTTTATACGACACCACCATCACCGGCAACGATTGCAGGCGACTGTCACGGCGCAAGAGTGTGACCAATTCGATACCGTCCATGCGAGGCATATCAATGTCAGTGATCAGCAGGTCGAAATCCTCGGAACGCAAGGCGTTCCAGCCGTCCATGCCATCGACGGCCACGGCCACTTCGTAGCCGCGATTAAGCAGCAATTTGCGTTGCAATTCACGCACCGTGAGCGAGTCATCCACCACCAGCACGCGTTTGCGCGGAGCTTCGGCGGTCTGCTGGCTGCGCCGGGCGATACGCTCAAGGCGCCCGGTATTGAGCAGTTTGTCCACCGAACGCAGCATGTCTTCGACGTCGACGATCAGCACCACCGAGCCGTCGTCGAGCAATGCACCGGCGGAAATATCCTGGACCTTGCCCAGGCGATCATCCAGCGGCAACACCACCAGGGTGCGCTCGCCGATAAAGCGTTCCACGGCAATCCCATACACCGCATCACGCTCACGAATCACTACAACTTTCAGCGTTTCCGAAGGGCTCTGCCCGGCCGGTCGCTGCAACAATTGGCTGGCGGCGACCAGGCCGACATGCCGGCCTTCGTGCCAGAAATGCTGGCGACCTTCCAGTTGCACGATGTCTTCCGGCGCCAGATCGCACATGCGTTCGATATGCGCCAACGGGAAGGCATAAGCCTCTTCGCCGACCTCGACCACCAGGCTGCGCACCACCGATAGGGTCAGCGGCACCTCCAGATGGAAACGGCTGCCCTGCCCCGCCGCTTGTTCCAGCACCACCGCGCCGCGCAGTTGGCGCACCATATGCTGCACCGCGTCCAGCCCGACGCCGCGCCCGGACACTTCGGTGACTTTGTCGCGCAGGCTGAAACCCGGCAGGAACAGGAACGTCAGCAACTCCTCTTCGCTCAGGCGCAGCGCGGTCTCCAGCGGCGACAGCTTGCGCTCGACAATGGTGCCGCGCAGGCGTTCGAGGTCCACGCCATTGCCGTCGTCACTCAGCTCCAGCACCAACAGACCAGCCTGGTGCGAGGCGCGCAGGCGGATCAGCCCTTCGGCCGGTTTGCCCGCCAGCACACGTTGCTCGGGCATTTCGATACCGTGGTCGACGGCATTGCGTAACAGATGAGTGAGGGGCGCTTCGAGTTTTTCCAGTACGTCGCGATCGACCTGGGTTTTCTCGCCTTCGATTTCCAGCCGGACTTGCTTGCCCAGGCTGCGGCCCAGGTCGCGCACCATGCGCACCTGCCCCGCCAGCACGTCTGCAAACGGGCGCATGCGACAGGCCAGCGCGGTGTCATAGAGCACCTGGGCGCGCTGCCCGGCCTGCCAGCCGAACTCATCGAGCTCGGCGGTTTTTTCCGCCAGCAGCGCCTGGGCTTCGCCCAGCAGGCGGCGCGCATCGGCCAGGGCCTCCTGGGCTTCGAGGCTCAGGTGCTGGGTCTTGAGCTGGCCATCGAGGGTGTCGAGGGCACGCACGCTCTGGCTCTGAATACGCTTGAGGCGCTGCAGGCTGACCAGGTAGGGCTTGATGCGCTGGGTTTCCACCAAAGACTTGCTCGACAGGTCCAGCAGGCTGTTCAAGCGCTCGGCGGTCACGCGCAATACGCGCTCGCCGCCTTCGGTCATGCGCTTGCCCTGACGCGGTGGGTCGCTGGTGACGGGCGGCGCGGGCTCGGGCTCCGGCGGCAGTTCTTCAAGCACCGGCTCGGGGGCTGGCTCGGGTACTGTTGGCGGCGCAACGCCGGGGCTCGGGTGCGAGGGGTCCAGCAAGCGCTCCATCAACGCCACATACGCTTCAATATCCGCTGGCCCCACGTCGTTGCCGGGGGTGGCGATGCGCATCAGCAGGTCGGTGCCTTGCAGCAATGCATCGATATGTTCAGGTTGCAGATACAGACGGCTTTCCTGGGCACTGACCAGGCAGTCCTCCATGACATGGGCCACGCTGACCCCGGCATCCACCCCCACGATGCGCGCCGCGCCTTTGAGCGAGTGGGCCGCGCGCATGCAGGCTTCGAGTTGGTCGGCCTGGGTCGGGTTGCGCTCCAGGGCCAGCAGGCCCGCGCTCAGCACCTGGGTCTGCGCATCGGCTTCCAGGCTGAACAGTTCCAGCAGCGAAGCATCACGCATCTGGTCGGGGGTCATGTAAGGCTCCGTGTCACGGCAGACAACAATTGTGCCTCGTCCAGCCAGCGCAGGCTGCGGCCCTTCCATTGCAGCACGCCCTGGGTGTAGCGCGCGCTGGCCTGGGTGCCGGACACCGACGCCGCGCTCAACGTACGCTCGTCGATGGCGTGGATACCGTCCACTTCATCCACCGGCACCACCACCGGGCCATCCTGCGCGGCAATGATCAACATGCGCGGTGTGACCCGTGCGCCGCTAGGCCCACTGTCAGTGGCATCCAGACCGAGCAGTTCCATCAGCGACAAGCACGCCACCAGCGCACCGCGCACATTGGCCACGCCGAGCAAGGCGCGCGAGCGCTGGTGCGGCAGCGAATGGATCGGTTGCAGCGGCGCCACCTCCACCAGGCAACGGGTGGCGATGCCGAGCCACTCGTCACCGAGGCGGAACATCAACAGCGAGCGGGTCGCCACGTCCTCGTCGACCGTCTCGGCGACGTGAGCGCGACGGTCGTCCTGTTGCAAGGCATAGCGGTCCAGCAGGCGCGTGGCCGCGGCGGAATAGACCGAGCAGTTACGGCAGTGGATGTGTTCCACCAGCAGCGGGCAGGATTTGTCGCCATGGACGCCGATGCGGTTCCAGCAATCGTCGATGGCTTGGGTGTCGGCCAGGGTCAGGTCCAGGCCGGTGGTGTCGAGCGCGTCGGGGCTACTCATGGTTTGGACTCACTGTCAGCTCGCTCGCTGCGGGCGGCCCGCGCCTGCAAACGACGCGCCCCCGCACTGTCGCCCTGGGATTCCAGCAGCGCGGCCAACTGCATCAGGGCCTGCGGATGCTGGGGTTCCAGGTACAAGGCTTTTCGATAATACCCCTGGGCCTGCTGGGCACTGCCCTCCACATCGCTGAGCAGCCCCAGCCAATAGAACACCTGGGCGGCCGGGGGATGGTCGCTCAAATACTGTTCGCACATGGCGCGGGCCTCGGCACTTTTGCCTTGGTTGGCCAGGGTGGCGATACGGCTGAGCAAGGCGCCCGCTTCGGAGGGTGGCGCCTTGATCGGCACTACCTGGGCACTCACTGTGCTGAACGGCCGTGGTTTAGCCGGAAGCGGCGCCGCAGTGCGTTGCGGCTTGGGCATCGGTATGAAGGTCGGCTCGGGCCTGACCGGTTCCGCGTGCCGACTGAAGGCAAAGGACTGCGGCACCCCAATCGAGCGCATGCCGTGGCGCCCCAACAAGCTGCCTTCGGCCGGGCCGATAAACAGCACGCCGTCGACGTGGGTCAGGGCCTTGAGCACTTCGAACACTTGCTGCTGGGTCGGTTGATCGAAGTAGATCAACAGGTTGCGGCAAAACACAAAATCGTAGCTGGCCTCATTGGCCAGCAGCGCCGGGTCAAGCAGGTTGCCCACTTGCAGACGCACCTGTTCGCGCACGCGGTCGGCGATGTGGTAACCGTCGCTGTGCTCGGTGAAGTGGCGTTCGCGAAAGGCCAAATCACCGCCGCGAAACGAATTCTTGCCATACACGCCGCGCCGGGCGCGCTCCACCGACAGCGGGCTGACATCCATGCCCTGCACCTTGAACTGATGCGGCGCCAACCCGGCATCCAGCAGGGCCATGGCGATCGAGTAAGGTTCTTCCCCGGTGGAACACGGCAGGCTAAGGATACGCAGGGCGCGCATCTGCTTGATCTCGGCCAAGCGCGCGCAGGCCAAGCGCGCCAGCGTGGCGAAGGATTCGGGATAACGGAAAAACCAGGTCTCGGGGACGATCACCGCTTCGATCAGCGCTTGCTGCTCGTCGTGGGAGCGTTGCAGGCGCTGCCAGTAATCGTCCGGGGTAAGTGCCCCAACAACCTGGCTGCGCTGGCGCACGGCCCGCTCGATGATGGCCTCGCCCACCGACGCCACGTCCAGGCCGATGCGTTCCTTAAGGAAGGCAAAGAAGCGCGGGTCGTTGCTCATAGGCTCAGCTCGCTGGAAAACAACAGGGCGCGCACGTCATCGGTGAGCAGATCATTAACGCCGATCCACTGCATCAGGCCCTCTGCATCTTCGCGCACGGGCCCCAGGTAGGGCGCCTCGCGGTTGTCCAGGCCGTACGCTTGGAACTCTTCAAGGCCGCAACGCAGGGTGTCGGTGGCCTGCTCTAGAATCAGCCCCAGCCGGCGCGCCTCGACCCAGGGCTGCGGTTGGTAATGCACCAGTACCAGCCGCGTGCTGGTCCGTACCTGGGCCGGCGTGCCGAAGGCCAGGGCACTGAGGTCGATGACCGGCACCAGCGCGCCGCGATGGGCGAAAATACCGGCCACCCACACAGGAGCGTGGGCGATGGGTTTGAGCGGCAGGCGCGGCAGTACTTCGGCCACTTCGGTGGCCCGTAGGGCATAGCGTTCGCTGCCGATATGAAACACCAGGAACAACGCTTTTTTCGCTGCCGGGACGGCGCCGCGTTTAGCCGCGAGTTCGCTCATCAGACTTTGAAACGCGACACGCCGCTGCGCAGACCCACCGCAACCTGGCTCAGTTCATCGATGGCGAAACTGGCCTGACGCAGGGACTCCACCGTCTGGCTGCTGGCGTCGCCCAATTGCACCAGCGCGTGGTTAATCTGTTCGGCCCCCGTGGCTTGGGCCTGCATGCCTTCGTTGACCATCAGCACTCGCGGCGCCAGGGCTTGGACCTGATGGATGATCTGCGACAGCTGCTCGCCCACCTGCTGCACTTCGAACATGCCGCGGCGCACTTCTTCGGAGAATTTGTCCATGCCCATCACCCCGGCCGACACCGCCGACTGGATCTCACGCACCATCTGCTCGATGTCGTACGTGGCCACGGCAGTCTGGTCGGCCAGGCGCCGCACCTCGGTGGCGACCACAGCGAAGCCGCGCCCGTACTCACCGGCCTTCTCGGCTTCGATAGCGGCATTGAGCGACAGCAGGTTGGTCTGGTCGGCGACCTTGACGATGGTCACCACCACTTGGTTGATGTTGCCGGCCTTCTCATTGAGGATCGCCAGCTTGGCGTTGACCAGGTCGGCGGCGCCCATTACCGAGTGCATGGTTTCTTCCATGCGCGCCAGGCCCTGCTGACCGGAACCGGCAGCCACCGATGCCTGATCGGCGGCGGTGGAAACTTCGGTCATGGTGCGCACCAGGTCCTTGGAGGTGGCGGCGATTTCGCGGGACGTGGCACCGATTTCGGTGGTGGTCGCCGCGGTTTCGGTGGCGGTGGCCTGTTGCTGCTTGGAGGTGGCGGCGATCTCGGTGACCGAAGTGGTCACCTGCACCGACGAGCGCTGGGCCTGGGACACCAGGGCGGTCAGCTCGGTCATCATGTCGTTGAAGCCGGTTTCGACCGCGTTGAACTCGTCCTTGCGCGACAGGTTCAGACGCTTGCTCAGGTCGCCGGTGCGCATGACCTCAAGAATTTCGACGATACGCTGCATGGGCGACATGATCGCGCGCATCAGCAGCAAACCGCACAGGCCAGCAGCCAGAATCGCCACGGCAAGCGACACGAACAAACTGATCTTGGCGGAGACCACTGCTTCATCGATGGCGGACGTTGCGTTATCGGACACGCCTTTATTTTCGGCGATGATGTCGTTGAGTTTCATGCGACCTTCAATCCAGATCGGCGTCAACTGCTCATCCAGCAACTCGTGGGCGGCCGGCAAATCGTTGGCCTGGATGCGATCGAGTACTTGCGCCAGGACCTTGTTGTAATTGCTGTGCGAGGCCTTGAAGTTATCGAACTCCATACGATCGGCCTGGTTGCCGATCGTTTTCTCGTAATTGGCCATTTGTTGTTCGATGCGCTTTTCGAAACCCTGGTAATCGGTCTTGTCGGCACTGGTCAGGGTTTTGTCTTCGCGCATACCGATGATATCGAGGGTCTGCAGATAGCTGTCGACCCACGCACTGCGGATCATTGAGCTCAGATAAACCCCCGGCACAGCGTCATCGCGCACGGCTTCTTGCCCAGCCTCGATTTTCAGTAACCGTGAATAAGAGACCACGACCATTAACAGCATGATGGCGATAACGACCGCAAAACTTGCCAGGATCCGTTGGCGCAAGGTCCAATTCTTCACAGTACTTCCTCGAAGGGCCATTCAAATGGAGGGGAGTATAGCTGAGCAGCAGCGCTCATTTATGAATGGGTTTGGTGGTCAACCGACATAAACGCTAAAACGCCTGTGGGAGGAGGCTTGCCCCGATGACGATACCTCAGTTGGAAAACCTGCAACTGATGCACCGCTATCGGGGGCAAGCCCCCTCCCACATTTTGTTTTAAACCGGTGGTTATTGGTTAAGCCGTACTTGTTTTTCCAGTTCCACCTTCAAGCCCGGCTCCAGTTTGAGCTGGCGCGCCAACTCATCCAGATACGCCTTCTCCATAAAGTTTTCCTCATCTACCAGCATCACGCTGGCGATGTACATCTCGGCGGCCATTTCCGGGGTGTCGGCGGCGCGGGCGACATCCGCCGGGTCCAGGGGCTTGTTCAGTTCGGCATGCAGCCAGTGTTGCAATTGGGGGTCATTGTCGAGTTTGGTGAACTCGCCTTCGATCAGCGCGCGCTCACGCTCGTCTACATGGCCGTCGGCCTTGGCGGCGGCGACCAACGCCTTGAGGATGCCCTGGCTGTGCTGCTCGACCTGGGCCGGTGGCAGACGGTCGATGGTTTGCGGTTCGCCTTGGGGCGCACTGGCCTGTTGCGCCTGCCAGTTGCCATAGGCTTTGTAGGCGATGACGCCCAAGGCGGCCAAACCGCCGTAGGTCAGGGCCTTGCCGCCGAATTTGCGGGCTTTTTTGTTACCCAGCAACAGCCCCATGGCACCCGCCGCCAGGGCTCCCCCGCCAGCGCCACCGAGCAGGCTGCCCAGGCCGCCACCGCCGAGCAGACCGCCCAAGGCGCCCTTGTCTTCCTGTTTGCGCTGGCCGCCGGCCTTATTCTGCAACATGTCCTGACCAGACTTGAGCAACTGATCGAGCAATCCACGGGTGTTCATAACAGCCTCCAGACACTTGGGTTCATAGGACCAATAGGCTGCCAGCGTAAAACTAAGTGCCAAAAAACCAGGATCTAGAGTGCTTCCAGATGTAACGCCGCTGCCTATCGTATAAATCGATATACACTCAGGTACTTCTATAAAAACAGCCTTCTGGTAATTCCAGCATGATGACCTTGCGTCAAATCCGCCACTTCATTGCCGTGGCCGAGACCGGCTCGATCTCCGCCGCCGCGCAAACCGCGTTCATCTCTCAGTCGACCCTGACCCTGGCGATCCAGCAACTGGAGCAGGAGATTGGCGTCAACCTGTTCAATCGCCACGCCAAGGGCATGACCCTCACCCACCAGGGCCATCAGTTTCTGCGCCAGGCACACCTGATTCTGGCCACCGTCGACAACGCCAAGCGCAGCCTGCAACAGAGCACCGACCAGGTAGCCGGGCAATTGATCGTCGGCGTGACCAGCCTGGTGGCCGGCTACTACTTGGCCGACCTGCTGACCCGCTTCCAGCGCGCGTACCCCAATGTGGAAATCCGCGTAATGGAAGACGAGCGCCCGTATATCGAACATCTGCTGGTCAGCGGCGAAATCGACGTGGGCGTGCTGATCCTGTCCAACCTCGAAGACCGTCATGCCCTGCAGACCGAAGTCCTGACCCACTCGCCCCACCGCCTGTGGCTGCCGGCGCAGCACCCGTTGTTGGAGCACGACAGCATCAACCTGGCTGATGTGGCACGCGAACCGTTGATTCAGTTGAACGTCGATGAAATGGGCCACAACGCTCAGCGCCTGTGGGCCGGCGCCGGCCTGCAACCGCGTGTGACCTTGCGCACGGCATCCACCGAAGCGGTGCGCAGCTTGGTGGCGGCGGGCCTGGGGGTGTCGATCCAGCCGGACATGACCTACCGCCCCTGGTCGCTGGAAGGCGACATTATTGAAGCGCGGCCGATTGCAGACCTCAGCCAGACTCTGGATGTCGGCCTGGCCTGGCGCCGTGGCACCGCGCGTCCGACCCTGGTGGACCCGTTCCTCACTGTGGCACGCGAACAACCGCACCCACGCAAGCCATCTATTTAATCGAATGCTGCATTCAGTATTTAGTATTTGTTGACCTCGCGCCCGCCCTCTACTCTCGACTCATCCATAAGAGAAAGCCGGGCGCCTTGTAAGAGAACGCC
The DNA here is from genome assembly GCF_001029595.1 of Pseudomonas sp. ARP3. Taxonomy (NCBI): domain Bacteria; kingdom Pseudomonadati; phylum Pseudomonadota; class Gammaproteobacteria; order Pseudomonadales; family Pseudomonadaceae; genus Pseudomonas; species Pseudomonas sp. ARP3. The sequence continues at coordinate 159,677 of NZ_LEKF01000003.1, forward strand.
CATGGCCACACAAGAAAAGAGATCGCGAAAAATGTCCGGCGCGTCCACCCCGCTGCTCACTGCGTTGCTGATCGACGGCGAACTGGTTCAAGGCCAGGGGTTTGTCGAGCCGATCCTCAACCCGGCCACCGGTGAAGTGCTGACTCAAATCGCCGAAGCCAGCACCGAGCAAGTCGAAAGCGCCATCCTTGCCGCCCACCGCGCCTTTGCCGGTTGGTCGCGGACCACGCCGCAGCAACGCGCCAACCTGCTGCTGGGCATCGCCGATGCTATTGAAAAACAAGCCGACTACCTGGCCCGTCTGGAATCGCTGAACTGCGGCAAGCCGTTGCACCTGGCGCGTCAGGATGATTTGAGCGCCACTGTGGATGTGTTCCGCTTCTTCGCTGGCGCCGTGCGTTGCCAGACTGGCCAATTGAGCGGCGAATACCTGCCGGGCTACACCAGCATGGTGCGCCGCGACCCGATCGGCGTGGTGGCCTCCATTGCGCCATGGAACTACCCGTTGATGATGGCCGCGTGGAAGATCGCCCCGGCCCTCGCCGCCGGTAATACCCTGGTGTTCAAACCGTCGGAACACACGCCGCTGTCGATCCTGGCCCTGGCACCCGTGCTCAAAGAGCTGCTGCCACGGGGCGTGATCAACATTTTGTGCGGCGGCGGCGAAGGGGTCGGCAGCCATTTGGTCAGTCATCCCAAGGTGCGCATGGTGTCGCTGACCGGCGATATCGTCACCGGCCAGAAGATTCTGCAAGCCGCGTCCAAAACCCTGAAACGCACGCACCTGGAATTGGGCGGCAAGGCACCGGTGATCGTGTGTAACGACGCCGACCTGCAGGCCGTGGTCGAAGGCGTGCGCGCCTATGGCTATTACAACGCCGGGCAGGATTGCACCGCCGCATGCCGTATCTATGCCCAGGCCGGGATTCACGACAAATTGGTCGCCGAGCTGGGCGCGGCCGTCGGCAGCCTGCGCTTTGCCGGCAAACGCGACGCCGATAACGAACTCGGCCCGCTGATCAGCACACGCCAGCGCGACCGCGTCGCCAGCTTTGTCGAACGCGCCCTCGGCCAACCGCATATCGAACGGGTCACCGGCGCCGCCGTGCATTCCGGTGCCGGTTTCTATTACCAGCCCACCCTGCTGGCCGGTTGCAAGCAAAGCGATGAGATCGTGCAGCGCGAAGTGTTTGGCCCGGTGGTCACCGTGACCCGCTTCGACGAACTGGAGCAAGCGGTGGACTGGGCCAACGATTCCGAATACGGCCTGGCCTCTTCGGTGTGGACCCAGAACCTGGACAAAGCCATGCAAGTGGCGGCACGCCTGCAATACGGCTGCACCTGGATCAACAGCCACTTCATGCTGGTCAGCGAAATGCCCCACGGCGGTTTGAAGCGCTCGGGATACGGGAAAGATCTGTCGAGCGACTCGTTACAGGACTACAGCGTGGTGCGCCACATCATGGCGCGTCACGGTCAGCACCTTTAAAACAACAACTAAGCTCATGCATCACGGCTTCACACACTGCCCCGACCATAATTAAAGAAGAGGGAACCCCCATGTCCGCGCACAAGACCGCACTGCTCAGTGCCTTGACCACCGCGCTGCTGGCCAGCGCCAGCCTGCAAGCCGCCGAACCGCTCAAGGCGGTCGGCGCCGGCGAAGGCCAGTTGGATATCGTCGCCTGGCCCGGCTATATCGAACGTGGCGAAAGCGACAAAGCCTACGATTGGGTCAGCGGTTTCGAGAAGGAAACCGGCTGCAAGGTCAATGTGAAAACCGCCGCCACCTCTGACGAAATGGTCAGCCTGATGGCCAAGGGCGGCTATGACCTGGTCACCGCCTCCGGCGATGCGTCGCTGCGGTTGATCGTCGGCAAGCGTGTGCAGCCGATCAACACCGCGCTGATTCCCAACTGGAAAAACCTCGACCCGCGCCTCAAGGATGCGCCGTGGTACGTGGTCGGCCAGCAAACTTATGGCACCCCGTACCAATGGGGGCCGAACGTGCTGATGTACAACACCAGCGTGTTCAAGACCGCGCCCACTAGCTGGAGCGTGCTGTTCGACCCGCAGAACCTGCCGGACGGCAAGCCGAACAAGGGCCGCGTGCAGGCCTATGACGGCCCGATCTACATCGCCGACGCGGCGCTGTACCTCAAGGCCACCAAACCGGAGCTGGGAATCCAGAGCCCCTACGAGCTGACCGAAGCGCAATACAAGGCCGTGCTCGACCTGCTGCGCGCCCAGCAACCGCTGATCCACCGTTACTGGCACGACACCACCGTGCAAATGAGCGACTTCAAGAACGAAGGCGTGGTGGCCTCCAGTGCCTGGCCGTACCAAGTCAACGGGCTGGTCAATGAGAAACAACCGATCGCCTCGACCATCCCCAAGGAAGGCGCCACCGGCTGGGCCGACACTACCATGCTGCACAGCGAGGCCAAGCACCCCAACTGTGCCTACAAGTGGATGGACTGGTCGCTGCAGCCGAAGGTCCAGGGCGATGTCGCCGCCTGGTTCGGCTCGCTGCCAGCGGTGCCGGCCGCGTGTAAGGAGAGCGAATTGCTCGGCGCCGAGGGTTGCAAGACCAATGGCTTCGACCAGTTCGACAAGATCGCCTTCTGGAAAACCCCACAGGCCGAAGGCGGCAAGTTCGTGCCGTACAGCCGCTGGACCCAGGACTACATTGCGATCATGGGCGGCCGTTAAAACCATCAAGACGGCATAGACCTACTGTGGGAGGGGGCTTGCCCCCGATAGCGGTGTGACAGCCAACCCAGCTTTCACTGAACCACTGGTATCGGGGGCAAGCCCCCTCCCACATTGACCGCACTCACAGATGTTTTGTTTTTTCAGAAGTCCAGGCCGGGCCGCTGCGACGACCCGCGCCTTTTTGGAGCACCGCACCATGACGCTTGCAGTCCAATTCACCCACGTTTCCCGTCAGTTCGGCGAAGTGAAAGCCGTTGACCGGGTTTGCATCGATATTGAGGACGGCGAGTTCTTTTCCATGCTCGGCCCTTCCGGCTCGGGCAAGACCACCTGCCTGCGGCTGATCGCCGGCTTCGAACAACCCAGCGCCGGCTCGATCCGCATTCATGGTGAGGAAGCCGCCGGCTTGCCGCCGTATCAGCGCGATGTGAACACCGTGTTCCAGGATTACGCGCTGTTCCCCCATATGAATGTGCGCGACAACGTGGCCTATGGCCTAAAGGTCAAAGGCGTGGGCAAGGCCGAACGGCTCAACCGCGCCGAAGAAGCCCTGGGCATGGTGGCCTTGGGCGGTTACGGCGAACGCAAACCGGTGCAACTCTCCGGCGGCCAGCGCCAACGGGTGGCCCTGGCCCGCGCGCTGGTCAATCGCCCGCGCGTGCTGTTGCTTGACGAGCCCCTGGGCGCCCTCGACCTCAAGCTGCGCGAGCAGATGCAAAGCGAGCTGAAAAAGCTGCAACGCCAGCTCGGCATCACCTTTATCTTCGTGACCCACGACCAGACCGAAGCGCTGTCCATGTCCGACCGCGTGGCGGTGTTCAACAAAGGCCGTATCGAACAGGTCGACACCCCGCGCAACCTCTACATGAAACCGGCCACGGCGTTCGTCGCCGAATTCGTTGGCACCTCCAACGTGATTCGGGGCGAACTGGCCCAGCGCTTGAGCGGCAGCGCCCAACCGTTTTCGATCCGTCCGGAACATGTGCGGTTTGCCGAAGGCCCGCTGGGCGCTGGCGATGTGGAGATCAGCGGCGTGCTGCATGACATCCAGTACCAGGGCAGCGCCACCCGTTTTGAGCTGAAACTGGACAACGGCCAGACCCTGAGCATCAGCCAGGCCAACAACCAGTGGCTGGACACCAGCGGCGCCCATCAGGTCGGCCAGCCCCTCACCGCGCGTTGGGCGCGGGAAGCCATGACGCCGCTGACTGACAGCGCAGGCGAGGTGTGACATGAGCCTGGCCCTTTCCCAACACGCGCCGATGCGCAGGTTTTCCAACCTGCTGTACCGCAAGCCCAATCTATACCTGGCGATGCTGCTGGTGCCGCCGCTGATCTGGTTCGGCGCTATCTACCTGGGCTCGTTGCTGACCTTGCTATGGCAAGGCTTCTACACCTTCGACGACTTCACCATGGCGGTTACCCCGGACCTGACCCTGGCCAACTTCGCCGCGCTGTTCCAGCCGTCGAACTTCGACATCATCCTGCGCACGCTGAGCATGGCGATCGTGGTGTCGATCGCCAGCGCCATCGTCGCCTTCCCGATTGCCTATTACATGGCGCGCTACACCACCGGCAAGACCAAGGCGTTTTTCTACATCGCCGTGATGATGCCGATGTGGGCCAGTTACATCGTCAAGGCTTACGCCTGGACCTTGCTGCTGGCCAAGGGCGGCGTGGCGCAGTGGTTTGTGCAGCACCTGGGGTTGGAGCCGCTGCTGCACTTTGTGCTGGGCATTCCTGGCGTGGGCGGCAGCACCTTGAGCACCTCGCACTTAGGACGGTTCATGGTGTTCGTCTATATCTGGCTGCCGTTCATGATCCTGCCGATCCAGGCGTCCCTGGAGCGTTTGCCGCCGTCGCTGCTGCAAGCCTCGGCCGACCTGGGGGCCAAGCCGCGCCAGACCTTTATGCAGGTGATTTTGCCGCTGTCGGTGCCGGGGATCGCCGCCGGATCGATCTTCACGTTCTCGCTGACCCTGGGCGACTTTATCGTGCCGCAACTGGTGGGCCCGCCGGGCTACTTCGTCGGCGGCATGGTGTACGCCCAGCAAGGCGCCATCGGCAATATGCCCATGGCGGCGGCGTTCACCTTGGTGCCGATCGTGCTGATCGCGATTTACCTGTCCATCGTCAAACGCCTGGGGGCCTTCGATGCACTCTGAAAAAGCATCTCTCGGTTTGCGCATAGCCGCCTGGGGCGGCCTGGTGTTCCTGCACTTCCCGATCCTGATCATCTTCCTCTACGCCTTCAACACCGAAGAAGCGGCGTTCAGCTTCCCGCCCCAGGGCTTCACCCTGAAGTGGTTCAGCGTGGCGTTCGCACGGCCCGACGTATTGGAAGCGATCAAGTTGTCGCTGCAGATCGCCGCCATCGCCACCCTGATCGCTATGGTGCTCGGCACACTGGCTTCCGCGGCGCTGTACCGGCGTGAGTTCTTCGGCAAACAGGGCGTGTCGCTGATGCTGATCCTGCCGATTGCATTGCCGGGGATCATCACCGGTATCGCGTTGCTGGCAACGTTCAAGACCCTGGGCATCGAGCCGGGGATGTTCACCATCATCGTCGGCCACGCCACCTTTTGTGTGGTGATCGTCTACAACAACGTCATCGCCCGCTTGCGCCGCACCTCCCACAGCCTGATCGAGGCGTCGATGGACCTGGGCGCCGACGGCTGGCAGACCTTCCGCTACATCATCATGCCCAACCTGGGCTCGGCGCTGCTGGCCGGCGGCATGCTCGCGTTTGCGCTGTCGTTCGACGAAATCATCGTCACCACCTTCACCGCCGGGCATGAGCGCACCTTGCCGCTGTGGCTGCTCAACCAGTTGAGCCGGCCACGGGATGTGCCGGTGACCAACGTGGTGGCGATGCTGGTGATGCTGGTGACGATGTTCCCGATCCTGGGCGCCTATTACTTGACCCGCGGCGGTGAAAGCGTGGCGGGGAGCGGCGGTAAATAACTTGGCCACTGAAGGAACGCGGTTCAAATGTGGGAGGGGGCTTGCCCCCGATAGCGGTGTGACAGCCAACACAGCTGTCACTGAGCCACTGGCATCGGGGGCAAGCCCCCTCCCACATTTAAATCCGGTTTCTTCAGGGAAATAACACGCGTTTTTTGGAGGACTCAATCATGCAAACCAAACTGCTGATCAACGGCCAACTGGTACAAGGCGAAGGCCCGGCCCAGGCCATCTTCAACCCGGCCCTGGGCCGTGTGCTGGTGGAAATCAACGAAGCCAGCGAAGCCCAGGTCGACGCCGCCGTGCGCGCCGCCGATGCCGCGTTCGAAAGCTGGTCGCAAACCGCGCCCAAGGACCGCTCGCTGTTGCTGCTCAAATTGGCGGACGCCATCGAAGCCCACGGCGAAGAACTGGCCAAGCTGGAGTCGGACAACTGCGGCAAACCCTACAGCGCCGCGCTGAACGACGAGATCCCGGCGATTGCCGACGTGTTCCGCTTCTTTGCCGGTGCCAGTCGCTGCATGAGCGGTTCGGCCGGCGGCGAGTACTTGCCCGGCCATACCTCAATGATCCGCCGCGATCCGGTGGGCGTGATCGCGTCCATCGCACCGTGGAACTACCCGCTGATGATGGTCGCCTGGAAAATCGCCCCGGCCCTGGCCGCCGGTAATACCGTGGTGCTCAAACCGTCGGAACAAACCCCACTGACGGCATTGCGCATGGTGGAACTGGCGTCGGAAATCTTCCCGGCCGGCGTGCTCAACCTGGTGTTTGGCCGCGGCCCGACAGTAGGCAGCCCGCTGGTGCAGCATCCGAAAGTGCGCATGGTGTCGCTGACCGGTTCCATCGCCACCGGCGCGAACATCATCGCCAACACCGCCGACAGCGTGAAGCGCATGCACATGGAGCTGGGCGGCAAGGCACCGGTGATTATCTTCAACGACGCGGACATCGACGCCGCCGTGGAAGGCATCCGCACCTTCGGTTTCTATAACGCCGGCCAGGACTGCACGGCGGCGTGTCGCATCTATGCCCAGGCGGACATCTACGACGCCTTTGTCGAGAAACTCGGCGCGGCGGTCGCCAGCATCAAGTACGGTTTGCAGGATGACCCAAGCACCGAGCTGGGGCCATTGATCACCGCACAACACCGCGACCGCGTGGCCGGGTTTGTCGAACGTGCCGTGGCGCAATCGCATATCCGGCTGATCACCGGCGGCAAGGCCGTAGAAGGCAACGGGTTCTTCTTTGAACCGACCGTGCTGGCCGACGCCCAGCAAGACGACGAAATCGTGCGCCGCGAGGTGTTCGGGCCGGTGGTGTCGGTTACCAAATTCTCGGATGAAGCCCAGGTGCTGGGTTGGGCCAACGATTCGGACTACGGCCTTGCGTCATCCGTGTGGACGGCCGACGTAGGACGCGCCCATCGCCTGGCCGCACGCTTGCAATACGGCTGCACCTGGGTGAACACCCATTTCATGCTTGTCAGCGAAATGCCCCACGGCGGTCAGAAACTGTCGGGGTATGGCAAAGACATGTCCATGTATGGGCTGGAGGACTACACCACGGTCCGGCATGTGATGTTCAAGCATTGATTCGCCGCCCCCCTGCAAGCAGGCGCTTGCAGGGGGGCTAATAACAATAATTTTCAGGATCCCCCATGGACATCACCCGCCGCGACTTCCTCAACGGCGTCGCCATCACCATTGCTGCCGGCATCACGCCGCTGCAGATTCTCCAGGCCGCCCCCGACGGTCGCTATTACCCACCCGCCCTCACCGGCCTGCGCGGCAGTCATGTCGGTTCGTTCGAAGTGGCGCATCAGATGGGCTGGGAAAAGAAGGTCTTTGACACCGATACCTTGCCGATCACCGAGGACTATGACCTGGTGGTGGTCGGCGGTGGCCTGAGCGGTCTGGCGGCGGCGTGGTTCTACCGTGAGAAGCACCCCAAGGCGAAAATCCTGATCCTGGAAAACCATGACGATTTCGGCGGCCATGCCAAACGCAATGAGTTCCAGGCCGGCGGCCGCATGATCATCGGCTATGGCGGCAGCGAAGCCTTCCAGTCGCCCACCCACCTGTTCAGCGAGCAAGTGAACGGTTTGTTGAAAAAGCTCGGGGTGAATATCAAGCGCTTCGAAACCGCCTTCGACCGCCCGTTCTACCCCAGCCTGGGGCTGTCGCGCGGGGTATTTTTCGACAAGGAAAACTTCGGCGAAGACAAACTGGTGACCGGCGACCCGACGCCGATGGTGGCCGACGATATCGCCCCGGAACAGCTGCATGGGCGCGCCCTGAAAGACTTTATCAATGATTTCCCACTGCCGGCTGCGGACCGCCAGGCGTTGATCGAACTGCACACTGCGCCCAAGGACTACTTGCCGGGCAAAACGGCCGAGGAAAAGGCCGATTATCTGGCGGCCACCAGCTACCGGGACTTCCTGCTCAAGAACGTGGGGTTGTCGGAAGGTGCGGTGAAATACTTCCAGAGCCGCACCAATGACTTTATGGCCTTGAGCATTGATGCCGTGGCTGCGTCCGACGCTTATAACGTCGGTTTCCCTGGCTTCGCGGGGATGAACCTGACGCCGATCAGTGAAGAAGCTGCGGCAGAAATGGAAGAGCCCTACATCTACCACTTCCCGGACGGCAACGCGTCGCTGGCGCGCCTCTTGGTGCGCAGCCTGATTCCGGGGGTGGCGCCGGGGCACACCATGGACGATATCGTGCTGGCGCCCTTCGACTATGCCAGGCTCGACCAACCCAAGGCGCCGGTGCGCCTGCGCTTGAACAGCACGGCGGTGAGTGTGCGCAATGTCGGCGACGGCGTACATATCGGCTACAGCCGAGGCGGCCAACTCGCACAAGTACGCGGCAAACGCTGCATCCTGGCCTGCTACAACATGATGATTCCGTACCTGCTCAAGGGCCTGCCCGCGCCCCAGGCCCATGCGTTGAGCCAGAACGTGAAATTCCCCTTGGTGTACACCAAGGTGGTGATTCGTAACTGGCAGGCGTTTGAGAAGTTGGGTGTGCATGAAATCTACGCAGCTACCCAGCCTTACAGCCGCATCAAGCTGGACTACCCGGTGAGCATGGGCGGCTACGACCACCCGCGCGACCCGACGCAGCCCATCGGCTTGCACATGGTCTACGTGCCCACCAGCCCCAACAGCGGCATGAACGCCCGCGACCAGGCCCGCGCCGGACGCGGCCGGTTGTATGGGCAGACATTCGAGCAACTGGAAGCGCAATTACGTGACCAACTGCAACGCATGCTAGGCCCGGGCGGGTTCAACCATGAGACGGATATCCTGGCGATCACCGTGAATCGCTGGTCCCATGGCTATGCGTATTTTTCCAACAGCCTGTTCGATGACGCCGACGAAAGTGAAGCGCTGATGAACCTGGCGCGCAAACCGTTGGGGCATGTGAGCATCGCCAACTCGGACGCGGCCTGGAGTGCGTACGCGCATGCGGCGATCGACGAGGCGTACCGAGCCGTGGGCGAAGTGGCCTGAAACACACCTCTGACAGGCAATACAAAACTGTTTGTGGGAGGGGGCTCGCCCCCGATAGCAGTGGGTCAGCACTGAAATAGTTGGCTGATGCACCGCTATCGGGAGCAAGCCCTCTCCCACATTGGATCTTCATAATTCGTGAGTAATGTGGTTGCCCCACAGCCCCGGAAATGTCTTGTCGCACTTGCAATGCTATCACCCCGCCATCAATCATTTTTCCTACACCATCGAACCGCTTAAGCTATCCGGCGTCTGTTTAATGTTCGTTGCGTTTGGCCGAAGGCATGTCCGAACCGTACTTTCTGATCCAGCACGTGCCAGGAACGGCGCGGGATTTGCTCACGACAGGTTGTCTCTATGCATCGTAGGAATTTGCTCAAAGCGTCCATGGCCATTGCGGCTTATACCGGTCTGTCGGCCAGTGGCCTGCTCGCCGCCCAAGCATGGGCCGGGAACCGCGCCGCCGATGGGAAAGCCGTGGCGTTCGACTTCGAATCGCTCAAGGCCCAGGCCAAACAACTGGCCGCAACCGCCTACAAAGACACCAAACAGGTGCTGCCGCCGACCCTGGCGAGCATGACCCCGCAGAATTTCAACGCCATCGGCTACGACCGAAACCATTCGCTGTGGAAAGAGCTGAATGGCCAACTGGACGTGCAGTTCTTCCACGTCGGCATGGGCTTCAAGACGCCGGTGCGCATGCACAGCGTCGACCCTAAGACCCGCCAAGCCCGTGAGGTGCATTTCCGCCCTTCGCTGTTCAACTATGAAAAAACTACGGTCGACACCAAGCAACTGACCGGCGACCTGGGTTTCTCCGGCTTCAAACTGTTCAAGGCGCCGGAGCTGGACCGTCATGATGTGCTGTCGTTTCTCGGCGCCAGCTATTTCCGCGCGGTGGATTCCACCGGCCAGTACGGCCTGTCCGCGCGTGGCCTGGCAATCGACACCTACGCGAAAAAACGCGAAGAATTCCCAGATTTCACGCAGTTCTGGTTCGAAACCCCGGATAAGAACGCTACCCGCTTCGTGGTCTATGCCCTGCTCGACTCGCCGAGCGCCACTGGTGCCTACCGCTTCGATATCGACTGCCAGGCCAACCAGGTGGTGATGGCCATTGACGCGCATATCAATGCGCGCACGGCCATCGAACAATTGGGCATCGCACCGATGACCAGCATGTTCAGCTGCGGCACCCACGAGCGCCGCATGTGCGACACCATCCACCCGCAGATCCACGACTCGGACCGCCTGGCCATGTGGCGCGGCAATGGCGAGTGGGTCTGCCGCCCTCTGAATAACCCAGCCAAGCTGCAATTCAATGCGTTCGCCGACACCGACCCGAAAGGCTTCGGGCTGGTGCAGACCGACCACGAATTCGCCAGCTATCAGGACACTGTGGACTGGTACAGCAAACGCCCAAGCCTGTGGGTGGAGCCGACCACCGCTTGGGGCGAAGGCTCCATCGACCTGCTAGAAATCCCCACCACCGGCGAAACCCTGGACAACATCGTCGCCTTCTGGACCCCGAAAAACCCCGTGGCCGCCGGCGATTCGCTCAACTACGGCTACAAGCTGTACTGGAGCGCCCTGCCACCGGTAAGCACGCCATTAGCGCAAGTGGATGCTACCCGTTCCGGCATGGGCGGTTTTACCGAAGGCTGGGCACCGGGCGAGCATTACCCGCCGGTGTGGGCGCGCCGCTTCGCGGTGGACTTCAAGGGGGGCGGCCTGGACCGCTTGCCGGAGGGCACCGGGATCGAACCGGTGGTGACCTGTTCCCACGGCGAGGTGAAGGACTTCAGCGTGCTGGTACTGGATAACATCAAGGGCTACCGCATTCTGTTCGACTGGTACCCGACCAGCGACAGCGTGGAACCGGTGGAGCTGCGATTGTTTATCCGCACCCAGGACCGCACCTTGAGCGAAACCTGGTTGTATCAGTACTTCCCGCCAGCACCGGACCAACGCAAGTACACCTGATGCACCATGGGGGAGCGTTCGCTCCCCCATGATTGAACCGCGATTCAGAATCGCGACACGCTTTTCATCGCTCCAATCAAGTACCGCATCGCCACCTGGTCATCCTCGGTCAGGGCGCGGTACTGCGCCAACAACGCCTCTTCATCCGAACTCAGCCTTCGACCTCGCAACGCCACCCTGCGGGTCAGAAATGACGCCACCATACCCGCTACACCATAGGACTTGGCCATGGACTGCTTCTCCTGATAACAATCAAATACTCCTGGCGCCCATCACCTGCGTCCCGTGAAGCGCAATGCCTCAGTGGGCAAGCCGCCTGATTTCCTGGGCCAGAAATCAGGCTTACCGTAAGCGTAGAAACATTCTGATCGCGCGTGGGATTTTTTTAGAGCATTCACTTAAAAAATTTCTTCGGTAACAAAGGCCTACAGGTATTTCCCATACTCAGGGCAATAAAAAACCCACCGGATCAGGGTGGGTTGCTTATTGTCGCGACGGCTAATCCCTCAAATCGGACTCATGGATTGGCTGATCGCGATGGGTTGCTCGTTGATACTGCGCCGGCCAGATCGCCTTGCGCCCGCCCAGGTCGTCGTCGGCATGCAACGGCCAGTACGGATCGCGCAGCAGTTCACGGGCCAGGAAGATGATGTCGGCCTGACAGGTACGCAGGATGTGCTCGGCCTGCGCCGGCTCGGTGATCATGCCGACGGTGCCGGTGGCAATTTCTGACTCTTTGCGCACCCGCTCGGCGAAACGGGTCTGGTAACCCGGGCCGGTGGGGATCTCGGCGTTGGCGGCGGTGCCGCCGGACGAGACGTCGATCAAATCCACCCCGATTGCTTTGAGGCGGCGCGCCAGTTCCACGGTTTCATCCGGGTTCCAGCCGTCTTCCACCCAGTCGGTGGCAGATACGCGCACGAACAGTGGCAGTTCCTGAGGCCAGACGTCGCGCACGGCTTCGGTCACTTGCAACACCAATCGAATGCGATTCTGGAACGAGCCCCCGTACTGGTCCTGACGTTGATTGCTCAGTGGCGACAGAAACTGGTGCAGCAGATAGCCATGGGCCGCGTGGATCTCCACCACCTTGAAACCCGCAGTCAAGGCGCGTTTGGCGGCCGCGACGAAGTCGGCAACCACCTGCTGGATCTGTGCCTCATCCAGCTGTTTGGGTTGTGTGTGCAGCGGGTCGAAGGCAATCGGCGAAGGGCCGACCGGCACCCAGCCGCCGTCTTCGGGCTTGACGCTGCCATGCTTGCCGAGCCACGGGCGGTGGGTGCTGGCCTTGCGCCCGGCATGGGCCAGTTGAATACCGGCAACCGCCCCTTGGGCCGCAATAAAGCGCGTAATGCGTTGCAGCGGCTCGATCTGTTGATCGTTCCACAGCCCCAGGTCCTGGGCGGTGATACGGCCATCGGCGGTCACAGCGGTGGCTTCGGTGAAGATCAGACCGGCGCCGCCCACAGCACGGCTGCCGAGGTGCACCAGGTGCCAGTCGTTGGCCAAGCCATCGACGCTGGAGTACTGGCACATCGGCGAAACGGCAATGCGATTGGGCAGGGTCAATTGGCGCAGGGTATAGGATTCGAGCAGCTGACTCATGGCGCACCTCTTCTGGGTTCTGTGGGCACTATTCAAACCGTGCTTAGAGCCTAGTCGACAACGCGCGATTGCACAGGGTTCAGCACAAAGCGGGAGCCGATTGCCGGCCCCCGTGCAGCGCGTGCTTACATTTCGACCTGGGTGCCCAGCTCGATCACCCGGTTTACCGGGAGTTTGAAGAAGCGCAGGTTACCGTTGGCGTTTTTCAACATGAACGCGAACAGCCCTTCGCGCCAGCGCGCCATGCCTTTGATACGCGAGGCGATCACCGTTTCACGGCTGAGGAAGTAGGTGGTGCGCATCGGGCTGAAATCCAGATCGTCCAGATGGCACAGCTTCAGCGCTTCGGGCACGTCCGGCTCGTCGGTGAAACCGAAGTGCAGGATGACCCGGAAGAAGCCTTCACCGTAGGAGTCCACCTCGAACCGCCGGGTGGCGGGCACCCGTGGGATGTCTTCGTACACCACGGTCAGCAGCACCACTTGCTCATGCAGCACCTGGTTGTGCAGCAGGTTGTGCAACAGCGCATGGGGCACAGCGTCGGGGCGCGCGGTGAGAAACACCGCCGTGCCCTGCACCCGGTGGGGCGGCTGTACGCGGATACTGCTGATAAAGATCGGCAACGGCAGGCCGCCTTCATCGAGGCGGTCCACCAGCAATTGCTTGCCGCGTTTCCACGTCGTCATCAGTACGAACAGCACGATCCCCGCCAGTACCGGGAAGGCCCCGCCCTGGATGATCTTCGGCACGTTGGCGGCGAAGTACAGACCGTCGACCAACAGGCAGCAGACCAGCACCGGCACAGCCAGCACCGGCGGCCATTTCCACAGCAGCAGCATGACCGCCGACACCAGGATAGTGGTCATCAGCATGGTGCCGGTTACAGCCACGCCGTAGGCCGAGGCCAAGGCATTGGAGGATTCGAAGCCCAGTACCAGCAGAATGACGCCGACCATTAGCGACCAGTTCACCGCGCCAATGTAGATCTGGCCCTGTTCGGCACTGGAGGTGTGTTGGATGTGCATGCGCGGGATGTAACCAAGCTGGATCGCTTGGCGCGTCAAGGAGAACGCACCGGAAATCACTGCCTGGGACGCAATTACCGTGGCCAGGGTGGACAACACCACCAGCGGGATCAGCGCCCAACTCGGTGCCAGCAAGTAGAACGGGTTACGCGCGGCTTCGGGGTCGCCCAATAGCATCGCGCCCTGACCGAAGTAGTTAAGCACCAGTGCCGGCAGCACCAGCATGAACCACGCACGGGCAATCGGCTTGCGGCCGAAGTGCCCCATGTCGGCGTACAACGCTTCGGCACCGGTCAACGCCAGCACCACCGCGCCAAGGATCGCCACGCCAATGCCAGGGTGGGCCTCGAAGAAACGCACGGCCCAGATCGGGTTCAAGGCATGCAGCACCTCAGGGTGCAGGGTGATGCCGTACACACCCAGGCCGCCCAGCACCAGAAACCAGGTCACCATCACCGGCCCGAACAACTTGCCGATGTGATCGGTGCCATGCTTCTGGATCAGAAACAGCGCTACCAACACCACCAGGGCAATCGGTACCACCCATTTTTCCAGGCCATCGAACGCCAGTTCCAGACCTTCCACGGCCGACAATACGGAAATCGCCGGGGTGATCATGCTGTCGCCGTAGAACAACGCCGCCCCGCAAAGACCACAGACCACCAGGAAACTGCGCAGCTTCCTGCGCTCCCCCGCCGCCCGCCGCGCCAGCGCGGTAAGGGCCATGATGCCGCCTTCGCCCTGGTTGTCGGCACGAAGTACGAACAGCATGTACTTGATCGACACGACCCAGATCAGCGACCAGAAAATCAGCGCCAGAATCCCCAGCACGCCATCGTGGTTGACCTGAACCCCATAACCGCCGTTGAACACCTCTTTGAGGGTATAGAGCGGGCTGGTGCCGATATCGCCATACACCACCCCGACCGCCGCCACCAGCATGCCAATCGGCTTGGCGTTTGAATGCTCGGCACCTGTTGCCTGACTACTTGCCTGACCCATCAACCACTCCTGCCCTTTGACCTGAGGTCTTATATAAACAGCGCGTCTAAGCGAACCCTAGCATGCGCTGTTTTACTTCTCGTAACAGACGTTTTATTGACCCACGGGTTTTACCCATGCGCAACGGCGCGAAGCATAGCGCAGCGCTCGTCGTATTTCCCTGCATAAAGCTGGTCAAGTGCGTTGCCCATCGCTAGAATTGCGCACTTTTTGATCAGAGGCGCGCCCAGCGCCCGTCCGCTGCCCTGCCCTTCACGGCGGCGGCGTCATTCAATACCGAGGTTAGACATGTCCACCACTCCCGCAACGGCCAACCCCAAGGTCGGCTTTGTATCCCTGGGTTGCCCCAAGGCCCTGGTCGATTCCGAGCGCATCCTGACGCAACTGCGCATGGAAGGTTATGACGTGGTGTCCACTTATCAGGACGCGGACGTGGTGGTGGTCAATACCTGTGGCTTTATCGATTCGGCCAAGGCGGAGTCGCTGGAAGTGATCGGCGAAGCCATCAAGGAAAACGGCAAGGTCATCGTGACCGGCTGCATGGGCGTGGAAGAAGGCAATATTCGCGACGTGCACCCCAGCGTGCTGGCGGTGACCGGCCCGCAGCAATATGAGCAAGTGGTTAACGCCGTGCACGAGGTGGTGCCGCCACGTCAGGATCACAACCCGCTGATCGACCTGGTGCCACCGCAAGGCATCAAGCTGACCCCGCGCCACTACGCCTACCTGAAGATTTCCGAAGGCTGCAACCACAGCTGCAGCTTCTGCATCATCCCGTCGATGCGCGGCAAGCTGGTGAGCCGCCCGGTGGGTGACGTGCTAGACGAGGCCCAACGCCTGGTCAAATCCGGCGTGAAAGAGCTGCTGGTGATCTCCCAGGACACCAGCGCCTACGGCGTCGATGTGAAATACCGCACCGGTTTCTGGAACGGCGCGCCGGTGAAGACCCGCATGACCGAACTCTGCGAAGCCCTCAGCAGCCTGGGTGTGTGGGTGCGCCTGCACTATGTTTATCCGTACCCGCATGTGGACGAGCTGATCCCGCTGATGGCCGCCGGCAAGATCCTGCCGTACCTGGACATCCCGTTCCAGCACGCCAGCCCGAAAGTGCTCAAGGCCATGAAACGCCCGGCCTTCGAAGACAAGACCCTGGCGCGCATCAAAAACTGGCGCCAGATCTGCCCCGAGCTGATCATCCGCTCCACCTTTATCGTCGGCTTCCCCGGCGAAACCGAAGAAGACTTCCAGTACCTGCTGGACTGGCTGACCGAAGCCCAGTTGGACCGCGTTGGCTGCTTCCAGTACTCACCGGTTGAAGGTGCTCCGGCCAACCTGTTGGACCTGGCCGTGGTGCCGGACGACGTCAAGCAGGACCGTTGGGAACGCTTCATGGCCCATCAGCAGGCCATCAGCTCGGCGCGCCTGCAACTGCGCATCGGCAAGGAAATCGAAGTGTTGATCGACGAAGTCGACGAACAAGGCGCCGTGGGCCGTTGCTTCTTCGATGCGCCGGAGATCGACGGTAACGTATTTATCGACGACGCCAGCGGCTTGAAGCCAGGCGACAAGGTCTGGTGCACCGTGACCGACGCCGACGAATACGACCTGTGGGCCGAAAAGCGCGCCTGATCGTTAAAAACTGGAAAAGCCCTGCTTCTGGACAAGATGCGGGGCTTTTTTCGGTCTATCGTTTGGCCCAACAATGCAGATATCGGCAAGGGGCAGCGGGCATGAGGCAGCATTCGGTCATTCACACACCTAAGAGCAGCGATTACCCGGAGCTGGTGCGCATCTGGGAAGCTTCGGTGCGCGCCACCCACGACTTCCTGCCGGACAGCTACATCGTGTTACTCAAGGATCTGGTGCTGACCCGCTACCTGGATGCCGTGATGCTGATCTGCACAAAAGACGCCCGCCAGCGCATTACCGGATTTGCCGGGGTCGCGGCGGGCAAAGTGGAGATGCTGTTCATCGACCCGCAATACCGTGGCCAGGGCTTGGGCCGACAGTTGCTGCGCTACGCGGTGGAGTGCATGAACGCCGATGAGTTGGAAGTCAACGAACAGAACCCCCAGGCCCTGGGTTTTTACCTCAAGCAGGGTTTCGAGGTGATCGGACGCACGGAGCACGACGGCCTGGGCAAGCCTTATCCGTTGTTGCGCATGCGTTTGCGCCAGCTGCCGTCACAGGCGCGTCAGGGCTAAATGAAATGGGGTCGGGATTAACCGGCGCCAGGCAGGTACAATAGCCGCCCCCTTTTGTTACGGCCCTTGTCATGACTGACCCCATACGCCTCTCCAAACGCCTTATCGAACTGGTCGGTTGCTCCCGTCGGGAGGCCGAGCTGTTTATCGAAGGCGGCTGGGTCTCGGTGGACGGTGAAGTGATCGACGAACCGCAGTTCAAGGTCACCACCCAAAAGGTCGAACTCGACCCCGAAGCCAAGGCCACTGCGCCGGAGCCCGTGACCATCCTGCTGCACGCCCCGGCCGGCGTGGATGCCGACACGGCGATGGCGTCGATCAGCGCCGAAACCCTGTCGGACGAACATCGCTTCGGCAAGCGCCCGCTCAAGGGCCACTTCCTGCGCCTGAGCGCCAGCGCCGACCTGCAAGCCAAGGCCAGCGGCCTGCTGGTGTTTACCCAGGATTGGAAGATTCTGCGCAAGTTGACCGCCGATGCCGCCAAGATCGAGCAGGAATACGTGGTTGAGGTGGAAGGCGAGATGGTTGCCCACGGCCTCAATCGCCTGAACCACGGCCTGACCTATAAAGGCAAAGAGCTGCCGCCCGTCAAAGCCAGCTGGCAGAACGAAAACCGCCTGCGCTTTGCGCTGAAAAACCCGCAACCCGGGGTGATCGCATTGTTCTGCGAAGCGGTCGGCCTGAAAGTCGTGGCGATTCGCCGTATCCGCATCGGCGGTGTGTCCATCGGCAAGGTGCCCGTGGGCCAATGGCGTTACTTGTCCGGCAAAGAGAAATTCTAAGCCGCTCCCTTTTTTCGACAGCGCCCCACTGGGCGTTGTCCACCGTTGAAAACCAGGATTGCCCACCATGATTCACAACGACGTATTGCGCAGCGTGCGCTACATGCTCGACATCAGCGACAACAAAATGGTCGAGATCACCAAGCTCGGCGGCATGGACATCACCAAGGATGACCTGCTGACCTACCTCAAAAAGGACGAAGAAGAAGGCTTCGTGTTCTGCCCGGACGAGGTCATGGCGCACTTTCTCGATGGCCTGGTGATCTTCAAGCGCGGCAAGGACGAAAGCCGCCCACCCCAGCCGATCGAAACCCCGGTGACCAACAACATCATTCTCAAGAAGCTGCGCGTCGCCTTCGAACTGAAGGAAGACGACATGCACGCCATTCTCAAGTCAGCCGATTTCCCAGTATCCAAACCGGAACTGAGCGCGCTGTTCCGCAAGTTCGGCCACACCAATTACCGCCCATGCGGCGACCAGCTGCTGCGTAACTTCCTCAAGGGGCTGACGTTGCGGGTGCGTGCCTAAGCCATGAATTACCCGGTCTCACCCGTGGGCTTCGTGCGTTCCTGCTTCAAGGAGAAGTTCGCCATTCCGCGCCAGCCGCAACTGGCGCCAGCGGCCCGGGGTGTGGTGGAACTGGTGGCACCGTTCGATCAGGGCGAGGCGGTACAAGGCTTGGAGCAGGTCAGCCATGTGTGGTTGCTGTTTCTGTTCCACCAGGCCCTGGAAGACAAGCCGCGCCTGAAGGTGCGCCCGCCGCGCCTGGGTGGCAATGCGTCCATGGGGGTGTTTGCCACCCGCGCAACCCATCGACCCAATGGCATCGGCCAGTCGGTGGTGAAACTGGACAAGGTGGAGCCCGGACGCTTGTGGATTTCCGGGATCGATTTGCTGGATGGCACCCCCGTGCTGGATATCAAACCCTATGTGCCCTACGCCGACATCATCGACACGGCCACCAATGACATCGCCAGCGCTGCGCCGCCGTTGATTGCCGTGCAGTGGCTGAAGACGGCGCTGCAGCAAGCACAAGGCCACGCCCAGCGCCTTGGGGAACCATTGGTTGAGCTGATCGATCAGTGTTTGGCCCAGGACCCGCGCCCGGCCTACCAGACACCGGGGCCAGAACGTGAATACGGGGTGCGCTTCTGGGATGTGGATGTGCGCTGGCACTATCCCGAAGCGGGGGTGATTTGCGTATTGGAAGTGGTGCCCGCTAACTGAATAAGGCGCAAACGAAATGTGGGAGGGGGTAAGCCCCCTCCCACATTTTTTTACCGCAGTTACTTCTCGACGAATGCGCGCTCGATCAGATAGTCGCCCGGCTCACGCATGCGCGGCGAAACTTTCAGGCCGAAGCTGTTGAGCACTTCGCTGGTCTCGTCCAGCATGCTTGGGCTGCCGCACAGCATGGCGCGGTCGTCCTCTGGATTGATCGGCGGCAGGCCGATATCGCTGAACAGTTTGCCGCTGCGCATCAGGTCGGTCAGGCGACCCTGATTTTCGAAGGGCTCGCGGGTCACGGTTGGGTAGTAGATCAGCTTCTCACGCACGGCCTCGCCGAAGAACTCGTTCTGCGGCAGGTGCTCGGTGATGAACTCGCGGTAGGCGACTTCGTTGACGTAGCGCACGCCGTGGCACAGGATCACTTTTTCGAAACGCTCATAGGTTTCCGGGTCCTGGATCACGCTCATAAATGGCGCCAGGCCAGTGCCGGTGCTGAGCAGGTACAGGTGTTTGCCGGGCTTCAAGTCGTCAAGCACCAGGGTGCCTGTCGGTTTCTTGCTGATGATGATTTCGTCGCCTTCCTTCAGGTGCTGCAATTGGGAGGTCAGCGGACCATCCGGCACCTTGATGCTGAAGAACTCCAGATGCTCTTCCCAGTTTGGGCTGGCAATGGAGTAAGCGCGCATGAGCGGGCGGCCGTTGGGCTGTTGCAGGCCGATCATCACGAACTGACCGTTCTCGAAGCGCAAGCCCGGATCGCGGGTGCACTTGAAGCTGAACAGAGTGTCGTTCCAGTGATGAACACTGAGGACACGCTCGTGGTTCATGTTGCTCATGTACGGGGGACTCCTGGAAATGGGTCTGCACTAAATGTGAAGCGCGCAATTGCAGCGCATTCTAATGGCGGCGACAATATCTGTTAACTGAATTATTAAGATAAGGGTTATCGGTTATATCGATATGCGATTTACTCTCCGTCAACTGCAAGTCTTCGTCGCCGTCGCCCAGCAGGAAAGCGTTTCGCGCGCTGCTGGCCTGCTGGCCTTATCCCAATCCGCTGCCAGCACTTCGATCACGGAGCTTGAGCGTCAATCCAGCTGCCAATTATTCGACCGCGCCGGTAAACGCCTGAGCCTCAACGCTCTCGGCCATCAACTGTTACCCCAGGCGGTGGCGCTGCTGGACCAGGCCAAGGAGATCGAAGACCTGCTCAACGGCAAGTCCGGCTTTGGTTCCCTGGCGGTCGGTGCCACCCTGACCATCGGCAACTACCTGGCGACCTTGCTGATCGGCAGCTTCATGCAACAACACCCCGAGAGTCAGGTGAAACTGCATGTGCAAAACACTGCGCATATCGTGCACCAAGTCGCGCATTACGAAATTGACCTGGGTCTAATCGAAGGCGACTGCAGCCACCCGGATATCGAGGTGCAGACTTGGGTAGAGGACGAACTCGTGGTGTTTTGCGCGCCGCAGCACCCCCTGGCCAGACGCGGCATGGCGAGCATGGACGAGTTGACCCATGAGGCGTGGATCCTGCGTGAACAAGGCTCCGGCACGCGCCTGACGTTTGACCAAGCCATGCGCCATCACCGCAGCGCGCTGAATATCCGCCTCGAACTGGAACACACCGAGGCGATCAAGCGAGCGGTGGAGTCCGGACTGGGCATTGGCTGCATCTCACGGCTGGCGCTGCGCGATGCGTTTCGCCGTGGCAGCCTGGTGCCGGTGGAAACGCCGGATCTGGACCTTATGCGGCAGTTTTACTTCATCTGGCACAAGCAGAAATACCAGACCTCAGCGATGCGCGAGTTCCTGGAACTCTGTCGCGCGTTCACGGCCGGCGTGCAACGCAGCGACGAAATCGTGCTGCCGACCATTGCCTGAGGTTTAAATCAGGATGACGGCCCACACCAGGGTGATCATGGTCAGGGCCACGAATTGCGCGGCGCTGCCCATGTCCTTGGCGTTTTTCGACAAGGGATGACGGTCCAGAGAGATGCGATCGATCGCCGCTTCCACCGCCGAATTGAGCAGCTCGACGATCAGCGCCAGCAGGCACACGGCGATCAGCAACGCACGCTCGACGCGGCTGACGCTCAGAAAAAAGCTCAACGGGATCAGGATCACATTGAGCAACACCAACTGACGGAACGCCGCCTCCCCGGTGAATGCCGCGCGCAGGCCATCCAGGGAATATCCCCCAGCATTGAAGATACGTTTGATACCGGTTTGACCCTTGAAAGGCGACATAGATGTAGGCAACTGAACCAAAGGAGTGGGGAAACTAGATCACGCGAAGTCAAAAAAGCGTGAATCGAAACCGGCTTAATGCTGCGTAATTGACTCAAGTTGTTGCAAAAGCAAGGCCGCCTGGGTGCGCGTACGCACGTTCAGTTTGCGGAAAATCGCCGTGACATGGGCCTTGATGGTGGCTTCCGAGACTTTCAGCTCGTAGGCAATTTGCTTGTTCAACAAACCTTCACAGACCATGGTCAAGACCCGGAACTGTTGGGGTGTCAGGCTGGCTAGGCCCTCCTGTGCGGCCTTGGCCTCGGCAGAGACATTGATGGTTTCCGAGGCTTGCGGGGGCCACGAGACGTCACCATCCAGAACGGCACGCACTGCGGCTTGAATCTGCTCCATGGAGCTAGACTTGGGAATAAATCCACTGGCGCCAAACTCTCTTGAGCGCACCACCACATCGGCCTCTTCTTGGGCAGAGACCATCACCACTGGAATCTGTGGGTACTGTCCGCGTAGCAGCACCAGCCCGGAGAAACCGTATGCGCCCGGCATGTTCAGGTCGAGCAGCACAAGATCCCAGTCGGTTTTGTCGGTCAGATGGGTTTCCAGCTCAGCAATACTGGCCACTTCGACCAGGCGGACATCCGGGCCTAGGCCCAGCGTCACCGCTTGACGCAACGCACTGCGAAACAGCGGGTGGTCGTCGGCTATCAGGATTTCGTATGTGGCCATTGATTAAATGATCCTGTTTTTATGGGAGCCCCGATGGGTTCAGGGTTCACCAATGCACAAGGCGGTGGCCAGGCAGCCATCGCCAGAGGGCGTGCTCGACGTGAAACGACGTCGATAATCCATGCTGGCACCTCAATCGGCGCCCAGCATGCCCAGCGTAGCCTGGGGGGTCAAGCACTACGCCCACGGGCATTTTAGCGGGTTGCAGGGATAAGGTGCCATCATGCAAACGTCGTCTGGCTAAAGCTCCGGTATATAGGGCGCAAGGCGCGCGTGAACAGGGTCCGCCAGATCCAGTGGCAACTGAAACTTGGCCGCCAGGTAGTGGGTACTGAATACATCGAGGTAGGCGTCCAAGACTTCACTGGCGGCGCCATCGTCAGCCAACTCCAGGCACAGGGCCGCAACTTCGGCGGTGCAAAAGTGATCATCGCGTTTGGAGCGGCGCAGCTTATAGCGTGACAGTTGCTCAGGCGCCAGGCTCAACACCGGCAGATGTTCCAAGTAAGGGCTCTTGCGGAACATCTTGCGCGCCTCGCTCCAGGTGCCGTCCAACAAGATGAACAACGGACGCTTGCCCTCCTCCACCGTGACGGCACTGACGACACGCTCCGGCGCCACGAACTCGCCGGGAAACACGATATAGGGCTGCCATTGCGGATCGGCCAACAAGGTGAGCAACCCTGCATCGACCTCGGTACGCGACCACGCGAACGCCGTGGTGTCATCGATCACATCGGCGATCAGCCAGCCGGTATTGCTGGGCTTCATCGGCTCAACATCATGCATCAACAGGCACATGGCGGACCTGGCTGCGACCTTGGGTCGCCAGGCGCACAGGCAATATTCGGGAATGACCCGGCAGCCGGGGCAACGCTCAGCGCGGGAGCCGCGATTGACGAAAGGTTTGATGGCGCGCGCCAGGCGCTGAGTGCGCAGGCGGGAGACGGCGTGGCTCATCGCATGCGCCGTAGAAACGGGAAAATCGACACGGGGTCACTCAAGATCGGTTGAAGTGGCCGCAGTTTACCAGCGATACGCCTGGCTGTAGCGGCAAGGCCTCACCTATAATCGCGCGCCACTGAACGCACAGCGCAGTGGCGGGTCTATGCACCTGTAACCGAATCAGGAGAATTTCATGCTGCGTTCCATGCTGCGTCTTGTCGCCCCATCCGTCGCGCTTGCGCTGGTTTTGCCCATGGGCGCCCACGCTGCCTCGCTGCTGGAGGCGCAAATGAACAAGAAGCTGCAAAGCGTTGCCGCCGAGAGCAATAAAGGCCTGCCGCGAGAAATCGACGAAAAAACCCTGGAAGTGGCCTACACCGTTGAAGGTATGCAGCTGATCGACCACCTGAGTGTGCTGCCCGACCGTGCCGAACAGATGCGCGCCAACCCCAAGGCTGTCTACTTCCAATTGGGCCGCAGCGTCTGCACAAACCCCGGCTACCGCGAGTTGATGGCCAAGGGCGCCGTGATGCGCTATGAAATCACCGAGAACAAGAGCAACCGCCCTGTGGCATCGGTGAAGTTCGCAGAAGCGGACTGCCCAGCCCCGACGAAGAAGAAAAAGTAAATTCGGCTTTATCCCCGCGCTGCGGTCCCGTGGCGCGTACTCCCCCTTTGCAATTGTTTCCCGCCAGCCCCCCTCTGATCAACCAATAAGCGGTTGCCAGCCAAGGCTTTTTCGGCCCATGATCGAGTCATCTCAAACACCCTTGCGTAACGGTTTCCATACCGTCCTGTAACATTTTCAGGGCACAAGAGGGTTTCCCTACTGCGACTTGCAGTGCAGAGGTTTTTAAATCACTAGGAACATACAGAGCGCGCTTTGCCGACTGGCAAACAGGTGCAATGCCTAAGGCATGCAGCGACACATGCAGTGTCGTGACCGCCGGACGATCACTCGCCGCCGGCCCAACCTCTGTGAATAAGGAGACGTTGAGTGCCTTACCAACCGAATGACAGCTTGATACGACATTTTGAAGAACACGGGCCCGAGCTCACACAGCAAGTCGAAGCTCAGCTCCAACAGATCGCCCCCAACAGCCCGAACAGCCCCCTGTATCGCGACATGATCCTTACCGTGCTGCGCATGGCCCAAGACGACCGCGACCGTTGGAACGCCAAAATAACCCTACAGGCCATCCGCGAATTGGACCACTCGTTCCGGGTTCTGGAACAGTTCAAGGGGCGACGCAAGGTCACCGTATTCGGCTCGGCACGCACTCCGGTAGAAAGCCCGTTATATGCCTTGGCTCGCGAGGTGGGCACCGCCTTGGCGCGCTCCGATCTGATGGTGATCACTGGCGGTGGCGGCGGCATCATGGCGGCAGCACACGAGGGTGCTGGCCTGGAGCATAGCCTGGGGTTCAATATCACCTTACCGTTTGAACAGCACGCCAACCCCACCATCGATGGCACTGAAAACCTGCTGTCCTTCCACTTCTTCTTTACCCGCAAACTGTTCTTCGTCAAAGAAGCCGATGCGCTGGTGTTATGCCCAGGCGGTTTCGGCACCCTGGACGAAGCGCTGGAAGTATTAACGCTGATCCAGACCGGCAAGAGCCCGCTGGTGCCGGTGGTGTTGCTGGATGCGCCCGGCGGTGGGTTCTGGCAAGGCGCTTTGGACTTTATCCGCAACCAGTTGGAGGCCAATCGCTACATTCTGCCGACCGATCTCAAGCTGGTTCGGTTGGTGTACAGCGCTGAAGAGGCCGTGGACGAAATCAATCAGTTCTACGCCAACTTCCACTCCACACGCTGGCTCAAACGGGAGTTTGTAATGCGCATGAACCATCCGCTCAGCGAACAGGCCTTGGCGCATCTGCAGACTGAATTCGCCAGCCTGCGTTTGAGTGGCGAGTTCCAGCAACTGACTTACACCGGGGAGGAACATGATGAGCCGAAATTCAGCCATTTGACGCGATTGGTGTT
The DNA here is from genome assembly GCF_001029595.1 of Pseudomonas sp. ARP3. Classification (NCBI taxonomy): domain Bacteria; kingdom Pseudomonadati; phylum Pseudomonadota; class Gammaproteobacteria; order Pseudomonadales; family Pseudomonadaceae; genus Pseudomonas; species Pseudomonas sp. ARP3. Next base: position 184,624 of record NZ_LEKF01000003.1, read on the forward strand.
CAATTTCAACGGGCGAGATCAAGGCCGTTTGCGAGAGTTGGTGGACTACATCAACCTGCCAGAGAACTGGGCCCATGCCCAGGGCACGGCGCAGCAGCGAGTGACACCGGAGCCGGCGTGAATTCAGAAACGCGAAAAGGCCCGCTATTTTCATAGCGGGCCTTTTAGGGTGTATCGGGGGATCGTATTGAGCGACCAGGGGTTATGTAGCCGTTCGCCGGAACGAATCTGCGTTACTCAGTCGTCCATCTCTCGACCGCTGAGCAAACGGCTGATCATATCCATTGAAAACCCGCGATAGCTCAGGAATCGACCTTGTTTCGCACGCTCCTTGGCATCAATCGGTAGATGACCAGAGAACTTGCGACGCCAGGTATCCTCCAGTTGCGACTGCCAGTTGATATCGCACTCACGCAAAGCAAGGTCGATATCGCTACGCTGCAAACCGCGCTGGCTCAGTTCTTCGCGAATTCGTGCAGGACCGTAGCCGGACCGGGCTCGGTAGGAAACAAAACTTTCCAGGTAACGGGATTCGGAAAGCAGGCCCTCCTCCGTCAAACGGTCGAGAGCGGCTTCGATCATCTCGGGCTCTGCGCCGCGCTGGCGCAATTTACGCGTCAGTTCGACTCGACCATGCTCGCGGCGAGCGAGCAGGTCCATTGCAGTGCGCCTAACGGCGACGAGTGTATCCAGTACAACAGTCATCGTTTGCTTCAGATGTCGGTGTCGGCTTCTTCCATCTCGTCAACCGGTTCACGGTTGGCGGCAGCTTTCACGTCTGGCGCGGCAGTCAGCAGCTTGTCGCGAATTTGCTTCTCAAGAGCAGCGGCGATGTCCGGGTTATCCGCCAGGAACTTGGCCGAGTTGGCCTTGCCTTGACCGATCTTGCTGCCGTTGTAGGCATACCAGGCGCCGGATTTCTCGACGAAGCCGTGCAACACGCCCAGGTCGATCATCTCGCCGTTCAGGTAGATGCCCTTGCCGTAGAGAATCTGGAATTCGGCCTGACGGAAAGGTGGAGCTACCTTGTTCTTCACCACTTTGACGCGGGTTTCGCTACCGACAACCTCGTCGCCTTCCTTCACTGCGCCAGTACGGCGGATATCCAGACGGACCGAAGCGTAGAACTTCAACGCGTTACCACCTGTGGTGGTTTCCGGGCTACCGAACATCACACCGATCTTCATACGGATCTGGTTGATGAAGATCACCAGGCAGTTGGCGTTCTTGATGTTACCGGTGATTTTACGCAGCGCCTGGGACATCAGACGGGCTTGCAGACCCACGTGCATGTCACCCATTTCGCCTTCGATTTCAGCCTTGGGTACCAGGGCCGCCACGGAGTCGACCACGATCACGTCGATGGCATTGGAGCGCACCAGCATGTCGGTGATTTCCAGGGCCTGCTCACCGGTGTCAGGCTGGGAAACCAGCAGGTCGTCAACGTTGACGCCCAGCTTGCCGGCGTATTCTGGATCCAGGGCGTGTTCGGCATCGACGAACGCGCAGGTGGCGCCCATTTTTTGAGCCTGGGCAATCACCGACAGAGTCAGGGTGGTTTTACCGGAAGATTCAGGACCATAGATTTCAACGATACGGCCTTTTGGCAGGCCGCCAATGCCGAGTGCGATGTCCAGACCCAGAGAGCCAGTGGAAATAGCCGGGATCGCCTGACGGTCGTGATCGCCCATACGCATTACGGCACCCTTGCCGAATTGACGTTCGATCTGACCCAGGGCCGCAGCCAAGGCTTTCTTCTTGTTGTCGTCCATTAAAGTCCTCACGTAATCAATAAGGCCTGACGGCCAACACCTGTATAAGTAGACAGTATTGTTCCACAAAGATCGGAGATCGCCTACCCCTGTTTTTCTATTTCTACTGCAGCTCGTCGCAACAAGCCCTCCAGCGCGGCCTTGACCGTTTGTCGGCGGACCTCGTCACGGTTGCCCTTGAAGTGCTCGCGCTGCGCCGTAACCTCATCCCCCACGCCGAACGCCAGCCAAACGGTACCCACCGGTTTTTCCGGCGAACCACCATCCGGCCCTGCCACGCCACTGACCGCGACGGCGAATCGCGCCAGACTTTTCTCCTGGGCGCCGCGTACCATCGCCTCCACCACTTCCTGACTCACGGCCCCTACTTTGGCAAACAGCTCGTCGGGAACATTCAACTGTCGAGTCTTCTGCCGGTTGGAGTAGGTGACATAACCGGCCTCGAACCAGGCTGAACTGCCGGGAATCCGCGTAATAGCCTCGGCAATGCCGCCACCTGTACAGGACTCTGCCGTGGTGACATGTGCATTGAGCACCTGCAGGCGGCGGCCCAGTTCAGCGGCAAGTTGAGTGATCTCGTTCACGGTCGTCTCCTGGAGTGGGCGGGCGTTCGCCTACCCTACAGGAGCCGATCGCGCACGCAAGCCACAGGCTGCATCAAGATGCTAACGGGCGATGGTTTGCACGTAGGCCTGGCACGCTCGTAAGGCAATCAGGGCGTTATCGCCGTCGTCGGTGATGGCGATAATTCGCTGAGCATGCGCCGGGTCAAGTCGGGCTCGCGGGGCTGCATGAACCAGGCCGCTGGCGGTGGTGGGGGCTGGCACTGCACTACCGTTGGCGGGGTCGCGGGTGTCGAGAAGGACTGACAACCGCACATCAGCAGTGGCCAGGCGATCACGCAAAGCAGCCTGATGACGTTGTGCATCGCTTAACTCCTGCGCGTGTTGTTGATCGTTGGCGCTGAGCTTCTGCTCCAGGGCCAGTCGCTTGTCGTGTTCGGCCTGTTGTTGACGCACGGCCAACTGGTGTTGTTGATCGAGCTCCCGGGCATGTATCGTCGCCAACCGTTGGATCTGCGCCTCATACCGCCAGACCTGCACCTGCCAGGCCAGCCCCGCCGCCATCGCCACCAGCAGGAAATAGCCGAGCAAACGGTAGGACGTTAAGAACCGCATAACACTGCCTTCGCCCGCGCCCACAGCTGCATGCGCTGCTCCAGACCATTGAGCCCACCATTGATGCGGCGCGTAATCGTGGTGAATTGATCCTTGTCGGCCAACGCGTTCAGACCATTGCTTGCCCAATACCAAGCCGCCGACTCACACGCCCACCGGGGCTGCTCAAGCAGTTCAGGCTGTGCCAACAGGCGATCGTCGCCGAATAGCGCCCGACTGCACGTCATATAGTTTCGACGGCCGGTAAGCTGGATGAGCCCCCTGCCCCGATACTTCTGACCGTCACCGTCCGCTTCGGGCGTATTACCCAGGCGCGCAGCCAAGCTGCCGGTGTCGTATTTGCTCAGGTATTGGTGGCTGCCCAATTCGCGCAGGTATTGCAGCTCGCCGGATTCGTGAGCGATCTGAGCGAGAAAGGCAGCGATGCGTTGGGGGGTGTCGATAGCGTACCGTTCCATCGCAGCATTTATGGCGGGCAAAAAAACACCCGCTACGAGGCGGGCTGCTGGCATGACGTGAACAAGTTGGGCAAGCGTAATCAGCATGATTTCTACTCTGTAAGAAGGTCTAGATCGACAACCCGCCCGCCACAATCGAACTGCGATACCCCGTCGTCGGGTCACCCACATGGGTCACTTGGGTGATCGACCAGCGCCCTTGCATATAGGACGGCCAGCTCTCATCCAGCAGCAGCAACCCTTCAGCGGCGAGCAGCGGATTGCCTGGACAATCGATCTGTAATTTCAAACCTTCACGGCCCACGCGCCGCAGTTCGCCTTCGGCCACAGCGCGGGCTTCGGCTTCGTTCTGGCAGCGTTGGCGCAAGGTTTTGAACGGCGCAATGCCGACTTGCACGACGTGCTGTTTGCCCCCGGCGGCATCCCACCAGGTCACACGGCACCCCATGTACTTAGAGCGCGATTGTTCGTCGAGCTTGGCTGTGATGAACGCTTGGTCACCGGGCCGGTTGTCCTGGGTCACGGATAACGTCACATCCGGCAGAGGCTGGCCGGAAAGGGAGTGAACCTTGCCGGCTTCCGCCAATACATACAGTTCGTTGATCGGTTTTGTGATGGCGCTATAGCGATTGGCCAGGCGCGTGATAAACGCCATGTCGCTTTCGTTGGATTGATCGATATGGGGAATCGGAATGCCTTCCAGCGCCGGTGCCACCCGGGGTGAATAGCCATGCCGGCTGACTAACTGACGAAACAGCGCGCCCAGGGTGGTAGGCCCGTAACTGGCGGAGCGACGCTGCCGGTAATGGCTGGGGTCCGCGGCACTGAAAGGTGCGGCTGTGGCGACGATCATCAAGCGCATCGGAAACAGCACCGGGGTTCGCTGCGTGATGACGAATTCGCCCTTCTCCACCAGGCCCGACTCCTGATAGCCGACCCGCATGCCGATCTTGCCGCTCAAGCTCGGCAACCCTTCCAGGCCCTCGGTATTGAGCGTGAGTTCCAGTCGGTCGGTCTGGATACCGGCGGCATCGGTATGGCTCCAGTGCATCAACCGTTGGTTAAGCAATGCCGCATTGGCACCGTAGAACTCAACGACCGGGGTGAATCCCTGTGTCATATGGCCTCCTCAATCCCAGGCCGAAATCGGCCGCAAAGCCGCTGGCCGGGCGTGCAACTCCGGCACCACCACCCACACGCCCGCCGGCAATACCGGCCCGTGCTCGGCCAGTTCGGGGTTCAGGCGCCAGAGGGTTTCTTCAGCAGCGTCGTCACAGCGCCCCAACTCGCGGTACAGCAGCAGGTTGACTGAATCCCCGGCAATACTTCGCACTCTACGCATTGACGAACTCCTCCAATTCAAGGCTCCAGGACATGACCATGGCGGTGCCGTCGTCGATCACATGGCTTTGGTTTTCCACCACGGCGTTGATGCGCCACAGCCCCCAGTTCCGGCCGATCCCGTCGACCAGCGGCAGCGGTGCCCGCGCATTCTGCAAGGCGCGTAACTCGTCCAGGCGCTGCATACCTACGGCGTACATTGCCGTGCCGCCGAACGTGAGTTTCTCCAGAGCCTGACCGCTCTGACGGGACTGCGGCTTGCTGGCAATGATTTCCAGGTTGCTCCAGCCCCCGTAACTGCTGTGGGTGAGCGTGGCGTAGGCAAAACCTCGCGAGAGGCCAAAGATAAAATCGCCCAATACCATCTGTTGTCGCATCAATCACCTCCGGGGTCGGCCAATGCCGCGTTGCGTCGAATACCGAGGGAATCGGTCACCATGGGCATGCATTGGAATTGCAGGGCCTGGAGCACTTGGTTGACCACTTGCTGGGCATCGGCGGGGTTGACGCCAGTGATCTGGATGCTCGGCGAGATCGTGACCTGGATGTTGTCGGTGCGAGCACTGTTGAGTTCCTTGCTCAAGGCATTCGGCGCGGGCAAGCGATCACTTGAACTGAACAGTTTGTCACCGAGCCAACTGCCCGCTTCGCTGCCCAGCAAGCCACCGATTGCACCACCGACGGCGGTACCGATACCGGGAAAAACCAGCGTGCCAAGTGCAGCCCCGGCCGATGCGCCAGCCCAGGCGCCACCGGCGGTGCTCAGGCCACTGCCAACGGCTTTTGCATCGCCCTGGCGCACGCCTTGCACGACGGCCATCGCGGTGTCGACGTACTTCAGCGGGCCCAGCCTGCGCACGACGGATGATTCCAGTCGGGTCGCGGCGCCAGCCAGGCTCGAAGGGGCCGCTGTGCGTGGAGCAATCGTCGAGGCATTGAACCCCAGGCGCGGACCTTCGAAGACCTTGCTTACCTTCTCGAAGAGGCTGCGCACCGTGGCGAACAAACTCAAAGAGGTTCGGGGGGGACTGCGCCTTGACTTCATGAACGTAGGCTTGCCTGGCCCTCTCTTCCCAGATGACTTGTTGGGCCCATAACGCTTACGCCCCCGCAGCGCCTCGCTGACACCCGCGCAGCAAGCGTCACCGCCCTTGCCGGCCCCCTTAAACACCGCGCCGATGCGGGGGATCTTGCCCAAGGTCGCTTCAAGCACCTTGTCTGAAACCTTGGTTCTGAACGAATCCGCCAAGCCTTCAACGGCCCACTTGAGCAATTGAGTGGCGGAGGATTCGGCAGGCTTTGTTTCTTCCGGCGTTTTCTTCGTCTCACTGGTCGCGGGGCTCAGGGCCGGGGCGGTCAGGGCAGCGCCGGTGATGAACAACGTCGTGTTGAGCGTCTCCAGCGTCTCGCGCAACCGTACCTGCTCCAGGGTCAACGCATTCAGGTCCACGCTGACGGTAACCAGCGCCGAGCTGAGCGTCGATTGCGGTGATGGAGCCTCGCGTTCAGGCGCGGCCAAGCTTGCAGAGAACGGTGCGAGCACACTGCCCAGATCCGCGTCACCGAGCATCCAGCGGTTGTCTTGCACCGCGAGCCGGGTCGCATATTGAGTCTCTTGCATCTCGCTTTACTCCTGTTTAACCCCAAGGCGAGTGATCGCAATGTCGTAGCGGCGCAGTGCTTTTGCGGCGTCCCAGTCGAGAATTTCCGCTTCGTTTACCGAGTAAACCAGCGGCACCACATCGAGGATCACGTCGATGTCGCGTTCCGAAAGAAGTCCGCCGGTTGATTTAAAAAATCGTCGATGCGCTCCTGCAATTCTGTCCAGTCCGGCACGGTCAACCCCGCGAGATCCGGGATCATCAAGCCGGTGCAATGGGCAGTGATGAACTCGGCGCGTTCTTTGTTGGTGGCGAGTTTTTTCATCACTTTGGTGGCGCGCAGGGCGGGCATTTCCAGGGGCAGTTCATTCAGGGTTCGGCCGGCTGCGTCCAGGGGCAATAGCAGTTGGATGGGCAGGTCGTGGGACGACTGCTGAGGTTCGTTGAGAAAGAATGAAGCAGGTCGCGTCGACATCTCGTGTACGTACTGAGCGATAGACACGTAGTCCGGGCGCTTGAGCTGGTCGAGTTCTTTTTCCGACAGGCCGGTGGCGAGTTTCGCCAGTTCAAAGAACTGATCGTCCTCGTCGTCACCGGCCCGGGCCAGCGCGTCTTTTTGCGCGGCGTAGTACAGCGGTTTGAGTTGCACCTGCTCGATCGTCGCGCCGGTGTCGGCGGTGATTGCAGACAGCAACCTATGCAGCGGTGGCATCCAGGCCATGGGGCAATTCCTTGTTCAAGCAAGGGGCGAGCGCACCCGCCCCCAGGGGTTTAAGGCATCAGCACAGCGCGGCGCGCATCGCCCAGGATGTCGACGCCGTTGAGCACGAATTTTTGGGTGCGCACATCGATGTCGATCACCGGGATGCCGTTTTCCAGTCGGTTGTAGGTGCGGCAGGACAACTCCAGCGTGGTGAGCGCCTTGTCGCCCATCTTCAGCTTCGCTTCATCCAGGGATTTGAGCTTGCCGCCGACGGTGTGGTAGGTGAAATACGTCTTGCCGTCCTGGTCCTGACCGGCTTCACGTACGTTGAGCAGGATGTCGTCACCCATGCGCACGCCCAGCGCCAGCATGATTTCAGGACCGGCACCCTGGAGGACCAGCGTGGCATTGAGCACCTTGCCGCTCTTGGCCATTTCCTCGGCGATAAAGCGCCCACCGGACATGGGTTCCATGTCGAACTCGATCTTCGGCGGGGTGAACTCTTCCACGGTCGCGGACAACGGCAGGCCTTGGAGGGTGGCCGCAATGGCCTGTCTGACTCGGTTGGTAAACATTAGAGAACGTCCTCCAGGAACTGCTCGATGATTTCATCGCGGGCGTTGAGTTGATAAATCATGTGTTCGTTGGGCGCGTAGCGGCCATAGTCGATGACGATGAACCAGGTGCCGTTTTTGTACTTCTCGACACTGTTCAACTCCGGGTGCAGGTACACGCTGGCGCCGGGAATGGTTTCGTCGGCGACCAGGGTTTGCAGCCAGTCGTTGATGCGCTTGACCTCCTGATCCATGAAGGACTTGGTGAGGTTCTTGGCCATGGCTTTCTGGCCGGCCTTGACCAGTTTGCGGCTGATGGCATCTTCCAGGCCGACATAGCTGATGAATTTGCCGGTGATGGAACGGTTACCCAGCAACGAAAAGCCGCCGAGGATGGTGCGCGCGTAGTAGCTCACGCCATAACGGTTGAGCAGGTCGCCTTCGGTGGAGGTGTCGAGGATGTTGTACTCGACCACGCGGGAAACGTCCTCGGCGAATGTCACCTGATTACCCGGGCTCTCCCACTGCTTGACCTTGGCCAGCGCGGCGATCGCCAGAGACGACGGCGACAGAAACACGTTTTTCTTCGCCGCCTTGGAGTACACCGACGGCATGTTGTGCACCAGCAGGCAGCGGTCGAAACCCAGGTCGGCGCCGCCCAGTTCGCCGCTATAGGCCACTTGGTCGGCGACGCTGGCATCTTTGCCGTCGAGCACGACACGCGCCTTGATGCGCTTGCCGAACGAGGCAAACTCGCCGGCCACGGCCTTGGTGCCAGTGAAGCCGGGGGCGCCGATGATGGTCAGGTCTTCAGGCACGCTGGCGAGTGCGGCCAGGCCCAGTTTGCGGCCGGTGACCGGGTCGTTACCGCCGATCACATTGTTGAGCGTATCGGCCGCAGTGGCGCCCTCTTCGACGATCACCACATAGACCGGCACCTTCACCACTTTGAGAATCTGGTAGACGGCGTGGAACAACGTGCCCGACTCGGCACCGGTGGTGTCCAGCAGCGCCTGGGTGCTGAAGCTATTGATGCGAAACGGCGCATTTTTTGGAATCGACGCATGGGCGTTCGGCGCGGTGCCGACCAGACCGATGACGTTATCACCCAGGCCACCCATGGCCTCGGGGGATTCGGTGGCATTGACGGTAATACCGTTGTGCTCGAAGTTCAGAACCTCAGCCATGGTTATTCAGCCTTCTTGGGGGTGGAGTTAAGGACGCTGGTCAGTTCCAGACGGCCAGCGGTGCGCAGGGCGGATGCTTCGATGTCCAGCAGTTCCAGTTCCTGGCCAACGGTGGACCAATGGCCGCCTCCGGTAGGGAATGGGATGAGGACGGTGTAGGTTTGGCGGGTAGGCATAGGTGGGTTTCTCCGGGTTGAGAACGCCAAAGCCCCTTGAGGAGGGGCTTTGGGGAGGCGAAAAAAAACCGCTTTCGCGGTGAGGTTATTTGAGAAAGGACGGTTTAGATGGCCACTCGACCGCGTCCGGGTCGCTGCCTTGGTCCGGGATATCGCGAAGCCCTTGGCGATAAGCCAAGAAGACGGGGCGGTCTTGATCTGCAATGGGATAATCAGGCATCGCGGCATAGTCGCTGGCCGCCAAATCGGCATCCCGAGCCTTACGGATTATGGTCCACTTAATTAGTGGGTGAATTTCCGCCAACGAGAATTTTGGTTTCATCAATGATCCCCTTATCCCAAAGCCAACATTGTTCCCCAGTCAACTGGGTGATTAACGACACCTGTGCAGGCACCAGCAAGCATAACTTCGATCAACCCTGAATTGGAGATCCGCATCGGATGAACATGCATGTAGTGGGAAAAGAAGCCCGCGGGATCCATCCCTAAAGAACACCAGCGCCACTTACCTTTCTCGTTTCCGGTAGTCCAAGTCCCGTCAACAGCTCCCTCTACGACTCGCACAAAAGCAGCGGCAGTCATGTGTGTATTGAGAGAAACGGGCGTTGCTCCGCTTAGTCTCCCAGTATCGATGGAGCAAGGAAACGCCAACCAAGGACTGACACTTCCCTCCGACCATTTCATCTGCCAGACATTAATCGGATTTCGCCAATATTCAGCGGCCCAAATATCGAAGCCTGGGAACTGCTCGCTGACATCCGCCTGAACCTGACGCATGAAATCCACGTCAGCTTGTGAGCGTCCAGCCGACTGAGATAACTGAGTAATTGTCCGAGTTTTTGTCGCTGTTACTTGCGAATGAACATACCACCCATCTATTAGGGCGCCCGTGGTATCAGGTGCCATATGGAAGTTTCTAGTAACTGCCAATCGTGGAATTTTGCGTGTCAAGCCCGAAATCTGAGATTCGTATTTTTCTCTAGCATCGGCAAGGGCCTTATCAATTTCACCCAATTTATTCTCAACTGTATTTGTCAATCTATTTGCCGCACTTACAACTGCGACTAGCTGCTGTTCAGTACTCATATTTGGAACTCCATATTTTTTCCTTCCCTAGATACTTCACATCAACGCATTAGACGCCTCTTAATATCCCAAGCCGACATCGATGCTAAGTCGTTTTAGCCTCGAGCGCCATAACGCGGAATACGACATTCAAACCACGCGTCATATTGTCAATGCAGGCTGCGGAAAGTGAAGCCAACTCTTCTGAGAGAAGAATGTTGAGACTTTCAGCGCCCACCACAATCACCACGCTATCCCCCGGTAACGGCGAAACATCCAGCGTAAACTTCTGCAGCACTCGAGCCGCCGCCGCTTTATACGTCAGCAACTTGCCTGCGACGGAATACACCGCCAACAGCGTCCCACTGGCGAGATAAAAGCCAAACTCGCCAATTTCATATTCCCCGTCGCCGTCAAACAGCGCGGCCATCCTGAGTTGGTGATTGCCCAGGTCTTCGTAATCCACGATGGCGACCCGTTGGCGTTCGTCGCGCAAGGCCACTTCGCTGCCGTCCGGGTTGTAGCGGCCGGTGCCGGCGCCAATGTGGGTGATTTCACCTTTCAAACCCTGGTTCTTTGCCTGCAGCACTTCATCCAATCCCTTGGCGGTGAAGCGCACCAGGCGCGTAATGTCATCTGTCATGGCTGCGCCCTGAGGTCGTAGTCGTTAATGGTGTAGTGCAGGACTGCGCCGGTTTGGGTAAGCCGGGCGCCCAGCACTGTTTCGGGTAGAGCGCCCCGCAGGGAAAACTCACTGTCACTCAACGGCGGGTCGAGCGCGCTGCTGATCGAAAGGCCGCCCAAGGTCTCGTGGACAATGGTGATGGTGGCCTGATCACGCTCGCTCTGGGCCGCGTTGATACGCCGAATCAGCCGGTTGTGGTCACCGCTGGACCAACTGCGCCCCACAATTGCCTGCACGTCAAAGGTGTACGGCACGCCGAGCGGCCGCTGCTGATACCAGGCGCTGATATTGGGCGTAAAACCCAAAGACTCCACCGCATGGTTCAACGCCTTGGGCGTGCCCGCCTGACGCTGGATCTGCCAGGAAAGCCCCACGGTCAGGCGTTTTTCCGTTTCGCTGGCTTGGGTATTCCATTCGCTGACACCCCGGTCGGCGGCCAGGTACGGCAGAAATTCGACGGGGGTTTGCAGCGGGTTCATCAGCGCGGGAAACGGCGGTACGACGCGGTCCAGCAGGGTGCCGAAGCCCAGGTCCAGGGCTTTCTCCAGTGCTGAGCTATTGGCCGGCAACAGGCTCGCTTTGCTTTCACTCATAGCGTGCGCACCTCCACCTCGACACCGGTGCAATAAGGGGCCTGGAAGGCTGTGGTGATGATCGGTTCCAGAGGTTCGAGAATCTGCAACTGCGCCGCGCCCGCACTGTGAATGGCGTAGTCGATCCAACTGGGGTCGACGCGTCCTTCGAGGCGATGGCAGGAGTCGGCGTAGGTTTGCAGCAGGCGTTGAGCCGCCACTTGGGTCAACCCGGAATCCGGCCCGGCGTTGATCTTGGCCACGACGCGGATTTTGTACGGCAGGATCTGCGCACTCTGCACGCTGACCAGATCGGTTTCCGGCCTTACATCCGGCCGTGCGAAATGTCGTCGCACGCCGTCAAGCAATTCGGAGGATGCGCTGCCGTCGCCCTCCCTGGACAGTACCGTGACCATGACTTCGCCTGGAGCGGTGCGCCGCGCATTGCCATCCTTGACTTGGGCCGCGTAGCCGTCCGGGTCGAAGGTGTAGCTGACCGTAACCACGCCGGGAGTGGCGCTCTGCACCTTGACCGACGGCCGTTCACCCAGGGTGAAGACCTCGCGTCGATACTGCATCCGCGAGCCTGCCGCCGGTGCATGGGGTGCCAGGTAGTAGCGCAGACGGGCATCGTCGTCGCTTTCCAGAATGGGTGGTATCGGCGGGAATGCGGCCGGGTCGCCAGGGTCGAGGACTTGGCGTTCCAGCCCCATGTCGGCAAGGCGTGCATCCAAGTTGCTGCCGGTTGCCCACCACGCCAGCATCTGCTTGATACGGGCGTTGTACTTGCGTTCATGGGTTTGCAGGCGTACGCAAAACGCTTCCAGGGCCAGGGTCAATAATTCGCTTTCATTGTCCAGACTGGCCTTGAGTTTGGGCGCGCTTTGCGGCGCACGGGTGGCCACGTAATCGATGACGAACGCCTTGAATTCCGCCAACAATGGCTCGAACGCCTCCACGGCAATAAGCGCCGGCTCCGCCAGTTGGTTCTGGCCGGGGATCAACATGCTCATGTCACGACCTCGAAGGTTTGTTGACGGTTTTTCCAGGTGCCGGCAAAACGCAGCAACAAACCAGCGCCTTGCCGCGTGGCGACGATGACCTCGGGTTGAAAATCCGCGATGCCATTCTGGGTGTTGTAGAACGCGTGCGCGGCATGGCTCTGGGCGAGGATCAGCAGGTCGTCGCCCAGGTTCTGACCAAGCAGCTGCGGGATCATCGAACCGTACAGCGGGCGCTTCTGGCGAGTGCCTATGGGAGTGGTCAGCGCTCGGGTGGCGCGCTGTACGAACTGCAGCCAGTCATCCACGGCTGCCCCGGTGTTTCTATCGATTCCGAGCATGGCAAATCCTTATGCGCTGCTGATCACACGGCCCTGGTGATCCACCACCGGGCCACTTAAATGCACCCCGCCGGCATCCAGCCGCAGGCCGGTAGCCCCCAATTGCAGGGCGATGCTGTCGGCCGTCAGTACCAGGCTGGCGGCGCCGACCTGTGCGACGACCTGCTCCCGTGAGCCCGTGACGGTGGTGGGTCCGTTGCGCCAATTGAACAGGTGAGTGGCATCGTCGTAATCGCTTTGCGTGCCGTCCTGATAAAGGCGACGCGTCAACGTCGCCACACGGGAGACAGGCGGAAACTGACTACTATTGAGGCCGAACAAGGCCACGGACTGCGTCCCCCCTTCTCCACCTGCATAGTTGAGCAGCAGGCATTGCTCGCCCACAGATGGGATGCGGGTTTCCGTCTGCGCACCGGCGCTGGGGTTGAAAAAATGAATGGCCGGGGTGAGCAAATCGCCATGCCGAACCTTGCATGTGTGGCTGGCGGCATCGACGTCCTCACATACGCCAATCCGACAAAAACTGTCGGAACGGCGGTACAGGTCTTCGAGCTGGGCCTCCATTTGCGCCAGGCGCTCGATGATCGGCCCCAGATGCATGCGTAGTAACGCGTCGAACATGGTCTACTCCTGCAGAGCTCGATATTGATCAGGATCGTCGATATTCGAGACTTCCCAGGTGCAGGCAAACATCGGTTTACCCGTAGGATCTTCGAGCAGCGGCGGCCCCAGATAGAGCGTTTGACTGAAGGACACCGTCCAAGTGTCGTAGTCCGTTTCGCTGGAGCCCAGAACGGAGGGTGCTGCCACAATGGCCATGGGCAGGTCGCATTGTTCGGCCGGCAGCCCCCAGCGGTTGTCTAGGGCCAGATCCATCAGTTGGCTGGCCAAGTCGCAGGCGTCAAAGGGCGCCGCACCGCTGGCAACCGTGACTTTGAGAGACACCGACAAGGCATGCGCCTTACGCCCGTCCAGGGCGCGTATTCCGGGGCCGTTACGCTCCACGCCGATCAAAATGCCGCTGGCATCCGTGGCGCCGTTGAAATCCTGGTGATTGCCCACCCGCAGGTGCGGGAACGCCAGCTTGAGCGTTTCTGCGATCGCGATGGGCAGTTGGGAAGGTTTTTCGATAAGTGTCATAGGGTCGCGTCCTTGCAGCAATTACTGCTGATCGGGCCGCGAAGTCGGTGTCTGGTTGACCCCGATACGCTTGGCCGCCCAGCGTTCATAAAGACCGATGGCTACGTCGGCCCCCGCCATGGCGGTGAGGCAGCCGATGGCACCGGCTGTCCAGATCGACATGCCGGCGGCGTAACACAGCATCAGGGCCGAAACCCCGCACACCATGCACGCGCCAGACCTCAAGGCCAGGCGCCGGATCAACGACCAACCGCGGGCGCCCTCCTTGTCGGCACGCCACATTTCGCCGGATACCCCGCCGATCAAGGCCAGTGCAATCACCAGCCAGATAGGCATTTCCGCTAACGCTTGCTGCTCGTTTGTCATGTCACGCCTCCTGGCTGAGCAATGCCGGCTGAATGCCGGTTTTCCGGGTAAATCCATTTATAGGTAGGCATTCCAAAAAGCCCGGTTGCCCGGGCTTTTCAGTAATGCGGTCCTCGAACCTTCGGCGCTACTGGCGCGGTACGGTTCTTTCCTCAATGTTTTTCCGACCACGATCCCTGTCTGCCGGATAACTGCTTCTGGTGCTTTACGCTGCACACCCGGGTCAGTTGCCAACCCTCTGAACCGTTAAGGCCGGTTCATCGCTGCCTGTTTCTTGTAAAGCGGTGTCACTAAAGAGCGTCGGCATCCTTGCCGGTATTGCCTGGCATCCCTGCCATCGCTGTGATGGCGTCCTTGCCGATGTTGCTTGCCTTCCTTGTCATCCTTGGCAGCATCCTTGCCGCCTCCACCAGGCCTTGTTGGCTGGCTTGAGATGAAGAATATGCATGTATGCATATACAGTCAATGCGCAAATGCATTTATTTTCACTCAGGATATGCTCATGTGCATTTTTGGCTTGGTGATTCAAGGGGTTACTGGCTTTTGGCAGGCGAAAAAAAACCCGCTGCTTGGCGGGTTTTGTCCTACTGAATTGGGTTAACGCGCGTACATGCCCCACCAGAACACATGGCCGAGGATACTGATCTGCTCGTCCTGGATTTCCTGGAAACTGTAGTCCTCGTCCGGATGCTCGTCGCGATTGAAGCTGCGCAGACGAATCCCGGATGGCAGGCGATAGAGCTGTTTGACCCGCAATTGGCCATTGTGATTGATGGCATACAGATCGCCATCGACGATATCGCCGATGCCGCTCTTGCCCGCATTGACCCCGACGGTTGCGCCATCGCGCAGCACTGGCAACATGCTGTTGCCGCGCACCGTCACACACTTGGCCTGGTCGAATTGCACACCATTGTGTCGCAAGCTGCGCTTTCCAAAACGCAGGCTGGCTTTCTCGCTTTCCTCGATGACGAATCTTCCTGATCCAGCAGCCAATTCAACCTCGCGCAGAAAGGGGATCGACACCTCATCGTCATTGATAGGGGTGTCGTCGTCCCACAGGCTTATGTCCTTGAGTTCCGAATGCATCGGGTCGCGCCCGCCGTCCCGCGCAGCGCCTACGGCCACGCGCCCGCGCAGTTGGTCGGTGCTCACGCCAAAGTATTCGGCAATGCGGGAGATATGCTTGTCAGACGGATCGACAATCTTGCCGCTGAGGATCCGAGACAGCGTGGACTGAGGCACACCGGTACGCCGGTGAAGCTCCGTTGGGGAGATCCGGTCGCGGTCCAGCAATTCTCTTAATACGATAGAAACGTTGCGTTTTTGCATAACGGCGATAGTGCCGGGTGTTTTGCAGCTTGGCAAATGCTAATTTGCATATTTTATGCACAGGTCGCGCTGTATCAGGGGCAGCGTCTCTGCGTTTTGTACACCGGTTTGCAACCTGCGAAGCGCCGACTTCACATGTTAACCTTGCGGCCATTGCAATAAGCAGGGCCGAGCGCCCCACCTTTGCCCCACTCCTTTCAACGAATTTGCTAACTATCTGATGAGTAAGAACACGTCCGATCTGTCCTCCCACACCCCGATGATGCAGCAGTACTGGCGCTTGAAAAACCAGCACCCTGATCAGTTGATGTTCTACCGCATGGGCGACTTCTACGAGATCTTCTACGAAGACGCGAAGAAGGCTGCCAAGTTGCTGGACATCACGCTGACCGCGCGCGGGCAGTCGGCGGGGCAGTCAATTCCGATGTGTGGGATTCCTTACCACTCCCTCGAAGGCTATCTGGCCAAGCTGGTAAAGCTGGGCGAGTCGGTGGTGATCTGCGAGCAGATCGGCGATCCGGCCACCAGCAAAGGCCCGGTGGAACGTCAGGTGGTGCGCATCATTACGCCGGGTACGGTGAGTGATGAAGCGCTGCTGGATGAGCGTCGCGATAACTTGATCGCGGCGGTGCTGGGGGATGAGCGCTTGTTCGGCCTGGCCGTGCTGGATATCACCAGCGGCAATTTCACAGTCCTGGAGATCAAGGGCTGGGAGAACCTCCTGGCGGAGCTGGAGCGCATTAATCCCGTGGAGTTGCTGATCCCGGACGATTGGCCCAAGGATTTGCCGGCGGAAAAACGGCGTGGGACCAAACGTCGCGCGCCGTGGGATTTCGAGCGTGACTCGGCGCTCAAGAGCCTGTGCCAGCAATTCTCCGTGCAAGACCTTAAAGGCTTCGGTTGCGAAACCCTGACCCTGGCCATCGGCGCCGCCGGTTGCCTGCTCAGCTATGCCAAGGAAACCCAGCGCACCGCCCTGCCGCACTTGCGCAGCCTGCGCCACGAACGCTTGGACGATACCGTGGTGCTCGATGGCGCCAGCCGTCGCAACCTGGAGCTGGACACCAACCTGGCCGGCGGGCGCGACAATACTTTGCAATCGGTGGTCGACCGTTGCCAGACCGCCATGGGCAGCCGCCTGCTGACCCGTTGGCTGAACCGTCCGCTGCGGGATCTGAAGGTGCTACAAGCGCGCCAATCCTCCATCACCTGCCTGCTGGATGGTTACCGCTTTGAAAAGCTGCAGCCGCAGCTCAAGGAAATCGGCGATATCGAGCGCATTCTGGCGCGGATCGGCCTGCGAAATGCGCGCCCGCGCGACCTGGCGCGCCTGCGCGATGCGCTCGGCGCCCTGCCGCAATTGCAAGCAGCCATGACGGAACTGGACGCGCCGCACCTGCAACAACTGGCCGTGACCACCAGCACCTACCCGGAACTGGCGGCGCTGCTGGAAAAAGCCATCATCGATAACCCGCCGGCCATCATCCGTGACGGTGGCGTACTGAAGACCGGTTACGACAGCGAACTGGATGAGTTGCAAGCCCTGAGCGAAAACGCCGGGCAATTCCTTATCGACCTGGAAGCCCGCGAAAAAGCCCGCACTGGCCTGGCCAATCTGAAGGTCGGCTACAACCGCGTGCATGGCTACTTTATCGAGCTGCCCAGCAAACAGGCCGAGCAGGCACCGATCGACTATCAGCGCCGCCAGACGCTTAAAGGTGCCGAACGCTTTATCACCCCGGAGCTTAAGGAGTTCGAAGACAAGGCACTGTCAGCCAAAAGCCGAGCCTTGGCGCGGGAAAAGATGCTGTATGAGGCGCTGCTCGAAGACTTGATCGGCCAACTGGCGCCGCTGCAAGACACGGCTGCAGCGTTGTCGGAACTGGACGTGTTGAGCAACCTGGCCGAACGCGCCCTCAACCTCGACCTCAACTGTCCGCGGTTCGTCAGCGAGCCATGCATGCGCATCGTGCAGGGGCGTCACCCGGTGGTGGAGCAGGTGCTGACCACGCCGTTCGTCGCCAACGATCTGTCGCTGGATGACGATACCCGCATGCTGGTGATCACCGGCCCGAATATGGGCGGTAAATCCACCTACATGCGCCAGACCGCGTTGATCGTGTTGTTGGCGCATATCGGCAGTTTTGTGCCGGCGGCCAGTTGCGAGCTGTCCCTGGTAGACCGGATTTTCACCCGGATCGGCTCCAGCGACGACCTGGCCGGTGGGCGTTCGACCTTTATGGTGGAAATGAGCGAGACCGCCAATATCCTGCATAACGCTACCGAACGCAGCCTGGTGCTGATGGACGAAGTGGGTCGCGGCACCAGCACCTTCGACGGGCTGTCCCTGGCTTGGGCCGCCGCCGAGCGCTTGGCACATTTACGCGCCTACACGCTGTTCGCCACCCACTATTTCGAGCTGACCGTACTGCCGGAAAGCGAGCCGCTGGTGGCCAACGTGCACTTGAACGCGACCGAGCACAACGAGCGTATCGTGTTTCTGCACCATGTATTGCCGGGGCCGGCCAGTCAAAGCTACGGCCTGGCTGTTGCGCAACTGGCCGGTGTGCCGAACGACGTGATCAGCCGCGCCCGCGAACACCTCAGTCGCCTGGAAACCACTGCGTTACCCCACGAAACTGCGGTTGCCAGTCCCGCCAAGACTCAGCGACAAAGTGCCGCGCCACATCAGAGCGATCTCTTCGCCAGCCTGCCCCACCCCGTGCTGGATGAACTGGCCAAGCTGGAGCTGGACGATCTGACGCCGCGTAAAGCACTCGAAATGTTATATGCACTGAAGACTCGGATATAACGCACAGGCCTGCAAACTGGTAGACTCTCGCGCGGTTTGGGATGCTGCTGGCTTTTAGCCTGGCCTGCAGACTATCGCTCCCGAACCTCGCGAGCCCTGCCATTAAGGGTTTCGCTGCCGCCGCCTGAGGAGAAAATTAGAAATGACCTTCGTCGTCACCGACAACTGCATCAAGTGCAAGTACACCGACTGCGTAGAAGTCTGTCCGGTGGACTGCTTTTACGAAGGCCCGAACTTCCTGGTCATCCACCCGGACGAGTGCATTGATTGCGCCCTGTGTGAACCAGAATGCCCGGCCCAAGCGATTTTTTCTGAAGATGAGGTGCCTGCCGGCATGGAAAACTTCATCGCGTTGAATGCTGAGTTGGCCGATATCTGGCCCAACATCACCGAGAAGAAAGACGCTCTGCCTGACGCCGAAGAGTGGGATGGCAAGACCGGCAAAATCGCCGACCTCGAACGCTGATAGCCTCACCGTTCCTCAAAAGGCCCCTTGCGGGCCTTTTTGCATTTCCTGGACCTGCTTTTACTTTTCTACAGGCGAAAAAAGGGGCGGTATGACCCGCCCACATTTCTTCCTTAGTCCCTTTATTCCTTTTCATCATCCTGATGAATCGCATCCCGCGATATTCCTTTAACCATCGTTCCTTGATGGCCGTGTCAATCCGTGGACACAGGGCTGATGTTAGAGAGTTCCAAGGGAAGTTCAACGGGATGCTACATCCACTCCAGCACGCCGACGTAACAGAACACCCCTAAATAATTGTTATGTTTCAATAAGATAGAAAAGTCTTTCGCATTTTTTAGCCACCCAGGGCGAGGAAAAAAACCATTCGCTTACGAAAAAGTAAGCGAATGCTTACATGAGACATTGCGCAAAAGCGTAATCGCCCCCTCCTCGCCTCAATCCTCGCTGACAGTGATCGTCGGCATGGATGGCATGGCCGCTTCCTGCAGCACGATCCGCGCGCCCACATGGCGGGCCAGTTCCTGATAAATCATGGCGATTTGGCTATCAGGCTCAGCCATTACCGTAGGCTTGCCGCCATCAGCCTGTTCGCGGATCAGCATCGACAACGGCAGCGAGGCCAATAGCTCGACGCCATACTGGGTGGCCAGCTTCTCGCCGCCCCCTTCACCAAACAAATGCTCGGCATGACCGCAATTGGAGCAGATATGCACCGCCATGTTTTCCACGACGCCCAGCACCGGAATGTTGACCTTACGGAACATCTCCACGCCTTTTTTCGCGTCCAGCAGCGCCAGATCCTGAGGCGTGGTAACGATCACTGAACCCGCCACCGGCACCTTCTGCGCCAGGGTCAGCTGGATATCACCGGTGCCGGGCGGCATATCGATGACTAGGTAGTCCAGGTCGCCCCAGGCTGTCTGGGTGACCAGTTGCAACAACGCGCCGGAAACCATCGGCCCTCGCCAGACCATTGGCGTGTTGTCATCGGTCAAGAACGCCATGGACATTACTTCCACGCCCAGGGACTCGATAGGCACGAACCACTTCTGATCCTTGACCTTCGGCCGCGTGCCTTCGGCGATGCCGAACATCACGCCTTGGCTCGGGCCGTAGATATCGGCGTCGAGAATGCCCACACGTGCGCCTTCGCGGGCCAGGGCCAGGGCCAGGTTGGCCGCCGTAGTAGACTTGCCCACCCCGCCCTTGCCGGACGCCACTGCCACCACATTCTTGACGTTGGCCAAGCCCGGGATCTGCGCCTGCGCCTTGTGCGCGGCGATGACACATTGAATATCGACCTTGGCCGAACGTACGCCGTCCAAACCTTCTATGGCCATCTGCAGCATCTGTGCCCAGCCGTTCTTGAACAGGCCGGCGGCGTAGCCCAGCTCCAACTGGACCGAGACTTGATCGCCCTGGACCTCGATGGCTCGCACACAGCCGGCGCTCACCGGGTCCTGGTTCAAATAGGGGTCGGTGTACTGGCGAAGAACGGCTTCCACCGCTGCGCGATTCACGGCGCTCATGGGCTACTCCCGAAAAAGACTGACTGAAACAGGCGGCTATCCTAACCGTTCCGGCCACGTAACGGCATGCTTTCGACAGTTTGCAGGATGCTGAAACAACGCCACGGGGTGAAATAAATTTGCCGGCGCTTTATAGTGGCCGACCTCCGTTTCATCAAGTAGCCGAGCCCCATGTCCGAGCCACGCAAGATCCTCGTCACCAGCGCCCTGCCCTATGCCAATGGTTCCATCCATCTTGGCCATATGCTTGAGTACATCCAGACCGATATGTGGGTGCGCTTCCAGAAGCATCGCGGCAATCAATGCATTTATGTCTGCGCGGACGACGCCCACGGTTCGGCCATCATGCTGCGCGCCGAAAAGGAAGGCATCACGCCGGAACAACTGATCGCCAATGTGCAGGCTGAACACAGCGCCGACTTTGCCGATTTCCTGGTGGACTTCGACAACTTCCATTCGACCCACGCCGAAGAAAACCGCGAGCTATCGAGCCAGATCTACCTGCGATTGAAAGAAGCCGGCCACATTGCAACTCGCTCGATCACCCAGTATTTCGACCCGGAAAAGAAAATGTTCCTGGCCGACCGCTTCATCAAGGGCACCTGCCCCAAGTGTGGCACTGAAGACCAGTACGGCGACAACTGCGAAAAATGCGGTGCCACCTACGCCCCCACCGACCTGAAGGATCCCAAGTCGGCGATTTCCGGCGCCACCCCGGTGCTCAAGGACTCCCAGCACTTCTTCTTCAAGCTCCCGGATTTCCAGCAGATGCTGCAAACCTGGACCCGCAGCGGCACTTTGCAGGACGCCGTGGCCAACAAGATCGCCGAATGGCTGGATGCCGGGCTGCAGCAGTGGGACATCTCCCGCGATGCGCCGTACTTCGGCTTCGAGATTCCAGGCGAGCCAGGCAAGTACTTCTATGTGTGGCTGGACGCGCCGATCGGCTACATGGCCAGCTTCAAGAACCTCTGCGACCGCACGCCGGAGCTGGACTTCGACGCGTTCTGGAGCAAGGAGTCCACGGCCGAGCTGTATCACTTCATCGGCAAGGACATCGTCAACTTCCACGCCCTGTTCTGGCCAGCAATGCTTGAAGGCTCGGGCTACCGCAAGCCGACCGGCATCAATGTGCACGGCTACCTGACCGTCAATGGTCAGAAGATGTCCAAGTCCCGTGGCACCTTCATCAAGGCGCGCACCTACCTGGACCACCTGTCGCCGGAATACCTGCGCTACTACTACGCCTCCAAACTTGGCCGTGGTGTCGACGACCTGGACTTGAACCTGGAAGACTTCGTACAGAAGGTCAACTCTGACCTGGTGGGCAAAGTCGTCAACATCGCCAGCCGTTGCGCCGGTTTTATCCACAAGGGCAATGCCGGCGTGATGGTGGCCGAGAATGCCGCACCGGAACTGACCGACGCCTTCCTGGCCGCCGCGCCGAGCATCGCCGATGCTTATGAAGCCCGCGACTTCGCCCGCGCCATGCGTGAGATCATGGGCCTGGCCGACCGCGCCAACGCCTGGATCGCAGATAAAGCCCCATGGTCGCTGAACAAACAGGAAGGCAAAGAAGCTGAGGTGCAGGCGATCTGCGCCACGGGCGTCAACCTGTTCCGCCAGTTGGTGATCTTCCTCAAGCCGGTGCTGCCACTGCTGGCCGCCGATGCCGAGGCGTTCTTGAATGTCGCCCCCCTGACCTGGAACGACCACGCCACCTTGCTCGCCAACCACCCGTTGAACGCGTTCAAGCCGCTGATGACGCGCATCGACCCTGTGAAGGTACAAGCCATGACCGACGCTTCGAAAGAAGACCTGGCCGCCAGCCAGACCGACACCGGCGACGCCGCACCGGCCGGCAATGGCGAACTGGCTAAGGATCCGCTGTCCCCGGAAATCGATTTCGACGCCTTCGCCGCCATCGATCTGCGCGTTGCCCTCATCGTTAAGGCCGAGGCGGTGGAAGGTGCCGACAAACTGTTGCGCCTGACGCTGGATATCGGCGATGAGCGGCGCAATGTGTTCTCCGGGATCAAGAGCGCCTATCCGGACCCGTCCAAACTCGATGGTCGCCTGACCATGATGATCGCCAACCTCAAGCCGCGGAAAATGAAGTTCGGTATTTCCGAAGGCATGGTGATGGCGGCAGGGCCTGGCGGTGAAGAAATCTACCTGCTCAGCCCTGACAGTGGCGCCAAGCCGGGTCAGCGCATCAAGTAAATCTGCACAACAAGCCTTGTCGTTTCGGCGACAGGGCTTTGCAGCTAGCCTCCCTTCTTGCCTGCCGGATAATCAGGCTCTGTTTGTTTAATCAACCGGCATGACAACGATCTCAGCATGAACCTCATTCAACGTATCGACGCGCTGCTGCCGCAGACCCAATGCGGCAAATGCGGGCACCCAGGCTGCAAACCTTACGCCGAAGGAATTGCTCAGGGCGAAGCGATAAACAAGTGCCCGCCCGGTGGTCAGGAGACCATTGCTGGACTCGCGCAATTGCTGAACGTGCCGATGCTGGAACTGGACACCAGCCGAGGAGACGGGCCAGCCCAAATCGCCTTCATCCGCGAGGCCGAGTGCATCGGCTGCACCAAATGTATCCAGGCCTGCCCGGTGGATGCCATTGTCGGCGCCGCCAAGCTGATGCACACGGTGATCATCGACGAGTGCACCGGCTGTGACCTTTGCGTGGCGCCCTGTCCGGTTGATTGCATCGAGATGCGTGCGCCGCTCAGCGTCGTTGCGCTTGTGGGTGGTTTGGCGAGCGATGATAAAGAACGCCTTGAGCGCGAGGTCAAACGCAGTCGCGCCCGTCGCCGCTTCGAACAACGTAACGCGCGCCTGCAGCGCGAAGAAGCACACAAACTCGCCGAACGCCTGGCCCGCCCCAAGCGCTCGGCACCTGTAGAAGTAACGACGATAGACGCAGCACAAGCAGCACGCGATGCGGCAGTGAAGAAGGCCAAGGTCAATGTAACCATGAGCCGTGCCCAACTGCACAAATCCTTGAAAGCCTTTGGGCATCCGCCGACGTTTGAGCAACAATCGCAACTGATTGTCCTCCAGCAGCAGTTCGAGGCGGCGGAGCAGGCCCTGGCAGCGCTGGAGTTCAGTGGCGCTCCGGTAGCCAAACAATCCAACCGCAATTCTGCTGACCTTAAACGCGCGAAGATTCAGCTGGCGATGCGCCGCGCCGAGTTGAAGAAGGCCCAGGACCAACAGGCCGACGCGCAGCAACTGGCGGATGCACAGCACAGACTCGATGAAGCTCAACGCCAGGTGGATAACCATGGTGACTGAGCTGTAACAGGCACGGAACCCGGCCTTGCTGGCCTTTTCGGCGCGGCCATGACACATATTGATGCCCGTCAGGCTTATTCTGCTTGGATTATCGCTCGCAGGGCCTCACACAGGGCTCTCCACTTCGACATCCCGCTGACCGTCTGCAAGGAACATTTCGCCTCATGAATGCTGCAAAACGCCTGGAAATTTTTCGCAGGCTCCACGAAGACAATCCAGAACCCAAGACCGAGCTGGCTTACTCGTCACCGTTCGAGCTGCTGATTGCGGTGATCCTGTCCGCTCAATCCACGGACGTGGGTGTCAATAAGGCCACAGCCAAGTTATTTCCCGTGGCCAATACACCCGAAGCAATCTATGCCCTGGGCGTTGAGGGGCTGTCGGAGTACATCAAGACCATCGGCCTTTACAACAGCAAGGCCAAGAATGTGATCGAGACCTGTCGTTTGCTGATCGAGCGACACGGCAGCGAAGTGCCGCAAACCCGTGAAGCCCTGGAAGCCCTGCCAGGCGTGGGTCGCAAGACCGCCAACGTGGTGCTCAACACCGCCTTTCGACAACTCACCATGGCCGTGGATACGCATATTTTCCGAGTCAGCAACCGCACCGGAATTGCTCGCGGGAAAAACGTGGTGGAGGTAGAAAAGCAACTGATGAAGTTCGTGCCCAAGCCCTACCTGCTTGATTCCCACCACTGGCTTATCCTGCACGGACGCTACGTCTGCCAAGCCCGAAAGCCCCGTTGCGGGAGCTGTCGGATCGAAGATTTGTGTGAATACAAAGACAAGACATCCGACGATTGAGGAATCATTGATTTTCTTCATCTCACGATTGAAAAAATCTTTTTTACCCGCCCGCGGATTATCGTTATAAGGAGCGCCAACGGCAGTCTTAGCCTGGAGTTAACCTTATGAGCACTGGCAAAGAACAATTGGAAATCGAAGACGACCTTGTGGAGTCGGATGACGATGGAACTGATGCACCTGTTGCAGAAGTGGCCAAGACCAATCTGAGCAAACGCCGCACCATCGACAATCTTCTGGAAGAGCGACGCCTGCAAAAGCAATTGGCCGATTACGATTTCGACCTCTGACCAAGCGGTCGATCACCGGAAGCCTCCCTGACGGAGGCTTTTTTCTGCCGGTCACCCTGGCTACGTAGGGTGTTATACCCTCCTCTACACTAGGCCGTTGCGCTGAGCCAGTTCGATCAGGTCAACCAGAGAGCGGGCATTGAGCTTGAGCAGCAAGCGCGTCTTGTAGGTACTGACCGTCTTGTTGCTGAGGAACATACCGTCAGCGATCTCCTTGTTCGTCTTACCACGGGCCAGTTGCTGCAACACCATCATCTCACGCCCCGACAGACGCTCGACCATATCAGCCTCGCTGGCATTACCCATAGTGGAACGCACCGAGTTCAAAGCCTGGTTCGGGAAATAGCTGTAGCCCGACAAAACGGCTTTGATCGCGCTGAGCAGCTCGGTCAGATCCTGTTGTTTGCACACATAGCCAGCAGCTCCGGCTTGCATGCAACGCATTGAAAAATGCCCGGGAGCTTGAGACGTCAGTACCAACACCTTGAACGGCGCAGGTTGTTTGGTTGAGGACAGCCTGCAAATAACTTCCAGTCCGTCAAGTTTGGGAATTCCAATATCCAGTATGACAATATCCGGCATATGTTCCCGTGCAAGTTGCAACGCATCGACACCGTTATCAGTCTCGGCAACGACTTCATAACCATGACGCTCCATTAGCATACGCACAGCAAGACGAATGACAGGATGATCATCCACGATCAGCACTTTATTCATAAGAAAGTCCAATTTCGCTGTTCGAATTATTCAGAGCAAGCACAATAGCCTAGTCGTTTCCTAGTTGGCATAGCGCTCCCCCCCAAGCAACAGCAAGCAGAGACCCAACCCACAACCATAAAGGAATCGCCCTACAAAAAAACACCAAGTCGGATGTTTCCAGTTTTATGCAGCCTTTCAGACCTTTCCGGGCCCATACATAGTTTGAATGAAATTTCCGGAAAATTAGGTACAGGCGGTAACCCCCCCTCACAGCACTTTCAGGAAATACCCCTTGCCACGACGAAGTAGAGACTGACGTAGCGGGAAAAAAATCGTTTGCTTCAGTTCCAATAAACATATTTTTTTACATCCTGAATTCCTACAGACCTTTCCTTAATTACACTCACATAGCATTTATATGAGTGATTTTTCTGTAAGACCAGTTCCCGCTTAATTATAAAATTCTTAGTACTCCTACAAATTACCCACCGCAATCTGTGCAAATAAATTGATCAGTACAATTTTTGGCGCAATTGCTCATAGATTTAAACGCGGATAAACATGTGGTGTTGCTAAAGTAGCCAGGCAAAAAAAAGCCCCTTGAGTAAGGGGCTTTTTTCAAGCGTATCCGCGACTCAGAACAACGAACGGCCTTTATTGGCAGCAATGCGCATACGCAGTGCATTCAACTTGATAAAGCCTGCGGCGTCTGCCTGGTTGTAGGCACCGCCATCTTCTTCGAAGGTGGCGATGTTGGCATCGAACAGCGACTCATCCGACTTGCGACCGGTGACGATCACGTTGCCTTTGTACAGCTTCAAGCGCACCACACCGTTCACGTGAGCCTGGGAAGCATCGATCATCTGTTGCAGCATCAGACGCTCCGGGCTCCACCAGTAGCCGGTGTAGATCAGGCTGGCGTACTTGGGCATCAGCTCGTCTTTGAGGTGAGCCACTTCACGGTCCAGGGTGATGGACTCGATAGCGCGGTGCGCGCGCAGCATGATGGTGCCGCCCGGGGTTTCGTAGCAGCCGCGGGACTTCATGCCCACGTAGCGGTTCTCGACGATATCGAGACGGCCGATACCGTGCTCGCCGCCGATACGGTTCAAGGTGGCCAGTACGGTGGCCGGGGTCATCTCGACGCCGTCCAGCGCCACGATATCGCCGTTACGGTAGGTCAGTTCCAGATACTGCGGGGTATCCGGCGCCTTTTCAGGGGAGACGGTCCAACGCCACATGTCTTCCTCGTGCTCGGTCCAGGTGTCTTCCAACACGCCGCCTTCATAGGAAATGTGCAGCAAGTTGGCATCCATGGAATACGGGGATTTCTTCTTGCCGTGACGCTCAATCGGGATTGCGTGCTTTTCGGCGTAATCCATCAGCTTTTCACGGGACAGCAGGTCCCATTCGCGCCAAGGTGCAATCACCTTGACACCAGGCTTGAGCGCATAGGCACCCAGCTCGAAACGGACCTGGTCGTTGCCCTTGCCGGTCGCGCCATGGGAAATGGCGTCGGCGCCGGTTTCGTTAGCGATTTCGATCAGGCGCTTGGCGATCAGAGGACGTGCGATGGAGGTACCCAGGAGGTACTCGCCTTCATAGACGGTGTTGGCGCGAAACATCGGGAAAACGAAATCGCGGACGAACTCTTCGCGCAGGTCGTCAATGTAGATCTCTTTCACGCCCATGGCTTGCGCCTTGGCACGTGCAGGTTCGACCTCTTCACCCTGACCCAGGTCAGCGGTGAAGGTCACCACTTCACAGTTATAAGTATCCTGCAGCCACTTGAGGATCACCGAAGTGTCCAGGCCGCCGGAATACGCGAGAACGACCTTGTTTACGTCGGCCATGCCATCACTCCACGGGGTTGTACGGAAAGGCGTCGATTCTACCGATCAAAACCGTGAAATTACAGGGGCGCGACAGCAAATGAAGATAAAGCGACAGATTATGTCGAACGGGCGACCAATGGTCGCACCTTAGGAGGTGTGCGCCGGATTGCTGGGTGTCGCGGCCTGGGGCGCCGGTTTCTCGGGGGCCGCCACTCTTTCCAACTGGATATTCACGCGACGGTTACGGGCGCGATTGGCGGCATTGGTGTTGGGCGCCAGAGGGTAGCTTTCACCGTAGAACCGCAGGGTGATCTGGGATTCCGGGATGCCATTGGCCTTGAAGTAATCCATGACCGCCAAGGCGCGCCGACGCGAGATATCGCGATTACTCAGGCGATTGCCGCTGTTGTCCGAGTGGCCGTTCAACTCGATATGGTTGACGGTAGGATCGGCCTTCATGAATGCGAGAATCACCGACAGCTTTTGCTTAGCCGCTGCATCCAGTTCGATACCGCCGCCGGGGAAGCCCACCACGGTCTGCTTGACCTGATCGTAGTTCATTGGCAGCAATTTAGTCGTACACAACTGATAGTCGCTGTAGGCCTTATTGAATTTCACTGGCAGTAAACGGATCTCCGAATACCCACCCTCACGCCCGTAATGCCGCACAGTAGGCGAACGCCCTTCGAGCAAGCCGATGAACAGACGCCCGGCCTGGGCCTGTGAACTATTGAACAGGACGTCGCCGCTCCCGGCGCGCACCGCTCCCAGATTTATGTCACCGCGACCCGGCTGCCACGGAGCGGCAGCCGCCAACAAGGTGGCCGATCCAGCGCCCAGCGATCCGTTGTAGGCTTTCAGGCGGAATGTCGCCTGCTCGCCGGCTCGACGCACGAACTCACCTGAGCCGAAATCAGTAATCGGCTGGGCCAGACGGCACTCGAACTGGTCGCCTTCCACCTTCCACTCAATATTTTCCAGTCGTGTCTGGAACGTGAGTGCCATTGTAGGCAGACTGGCGAACACACTGAGCAGGGCTAGATAATGCTGGCGCACGGGAGGCTCCACTGGTTTCTACAACACTTCAAAGCGTCATACATCGTTAAGGCATACCCAGTGCTATCGGTCGTATCCCGCAAAACTTGATAGCGAGTGCCTGCACGAGTCTTTTCCGGTAGCATTCCCACCAGATTGACCCGCCTGGAATCCCCAATGTCCGACCGCCTGACCCTGCTGCGTCCCGACGACTGGCACATTCATCTTCGCGATGGTGCTGCGTTGCCCCACACCGTGGCCGATGTTGCGCGCACGTTTGGCCGCGCCATCATCATGCCTAACCTGGTACCTCCGGTGCGTAATGCCGCCGAAGCCGACGCCTATCGCCAGCGTATCCTCGCGGTACGGCCGGCCGGCAGCCGCTTCGAACCGCTGATGGTGCTTTACCTGACCGACCGCACCCAGCCGGAAGAAATTCGCCAGGCCAAGGCCAGCGGTTTCGTGCACGCCGCCAAGCTGTACCCCGCCGGCGCCACCACCAACTCCGACTCCGGTGTGACCAGCATCGACAAGATCCTGCCGGCCATCGAAGCCATGGCGGAAGTCGGCATGCCGCTGCTGATCCACGGTGAGGTGACCCGTGGCGACGTCGATGTGTTCGATCGCGAGAAGATCTTCATCGACGAGCACATGCGCCGCGTGGTGGAGTTGTTTCCGACGCTCAAGGTGGTGTTCGAACACATCACTACGGCCGATGCCGTGCAGTTCGTCACCGAGGCCCCGGCCAACGTCGGCGCGACCATCACTGCGCATCATCTGCTGTACAACCGCAACCACATGCTGGTGGGTGGGATTCGCCCGCACTTCTATTGCCTGCCGATCCTCAAGCGCAATACTCACCAAGTGGCGCTTTTGGATGCCGCCACCAGCGGCAATCCGAAGTTTTTCCTCGGCACTGACTCGGCCCCCCATGCCCAGCACGCCAAGGAAGCGGCGTGCGGCTGTGCCGGTTGCTACACCGCGTACGCCGCTATCGAGTTGTATGCCGAAGCATTTGAACAGCGTAACGCGCTGGACAAGCTCGAAGGCTTCGCCAGCCTCAATGGCCCGCGCTTCTACGGCCTGCCGGCCAACACCGATCGCATCACCCTGGTTCGCGACGATTGGACCGCCCCTGCCAGCCTGCCGTTCGGCGAGCTGACTGTCATCCCGCTGCGCGCCGGTGAAACACTGCGCTGGCGCCTGCTGGAGGAAAGCAAGTGAGTGAAGACCATTACGATGACGAACACGAGCACAGTGGTGGCGGTTCCCGCCACCCGATGGCCGAGCGTTTTCGCGGCTATCTGCCGGTTGTCATCGACGTAGAAACTGGTGGGTTCAATTGCGCCACCGACGCGTTGCTGGAAATCGCCGCCACCACCATTGGCATGGATGAGCAGGGTTTTGTGTTCCCGGAGCATACCCACTTCTTCCGCGTCGAACCGTTCGAAGGCGCCAATATCGAAGCCGCCGCATTGGAATTCACCGGGATCAAGCTTGATCACCCGCTGCGCATGGCCGTGAGCGAAGAAGCGGCGCTGACCGATATCTTCCGTGGCGTGCGCAAGGCGTTGAAGGCCAACGGCTGCAAACGCGCGATCCTGGTTGGCCACAACAGCAGCTTCGACCTGGGCTTCCTGAACGCCGCCGTGGCGCGTCTGGACATGAAGCGCAACCCGTTTCACCCGTTCTCCAGCTTCGACACCGCCACCCTCGCCGGCCTGGCCTACGGCCAGACGGTGTTGGCCAAAGCCTGCCAGGCCGCCGGCATCGACTTTGACGGTCGTGAAGCCCACTCGGCGCGTTATGACACCGAAAAGACCGCCGAGCTGTTTTGCGGCATCGTCAATCGTTGGAAGCAGATGGGCGGCTGGGAAGACTTCAACGACTGAGATGGAATCCCACGCATAAAAAAACCGGCCTTCTCAGGCCGGTTTTTTTTACCGTAAACGTGGCTTACAGCTTGCCAGCGTTCTCGGTCAGGTAAGCGGCAACGCCTTCTGGCGAGGCGTTCATGCCTTTGTCGCCTTTTTTCCAGTTGGCAGGGCACACTTCGCCGTGCTCTTCGTGGAATTGCAGCGCGTCGACCAGGCGGATCAGCTCTTCCATGTTACGACCCAGTGGCAGGTCGTTGATGATTTGCGAGCGAACAACGCCCTTGTCATCGATCAGGAAAGCGCCACGGAAAGCCACGCCGCCTTCGGATTCAACGTCGTAAGCCTTGGCGATCTCGTGCTTCATGTCGGCAGCCATGGTGTATTTGACTTTGCCGATGCCACCATCGTTGATGGCGGTGTTGCGCCAGGCGTTGTGGGTGAAATGGGAGTCGATGGACACCGCAACCACTTCAACATTACGCGCCTTGAAATCGTCCATGCGGTGGTCCAGAGCGATCAGCTCCGAAGGGCAGACGAAGGTGAAGTCCAGCGGGTAGAAGAACACCAGGCCGTATTTGCCTTTGATGGCTTCAGACAGTTTGAAGCTGTCGACGATTTCGCCATTGCCGAGAACGGCAGGTACGTCGAAATCCGGGGCTTGTTTACCGACGAGTACGCTCATGGGGTATCTCCTGATGTGGGATGAAGATTGAAGTAAAAGGACCGATCCAGAGTCTGCCGTGTTCAAGCGACAAGCCTGTGACGCAGCCACGCTTCGTGAAGACCGACCATCATACACGGAAAAAACCGTTCGTCAGCGCGAGGGCGCCGGCGCGAAAAGTCCATGAATCTACTTTGACAATCATTCTCGTTAACATTAAGATCCATCGCACTTAAGCCCTAAACCCGCGACGGTTCTCCCTTATGTATGTGTGCCTCTGTACTGGCGTCACCGACGGACAAATCCGCGAAGCAATCTACGAAGGTTGCTGCAGCTACAAGGAAGTGCGTGAAACCACCGGCGTTGCCAGCCAGTGCGGTAAATGCGCTTGTCTTGCCAAGCAAGTGGTACGGGAAACCCTGACGCAGCTGCAGACCGCGCAGGCTTCGCTCCCCTATTCAGCAGAATTTACTCACGCCTGATCGGGCATGTTTTAAAGAACCGAACTTAGTGTTCGGTTTTTTTATGCCCGTAATTCAACTAGTTAGCGTCAAGACGCGGAACACAAACATTCTTATTCCGATTAATTTTCATTTATTATTCAATAACTTAGGTTTGACACTACAGAGTTCGCCGCTCAAACTCCGCCCTATACACAGCTATTACAGGGCAGGACCCCAGTCATGAAAGGCGACATCTCAGTCATCCAGCAACTCAACAAAATCCTTGCCAATGAACTGGTCGCGATCAATCAGTACTTCCTGCATGCGCGCATGTACGACGATTGGGGCCTGGAAAAGCTCGGCAAACGTGAATACAAAGAATCTATCAAGGCCATGAAGGACGCGGATGCGCTGATCAAACGCATCCTGTTCCTAGAAGGCCTGCCAAACGTGCAGGACCTGGGCAAGCTGAACATCGGCGAGCACACCCAGGAAATGCTTGGCAGCGACCTGGGCTTTGAACGCAAGAGCCACAGCGACCTCAAGGCCGCCATCGCTCATTGCGAAACAAGCGCCGACTTCGGCAGCCGTGAACTGCTGGAAGATATCCTCGAAGATCAGGAAGAACATATCGACTGGCTGGAAACTCAACTGGGCCTGATCGACAAAGTCAGCCTTGAGAATTACCTGCAGTCGCAGATGGGCGAATAAACCCAACGCACACAGGCACAAAAAAGCCCCGCTCTCTCACGAGAAGCGGGGCTTTTTAATGCGGTCGAATCAAGCGTCTGTCTTGGCCGCCGCGTTTGCCGCTGCGTCTTTGATCAGCGCCTGCAACGAACCATCAGCCGCCATCTCAACGATGATGTCGCTACCGCCGACCAATTCACCCGCCACCCACAGTTGTGGGAAGGTTGGCCAGTTGGCGTACTTGGGCAGGTTGGCACGAATTTCTGGGTTTTGCAGGATATCGACGTAAGCGAACTTCTCGCCGCACGCCATGACGGCCTGGGACGCCTTCGCGGAGAAACCGCATTGAGGAGCGTTCGGAGCACCCTTCATGTAAAGCAGAATAGTGTTGTTGGCAATCTGCTCTTTGATCGTTTCGATGATATCCATGGAACACCTCTGCAGGAACTTTGCGACTCACAGGTCGGCACGGTGGCGCATTGTAACGCAAAATTCCCGCAGGATGCTCGGGCTCCTTACGCCACGGCGACTTGCACGGGCACGCCATTCAAGGCCGCATTGCCGGACAACTCATCCAACTGCCGCTCGTCGGTCAGGTCATTGGCGCTGGCGCCTGGCTGTTCGCTGGCAATGCTCATCCGCACACCGGGACGACCATGCCCCCAGCCATGGGGCAGGCTGACCACGCCGGGCATCATGTCCTGACTGGCGACCACCTCCACCTCGATCATGCCGATACGTGAGCTGACCCGTACCCGCTGGCCATCGCTTAGCTGGCGCTGAGCCAGATCGTCGGGGTGCATGTGCAACTGATGGCGCGGCTTGCCTTTCACCAGGCGGTGATAGTTGTGCATCCAGGAATTATTACTGCGCACATGCCGACGGCCGATCAACAACAGCTCATCGGCCATAGGTGCTGGCTGAGCCGCGAAGCGCGCCAGGTCGGCGAGGATCACCGCTGGAGCCGCCTGCACCTTGCCGTTCGCGGTCTTCAAGCGCTCGGCAAGGTTGGGCCGCAGCGGGCCCAGGTCCACGCCATGGGGATGATCGGCCAGCATCGCCAGAGACAACTTGTAGCTGGACGCATCGCCATAAGCCCCGGCACGCAGCCCGTAGTCGATCATCTGCGCCGGCGGCATGGTCGGCTTTAGGGCCGCGCCGGTCTTCGCCGCGAATGCCTGAGCCAAGCCCACGAAGATTTCCCAGTCATGCAACGCACCTTCGGGTTTGGGCAAGATCGCGCGATTGAACCGAGTGACATTGCGCACCGCGAACATATTGAAGGTGGTGTCGTAGTGATCGTTCTCCAGCGCCGATGTGGACGGCAGGATCAGGTCGGCGTAACGCGTGGTCTCGTTGATATACAGATCGACGCTGACCATGAACTCCAGACCATCCAGCGCCTGCTCCAATTGGCGACCGTTCGGCGTAGACAGCACCGGGTTACCAGCCACCGTCACCAGGGCGCGAATCTGGCCATCCCCTTCGGTCAGCATCTCCTCGGCCAGCGCCGATACCGGCAACTCGCCACCGTATTCCGGGCGCCCGGACACCCGGCTCTGCCAGCGGTTGAAATGGCCGCCTCCGGTCGATGCCACCAAATCCACCGCCGGCGACGTGCACAAGGCGCCGCCCATCCTGTCCAGGTTGCCCGTCACCAGGTTGATCAACTGCACCAGCCAATGGCACAAGGTACCGAACGCTTGGGTCGATACGCCCATGCGCCCGTAACAGACAGCCTTGTCCGCTGCGGCGAAATCCCGTGCCAACTGGCGAATCTGCGCGACCGGCACGGCACACTGGCGGCTCATCGCCTCGGCGGTGAAGCCGCTGACCGCACGGCGAACCTCGTCCAGCCCCTCAACCGGCAAATGGCTGACGCGAGTCAGGTTCTCGGTAAACAAGGTGTTGAGCACACCAAACAACAGGGCTGCATCGCCCCCAGGCCGTACGAACAGGTGCTGATCGGCAATTGCTGCGGTTTCGCTGCGCCGGGGGTCGACGACCACCACTTTGCCGCCACGGGCCTGGATCGCCTTGAGGCGCTTTTCCACATCCGGCACTGTCATGATGCTGCCGTTGGACGCCAGTGGATTGCCGCCCAGGATCAGCATGAAGTCGGTGTGATCGATATCCGGAATCGGCAGCAGCAGGCCGTGGCCGTACATCAGGTGACTGGTGAGGTGATGGGGCAATTGGTCCACGGACGTCGCGGAAAACCGGTTGCGCGTTTTGAGCTGGCCCAGGAAGTAGTTGCTATGGGTCATCAGCCCATAGTTATGCACGCTGGGATTGCCCTGATACACCGCCACCGCATTCTGCCCGTGCCGTGTCTGAATATCCGCGAGCCGCTCGGCCACCAGGGCGAATGCTTCCTCCCATGGGATCGGCTGCCATTCGCTGCCCACCCGCAGCATGGGTTGATGCAGGCGGTCGGGGTCGTTTTGAATATCCTGCAGCGCCACAGCTTTGGGACAGATATGGCCACGACTGAAAGTATCCTGCGGGTCGCCCTTGATCGAGGTGATCGCCAGGCGCCCGTCGTCGTTACGGGTGGTTTCCAGGGTCAGACCACAGATGGCTTCACATAGATGGCAGGCACGGTGGTGGAGAGTCTTGGTCATGGCCAGTCTCTTTATAGGGGCTTTGGGCTGACTATGGGCCGCGACCTCAATGGGCGCCAGCATCGTTCGCCCTGTGAATCGCCGGGCATCAGGCCGGGCCATGGCGAAGCATGAGCAAATGTTACAGAACCCCGCCCATACCGGCTGAAACCGACGCAGCCTGGCCCGAGCCCGCCTCCGCGCATTGCAAAAGGTTGCGAGGCCAGTGTACAAATGGGCCGCTGCTGTCAGGAAATTGTCTTCAAACGCGTCTCGGCGCCCTGCTTGAAAACCCCTAAAAACGTAGCCCTATTGGTAAGACGCGACATTTAATGTCAATATCGCGCCTTCCCCTATTTCGTCGCCCCCGTGCGGCTTTCGCCGCAGGTCTCGCCCGTTGTCACAATAAACAAGGCTTTGAGTATCTGCGGTCCGTTGCAAAAGGTAGTTAATGATGAGCGCAAGGCACTTTCTCTCCCTGATGGATTGCACGCCCGAAGAGCTGGTCAGCGTGCTCCGTCGAGGCATTGAGCTTAAAGACCTGCGTAACCGCGGTGTACTGTTCGAGCCTTTGAAAAACCGCGTACTCGGGATGATTTTCGAGAAATCATCCACGCGTACCCGCCTGTCCTTCGAAGCCGGCATGATTCAGCTGGGCGGCCAGGCCATCTTCCTGTCGCCGCGGGACACCCAACTGGGCCGTGGCGAGCCGATCAGCGATTGCGCCATCGTCATGTCGCGCATGCTCGACGCGGTGATGATCCGAACCTTCGCCCACAGCACCCTGACCGAATTCGCCGCCAACTCGCGCGTGCCGGTGATCAACGGCCTGTCCGATGACCTGCACCCCTGCCAGTTGTTGGCCGATATGCAAACCTTCCTTGAGCACCGCGGCTCGATCCAGGGCAAGACCGTGGCCTGGATCGGCGACGGCAACAATATGTGCAACAGCTATATAGAAGCGGCGATTCAATTCGACTTCCACCTGCGCATCGCCTGCCCGGAAGGCTACGAGCCTAACCCTGAGTTCCTGGCCAAGGCCGATGGCCGCGTGCAACTGCTGCGCGATCCAAAAGACGCCGTGGTTGGCGCGCACCTAGTGAGCACTGACGTGTGGACCTCCATGGGTCAGGAAGACGAAACCGCCAAGCGCCTGGCCTTGTTCGCGCCCTACCAGGTCAACCGCGACCTGCTCGACCTGGCCGCACCGGACGTGCTGTTCATGCACTGCTTGCCTGCGCATCGTGGCGAAGAAATCAGCCTCGACCTACTCGACGACCCGCGTTCGGTCGCCTGGGATCAGGCCGAAAATCGCTTGCACGCACAGAAGGCCCTGCTCGAATTTCTGGTCGAGCCGGCGTACCACCACGCATGAGCCATTCATTACTGCTGAACCTGCGCAACCTGGCTTGCGGCTATCAGGACCAACGCGTGGTGCAGAACCTCAATCTGCACCTCAATGCCGGTGATATCGGCTGCCTGTTGGGCTCCTCGGGCTGCGGCAAAACCACAACCCTGCGCGCGATCGCCGGGTTTGAGCCGGTGTACGAAGGCGAGATCAGTCTGGCAGGCGAAGTCATCTCCAGCGCCGGTTTCACCCTGGCGCCGGAGAAACGTCGCATCGGTATGGTGTTCCAGGACTACGCGCTGTTTCCCCATCTGAGCGTGGCCGACAACATCGCCTTTGGTATTCGCAAGCACCCGCAAAAAGAGCGTGTGGTGGCCGAGCTGTTGGAACTGGTCAACCTGAAAAACCTGGGCAAGCGCTTTCCCCATGAGCTGTCCGGCGGCCAGCAACAACGTGTGGCACTGGCCCGCGCCCTTGCGCCGGAACCGCAATTGCTGCTGCTGGACGAACCCTTCTCTAACCTGGATGGCGAATTGCGCCGCAAGCTCAGTCATGAGGTGCGCGACATCCTCAAGGCGCGCGGTACCAGTGCGATCCTGGTCACCCATGACCAGGAAGAAGCCTTCGCGGTGAGCGATCAGGTGGGCGTGTTCAAAGAAGGCCGGCTGGAGCAGTGGGACACGCCCTACAACCTCTATCACGAACCGCAGACGCCTTATGTGGCCAGCTTTATCGGCCAGGGCTACTTCATTCGTGGGCAGTTGAGCTCACCGGAGTCGGTCAGCACCGAGCTGGGCGATCTGCGCGGCAACCGTGCCTATACCTGGCCTACGGGCGGTGCGGTGGATGTATTGCTGCGCCCGGACGATATCGTCTATGCGCCCGACAGCGCGTTGAAGGCAAGGATTGTCGGCAAGACCTTCCTTGGCGCGTCTACCCTGTACCGCCTGCAACTGCCGACCGGCGCACAGCTGGAGTCGATTTTTCCCAGCCATGCCGACCACCTGGTGGGCGCGGAGGTTGGCATTCGTGTCGCCGCTGAACACTTGGTACTGTTCCAAGCGTCAGGCAGCGTTGCGGCGCAAATTCCCCAGCTCGAATCCGGCGTACGGCGCTACAGCACTGCCAGCTGAGTCACGAAACGTGTGGGAGTGAGCCGCCTCCCACACGGCATCTTCAGCAATCTGGATTATGCCCGGCCAATTTCGGCAAATTTGGCTTGGGTATGCTCCGCCAGCACTGCCGCCGGCAACTCCACTTCCAACCCTCTCCTGCCTGCGCTGACAAAAATCGTCGCGAAGGGCTGTGCCGTCACATCAATAAACGTGCGCAAGCGCTTCTTCTGCCCCAGCGGGCTGATGCCGCCCAGCAAGTAACCGGTTGAACGCTGCGCGGCCGCCGGATCGGCCATTTCGACTTTCTTGACCCCCGCCACATGAGCCAGGGCCTTCAAATCCAGACTTCCGACGACCGGTACTACGGCCACCAGTAATTCGCCCTTCTCGCTGCTCGCCAGCAAGGTCTTGAACACCTGCGCCGGGTCGAGGCCCAATTTCTCTGCGGCCTCCAGCCCATAGGAGGCGGCCTTAGGGTCGTGTTCATAACTATGAATACGATGTTCGGCGCGAACTTTCTTCAAAAGATCCAGTGCAGGGGTCATGGATACTCCAAGCGTGGCAAACAGATGGCCAATTCTAGGCCAACCCAGCACGAAACGCTCTAGTGCGCCCACTGCCGTGACACGCATCGGGCGTAGGTGACGTGATCATTCATCAGACCAATAGTTGGAAAGTGACTGACAGTTCACTTTCGACCTTTGACAGCGGTCATTCTTGTCTATATTTTTTCGTTTCCGAATACAGTGGGAAATAATCCTACGCATTCGAGCAGTAAGCCGTAACGGAGATGGGGATCCCCGCCGCGGTGAAAATCGCGCAAGGCCCGTTGAGGTCCAGCGCCAGACAAGAAAAACAATTGAGGTTTTCCATGACAACTGCTCTTCAACAGCCTTCACTTTCAAGCCAATGCATGGCCGAGTTTCTGGGCACTGCGCTCCTGATCTTCTTCGGTACCGGCTGTGTCGCTGCGCTCAAGGTCGCGGGTGCCAGTTTTGGCTTGTGGGAAATCAGCATCATCTGGGGGGTCGGCGTGAGCATGGCGATCTACCTGAGCGCCGGGATTTCCGGGGCCCACTTGAACCCGGCGGTGAGTATCGCGCTGTGCCTGTTCGCCGACTTCGACAAGCGCAAACTGCCTTTCTATATCCTCGCCCAGATCGCCGGCGCCTTTTGCTCGGCCGCCTTGGTCTACACCCTCTATAGCAATCTGTTTTTCGATTACGAACAAACCCACCATCTGGTGCGCGGCACTCAAGCCAGCCTTGAGCTGGCGTCGGTGTTCTCCACTTACCCCCATGCGCTGCTGAGCACCGCCCAAGCGTTCTTGGTGGAAATGGTCATTACCGCGATCCTGATGGGCGTGATCATGGCCCTGACCGATGACAACAACGGCCTGCCACGCGGCCCACTGGCGCCGCTGTTGATCGGTCTGCTGATCGCCGTGATCGGCAGCGCCATGGGCCCGCTGACGGGGTTTGCGATGAACCCCGCGCGGGATCTGGGGCCGAAGCTGATGACCTTTTTCGCCGGCTGGGGTGAAATGGCCCTTACCGGCGGCCGCGATATTCCTTATTTCCTGGTGCCGATTTTCGCGCCGATCGTGGGTGCGTGCCTTGGTGCTGCGGCGTATCGCGGCCTGATCGCCCGTCATCTGCCGAGCGCCGCACCTGCTGTAATTGAAACACCTGACACGGCTGTCAACGGCAACACCCGTATTTCCTGAAAGCGCCAGCCTGGCGCCCCTGCCCTTCGCGGCCCAGGCTGATTTCTGACTTCCTATTTCGTTTAAGGCAATCGACATGACCGACCTTCAGAATAAGAACTACATCATTGCCCTCGACCAGGGCACCACCAGTTCGCGGGCAATCATCTTCGATCGTGACGCCAACGTGGTCTGCACCGCCCAACGTGAGTTCGCCCAGCATTACCCGCAAGCGGGCTGGGTCGAACACGACCCGATGGAGATCTTCGCCACCCAGAGCGCGGTGATGGTCGAAGCGCTGGCCCAGGCCGGCCTGCACCATGACCAGGTAGCCGCCATCGGCATCACCAACCAGCGCGAAACCACCGTGGTGTGGGACAAAGTCACCGGCCGCCCGATCTACAACGCCATTGTTTGGCAGTGCCGCCGTAGCACCGAAATCTGCCAGCAGCTCAAGCGCGACGGTCACGAACAATACATCAGCGACACCACCGGCCTGGTCACCGACCCGTACTTCTCGGGCACCAAACTCAAGTGGATCCTCGACAACGTCGAAGGCAGCCGCGAGCGTGCGCGCAGCGGCGAGCTGCTGTTCGGCACCGTCGACAGCTGGCTGATCTGGAAATTTACCGGCGGCAAAACCCACGTCACCGACTACACCAACGCCTCGCGCACCATGCTCTTCAACATCCACACCCTGGAGTGGGATGCGAAGATGCTGGAGATCCTCGACATTCCGCGCGAGATGCTGCCGGAAGTGAAGTCCTCGTCGGAAATCTACGGCCGCACCAAAAGCGGTATCGCCATCGGCGGCATCGCCGGTGACCAGCAGGCCGCACTGTTCGGCCAGATGTGCGTGGAAGCCGGCCAGGCTAAGAACACCTACGGCACCGGCTGCTTCCTGCTGATGAACACCGGCGACAAAGCCGTGAAATCCAAGCACGGCATGCTCACCACCATCGCCTGCGGCCCGCGCGGCGAAGTGGCCTACGCCCTGGAAGGCGCAGTATTCAACGGTGGTTCCACCGTGCAGTGGCTGCGTGACGAGCTGAAGATCATCAACGACGCCCATGACACCGAATACTTTGCCGGCAAGGTCAAGGACAGCAACGGCGTGTACCTGGTCCCGGCTTTCACCGGTCTGGGCGCACCGTACTGGGACCCCTACGCCCGTGGCGCGCTGTTCGGCCTGACCCGTGGCGTACGTGTGGATCACATTATTCGTGCAGCTCTGGAGTCGATTGCCTACCAGACCCGCGACGTGCTGGACGCCATGCAGCAGGATTCCGGCGAACGCCTCAAAGCCCTGCGCGTAGACGGCGGTGCGGTGGCCAACAACTTCCTGATGCAGTTCCAGGCCGACATCCTCGGTACTCAGGTGGAGCGCCCGCAAATGCGTGAAACCACAGCGCTGGGCGCGGCGTACCTGGCCGGCTTGGCCTGCGGTTTCTGGGGCAGCCTGGACGAATTGCGTGGCAAAGCGGTGATCGAGCGCGAATTCGAACCTCAGTTGGACGAAAAGGAAAAAGAAAAACTCTACGCC
The DNA here is from genome assembly GCF_001029595.1 of Pseudomonas sp. ARP3. NCBI lineage: Bacteria > Pseudomonadati > Pseudomonadota > Gammaproteobacteria > Pseudomonadales > Pseudomonadaceae > Pseudomonas > Pseudomonas sp. ARP3. Next base: position 224,856 of record NZ_LEKF01000003.1, read on the forward strand.
GGCTGGCAAAAAGCAGTCAGCCGCACCCGTGACTGGGAGCCCCACGAAGGCGCCGAATAAGCCAACCTCGGGTTGTAACTGGTAGGGAGCAGATTCCTGCGTCATCATGGGCCACTTTTGTATGGCAGCCCAAAGGACGCCCCATGAATCTGCCTCCCCGCCAGCAACAAATTCTCGAACTGGTCCGCGAACGCGGCTACGTCAGTATCGAGGAAATGGCGCAGTTGTTCGTTGTCACCCCGCAAACCATCCGCCGCGATATCAACCAGTTGGCGGACGCTAATCTGCTGCGTCGCTACCATGGCGGCGCAGCCTATGACTCCAGCGTCGAAAACACCGCGTACGCCATGCGTGCCGACCAGATGCGCGACGAAAAACAACGCATCGGCGAAGCCATCGCCGCCCAGATCCCCGATCACGCCTCGCTGTTCATCAATATCGGTACCACCACCGAATCCATCGCCCGTGCGCTGCTGAACCACAGCCACCTGAAAATCATCACCAACAACCTCAACGTCGCCGCCATGCTAAGCGCCAAGGACGACTTCGACGTGCTGCTCACCGGCGGCAATGTGCGACGCGACGGCGGCGTGGTGGGCCAGGCCAGCGTCGACTTTATCAATCAGTTCAAAGTCGACTTCGCACTGGTGGGTATCAGCGGCATCGACGAGGACGGCAGCCTGCTGGATTTCGATTACCAGGAAGTGCGCGTGTCCCAGGCGATCATCGCCAATGCCCGGCAAGTAATTCTGGCGGCGGACTCCAGCAAATTCGGGCGCAATGCCATGATTCGGTTGGGGCCGATCAGTCTGGTGGATTGCCTGGTGACTGACCAAGAGCCGGTGCCGGCGTTGGTGCAGTTGCTGAATCAGCATAAGGTTCGGCTGGAAGTCGTGTAGGGCCTTTACTGATGCCATCGGGGGCCAGCCCCCTCCCACACTTTGATGTGTATAACCATTCAAATGTGGGAGGGGGCTTGCCCCCGATAGCTATCAATACTCGCTGAAACATCTCGAGCCTTAGACGGGCCAATGTTCACAACTTTTCCTTTTCCTGCCCTTCGATGAGTTTTTTCAATCGAAGTCGGGTGGCTGTGCCCGCGTTTATCGGCTACCATTTTCGCAAATGAACATTAATGTTCGAATTCCAATACGAAAAAATCGCGAGGCCAGCCGATGAACCCTTCTACCTTGCCTGCTCCACCGCTTGCCGAAGTCTATGACGTTGCCGTTATCGGCGGCGGGATCAATGGCGTCGGCATTGCAGCAGATGCAGCCGGTCGTGGGCTGTCGGTATTCCTTTGCGAAAAGGATGACCTGGCCAGCCACACCTCTTCCGCCAGCAGCAAGCTGATCCACGGCGGTTTGCGCTATCTCGAACATTACGAATTCCGTCTGGTGCGCGAAGCCCTGGCCGAACGGGAAGTGCTGCTGGCCAAGGCGCCGCACATCGTCAAGCAAATGCGTTTTGTCCTGCCGCACCGCCCGCACCTGCGCCCGGCGTGGATGATTCGTGCTGGGCTGTTCCTCTATGACAACCTGGGCAAGCGCGAAAAACTCGCGGGTTCCAAGAGCCTCAAGTTTGGCCCGGACAGCCCACTGAAAAGCGAAATCACCAAAGGGTTCGAGTATTCCGACTGCTGGGTCGACGACGCCCGCCTGGTGGTGCTCAACGCCATGGCCGCCCGCGAAAAGGGCGCCCATATCCACACCCAGACCCGGTGCGTCAGCGCCCATCGCAGCAAGGGTCTGTGGGAAATGAACATGGAACGTGCCGACGGCAGCCTGTTTTCGATTCGCGCTCGTGCGTTGGTGAATGCCGCCGGCCCATGGGTGGCCAAATTCATCAAGGATGACCTGAAACTGGATTCGCCCTACGGCATCCGCCTGATCCAGGGCAGCCACCTGATCGTGCCGAAATTGTATGAAGGCGCCCACGCGCACATTTTGCAGAACGAAGACCAGCGCATCGTCTTCACGATTCCGTACCTGAATCATCTAACTATCATCGGCACCACCGACCGCGAATACACCGGTGACCCGGCGAAAGTGGCGATCACCGAGGGCGAAACCGACTACATGCTCAAGGTGGTCAATGCCCACTTCAAGAAGCAACTGAGCCGCGATGACATCGTGCACACCTACTCCGGCGTACGCCCGTTGTGCAACGACGAGTCGGACAACCCATCGGCGATCACCCGCGACTACACCCTGGCACTGTCTGGTAGTACGGGCGAGGCACCGATCCTGTCGGTGTTCGGTGGCAAGTTGACCACCTATCGCAAGCTCGCCGAATCGGCCATGGCCCAACTGGCGCCGTACTTCACGCAGATGCGTCCTAGCTGGACCGCCACGGCCAGCCTGCCGGGTGGTGAGGACATGAGCACGCCCGAAGCGCTGGCCGAGGCGATTCGCGCCAAGTTCGATTGGGTTCCGAGCGAGATCGCACGCCGCTGGTCCACAACCTACGGCAGCCGCACTTGGCGCCTGCTGGAGGGCGTGCAAACCCTGGCTGACCTGGGCGAGCATTTGGGCGGTGGCCTGTACACCCGCGAGGTCGACTATCTGTGCACAGAAGAATGGGCCACCCAGGCTCAGGACATCCTATGGCGCCGCACCAAGCTGGGCCTGTTTACCACTGAGCAAGAGCAGGACAACGTCCAGCGCTACCTGTCCAAGGTTGAGCAGAACCGCAGTAAGTTCCAAGCGGCCTGATCTGCCGCCGCATGGCCTTGAGCCTGCGAGTAACAACCTGAGAGCGCCGCGTTTATTCTGAATAAACGCGGCGCTTTTGCGTTTGTCCCGTACACACTTACGCCGATCGACCAACCAACGGCCATTCGGTTTTCCGAACACGACATCCCACGCTATTCGGTTTGCCGGATCAAAAGACCGGCGAAATCCCGTAACACAAACTTAATCACCTTTTAAATCATACAGTTAACCTTTTATTTCAAGCCTGGCACGACTCATGCTCTACACTCTTGGACGATTGCCGAGACGCCTCAGGAGCCGTCACGGACATTCGCTGTACAAGAGAGCCGTTTAGCCGGCTTCATAAAAAAAACAAATGTCGAGGAAGTATTGATGCGCATCGTTCCCCATATTTTGGGCGCAGCTATCGCTGCTGCTCTGATCAGCACTCCAGTCTTTGCCGCCGAACTCACCGGCACGCTGAAGAAAATCAACGACTCCGGCACCATCACCCTCGGGCACCGCGACAGCTCCATTCCGTTCTCCTACATCGCGGATGGCTCGGGCAAACCTGTGGGCTACTCCCACGACATTCAGCTGGCCATCGTTGAAGCCCTGAAAAAAGACCTGAACAAGCCCGATCTGCAGACCCGTTACAACCTGGTGACCTCGCAGACCCGTATTCCGCTGGTTCAGAACGGCACCGTCGACATCGAGTGCGGTTCCACCACCAACAACGCCGAACGCGCCCAGCAAGTCGCTTTCACCACTAACATCTTCGAAATCGGCACCCGTCTGCTGGTCAAGAAAGACAAAGATGGCAAGCCAAGCTATGCCGACTTTGCCGACCTTAAAGGCAAGAACGTCGTGACCACCGCCGGCACCACGTCCGAGCGCATCATCAAGTCGATGAACGCCGACAAGCAGATGGGCATGAACATCATCTCCGCCAAAGACCACGGCGAATCCTTCCAGATGCTTGAAGGCGGCCGCGCCGTAGCGTTCATGATGGATGACGCCCTGCTGGCCGGTGAGGAAGCCAAGGCCAAGAAGCCGGATGACTGGGTAATCACCGGTACTCCGCAGTCTTTCGAAGCCTACGCCTGCATGGTCCGCAAAGACGACCCAGCGTTCAAGAAAGCCGTGGATGACGCCATCATCGGTCTGTACAAGTCCGGAGAGATCAACAAGATCTACGGCAAGTGGTTCGAAAGCCCGGTTCCACCTAAAGGCCTGAACCTCAACTTCCCGATGAGCGACAAGGTCAAGGAACTGATCCAGAACCCGACCGATAAGCCGGCTCCGGAAGTAAAGATCTAAAAGCTGACTAACCTTATCTCCTGAGGGAGCCAACCCTCCCTCAGGCGTCTGTTACTACCTGCTGGTTTTAACTTGGAACACTCGACCTGGCGGTTTTCGAGCCGATCGCGTGTGCCTGGCGTTCAACGTCAGGCGGGAATGGATTTTCCCCAAGCGGGTGCTTGTACATCGATCGATTTCGGGGGAGACCCTAATGAATTACAACTGGGACTGGGGCGTGTTCTTCAAGTCCACCGGCGTGGGCAGCGAGACTTATCTCGACTGGTACATCGCCGGCTTGGGCTGGACCATCGCCATCGCCGTCGTGGCATGGATCATCGCCTTGCTGCTGGGCTCCATTCTGGGGGTCATGCGCACCGTGCCGAACCGCCTGGTATCCGGCATTGCGACCTGTTACGTGGAGTTGTTCCGTAACGTGCCGTTGCTGGTGCAGCTGTTTATCTGGTACTTCCTGGTACCCGACCTGCTGCCGCAGAACCTGCAGGACTGGTACAAACAGGACCTGAACCCGACCACCTCGGCCTACCTGAGCGTTGTCGTGTGCCTGGGCCTGTTCACCGCGGCCCGTGTGTGCGAGCAAGTGCGCACCGGTATCCAGGCGCTGCCACGCGGCCAGGAAGCCGCCGCCCGCGCCATGGGCTTCAAGCTGCCGCAGATCTACTGGAACGTGCTGCTGCCCCAGGCCTACCGCATCATCATCCCGCCACTCACCTCGGAATTCCTCAACGTCTTCAAGAACTCCTCGGTGGCGTCCTTGATCGGCCTGATGGAACTGCTGGCGCAAACCAAACAGACCGCCGAGTTCTCGGCCAACCTGTTCGAAGCCTTCACCCTGGCCACGCTGATCTACTTCACCCTGAACATGAGCCTGATGCTGCTGATGCGCCTGGTCGAGAAGAAAGTCGCAGTGCCCGGCCTGATCTCCGTGGGGGGTAAATAATGGAACTCGATTTCAGCGGTATCATCCCCGCCATGCCCGGCCTGTGGAACGGCATGATCATGACCTTGAAGCTGATGGTCATGGGCGTGATCGGCGGTATCGCCCTGGGCACGATTCTCGCGCTGATGCGCCTGTCGTCCAGCAAACTGCTGTCGCGTCTGGCCGGCGCCTATGTGAACTACTTCCGCTCGATCCCCCTGCTGCTGGTGATCACCTGGTTCTACCTGGCGGTGCCGTTCGTGCTGCGCTGGATCACCGGCGAAGACACCCCGATCGGTGCGTTCACCTCCTGCGTCGTGGCTTTCATGATGTTCGAAGCCGCGTACTTCTGTGAAATCGTGCGGGCCGGCGTGCAGTCGATCCCCAAGGGCCAGATGGCGGCAGCACAGGCCATGGGCATGACCTACGGCCAGACCATGCGCCTGATCATCCTGCCCCAGGCGTTCCGCAAGATGACCCCGTTGCTGCTGCAACAGTCGATCATCCTGTTCCAGGATACGTCGCTGGTCTACACCGTGGGCCTGGTGGACTTCCTCAACTCCGCCCGCTCCAACGGCGATATCATCGGGCGCTCCAATGAGTTCCTGATCTTCGCCGGTGTCGTCTACTTCATCATCAGCTTTTCCGCCTCGCTGCTGGTCAAGCGTCTGCAAAAAAGGTTTGCCGTATGATCTCTATCAAGAACATCAACAAGTGGTATGGCGACTTCCAGGTGCTGACCGATTGCAGCACCGAGGTTAAAAAAGGCGAAGTGATCGTGGTGTGCGGGCCCTCCGGCTCGGGCAAATCCACCCTGATCAAGTGCGTGAACGCGCTGGAACCGTTCCAGAAAGGCGACATCGTGGTCGACGGCACTTCCATCGCAGACCCGAAGACCAACCTGCCGAAACTGCGCTCGCGCGTGGGCATGGTGTTCCAGCACTTCGAGCTGTTCCCACACCTGACCATCACCGAAAACCTGACCATCGCGCAGATCAAGGTGCTCGGCCGCAGTAAGGAAGAAGCCACCAAGAAAGGCCTGCAATTGCTTGAGCGCGTCGGCCTGTCGGCACACGCCCACAAGCATCCTGGCCAGCTCTCCGGTGGTCAGCAGCAACGTGTGGCGATTGCCCGCGCCCTGGCCATGGACCCGATCGTCATGCTGTTCGACGAACCGACCTCGGCCCTGGACCCGGAAATGGTCAACGAAGTGTTGGATGTAATGGTGCAACTGGCTCAGGAAGGCATGACCATGATGTGCGTGACCCACGAAATGGGCTTCGCCCGTAAAGTGGCCGACCGCGTGATCTTCATGGATGCCGGCAAGATCATCGAAGACTGCCCGAAAGAAGAATTCTTCGGCGACATCAGCGCCCGCTCCGAGCGCGCGCAGCAGTTCCTCGAGAAAATCCTGCAGCACTAAGCAATTAAGCCCGAGCCAGTGTGGGAGGGGGCTTGCCCCCGATAGCTGTGTGTCATTCGGTACATCTGTACTGAGCCACCGTCATCGGTGGCAAGCCCCCTCCTACATGGCAAGCTCTGGTTGACCCAAGGCATCTGTGATGAAATGCGACCCCAACCAATTTCGCGCCGCACCGCCATCACTTGCCGTGAAACCTCGCCTGATTCGCCAGTTGTTCCTGCCGCCGTTGATCATCGCCCTGATGATCGGCCTGGGTTACATCGGCTTCTGGATCAGTGAGTACTATGGCATCCGCACCCTCAGCGACAACGGCGAACGCCAGTTGGAGCTGCATGCCCGTACCGTCGAGAGCGAGATCAGCAAATACACCTACCTGCCCAGCCTGCTGGAGCTGGAAACCAGTGTCTCCACACTGCTGGCCGACCCGAATCAAGAAACCCGCAAAGCCGTCAACGATTACCTCGAAGGCCTGAACCGACGCAGCCGCAGCCGGGCCATCTACGTGATGGACACCACTGGCCGCGTACTCGCCACCAGTAACTGGCGCGATGCCGACAGTTACCAGGGGGAAGACCTGTCCTTCCGCGCGTATTTCCAGAACGCCGTGCGCGGCCAGCCCGGCCGTTTCTATGGCATCGGCAGCACCAACGGCGAGCCTGGCTACTACCTGGCCCATGGCCTGGAGGAGCACGGCAAAATCATCGGCGTCGCCGTGGTCAAAGTGCGCCTCGAAGCCCTGGAAGAGCGCTGGCAGCGTGCGCGTCTCGAAGCGTTCGTGAGCGACGAGAACGGCATCATCATTCTATCCAGCGACCCGGCCCGCCGCCTCAAGGCCGTGCGTCCACTGAGCGACGAGGTCAAAGAACGCCTCGCCCACAGCCTGCAATACTACTGGGCCACCTTGAACGAGCTGGAGCCCCTGGCACGCGAGCGTTTGAAGGAAGGCACGGAAAAACTGACCTTCCCGGCCAATAGTGAAGTGGTCAACGACGAGCACGAGGTCAGCTACCTGGCGCAATCGCGCCCGCTCAATGACACCCCCTGGAGCTTCACCCTCCTCACCCCACTCAACGACCTGCGTCGCGCAGCGATCAATCAGGGCATCCTGGTGGCGGTCGCCTTCGGCCTGGTGGCATTCCTGCTGATTGCCTGGAACGAGCGACGCAAGGTCATCGCCACCCGCCTCGCCGCGCGGGAAGCCTTGCAGGAAGCCAACAGCCAACTGGAGCGGCGGATCGCCGAACGCACCGCCGACCTGCGCGCCAGCAACGAACGGCTCAAGGGCCAGATCCGCGAACGGCGCCAGGCCGAAGAAACCCTGCGCCGCGCCCAGGATGAACTGGTGCAGGCCGGTAAACTGGCGGCCATCGGCCAGATGTCCACCAGCATCGCCCATGAATTGAACCAGCCGTTGGCGGCGCTGCGCACCTTGTCCGGCAATACCGTGCGCTTCCTCGAACGCGGCGCGCTGGACACCGCCAGCACCAACCTCAAGACCATCAACGAACTGATCGACCGCATGGGGCGCATCACCGCCAGCCTGCGCTCGTTCGCCCGGCGTGGCGACGACCAGGGCCAGGCCAGCCTGGTCAAGGCCGTGGACGCCGCGCTCCAGGTGCTGAGCGCGCGTCTGGACAACCTGCCACTGACCTTGCACCGTGACTTTACCGACGCCCCATTGCAGATCGATCAAACGCGCCTGGAGCAGATCCTGGTCAACCTGATCGGCAACGCCCTGGATGCCATGCAGGCCCAGCCGGCGCCCGAACTGTGGCTGGAGGGCAGCAACGCCGAGGGCAAATACCGCTTGCAGGTGCGCGACAATGGCCACGGCATCGACCCCGAGGCGCGCAAACATTTGTTCGAACCGTTCTTTACCACCAAACCCGGCGAACAAGGCCTGGGCCTGGGGCTGACCCTGTCGGCCAGCCTGGCGGCGGCCACCGGCGGCAACCTCGCCGTGGAACACCCGCCCAGCGGTGGTACGGCCTTTGTCCTGAGCCTGCCATTGGCGGGCGCTCACCCCACTGAGTCGACATGAATACAGACCCCAATGACCTCACCGTCCTGATCGTCGAAGACGACCCCCATGTGCTGCTCGGTTGCCAGCAGGCCCTGGCGCTGGAAGACATCACCAGTGTGGGGGTGGCCAGCGCCGAGGAAGCCTTAAAGCGCGTCGGCGAGAACTTTGCCGGCATTGTCATCAGCGATATCCGCCTGCCGGGCATCGACGGCCTGGAGCTGCTCACCCGCCTCAAAGCCCTGGATAAAAGCCTGCCGGTGGTGCTCATCACGGGGCACGGCGATATTTCCATGGCCGTCGGGGCGATGCGCAACGGCGCCTATGACTTCATGGAAAAACCCTTCTCCCCCGAACGCCTGGTGGACGTCGCCCGGCGCGCCCTGGAGCAGCGCGGGCTGGCGCGGGAAGTCTGGGCGCTGCGCCGTCAACTGGCCGAACGCGACTCCCTGGAAGGCCGAATCATCGGGCGTTCGCCGGCCATGCAGAACCTGCGCGAATTGATCGCCAATGTCGCCGACACCTCAGCCAATGTGTTGATCGAAGGTGAGACCGGCACAGGCAAGGAACTGGTCGCCCGCTGCCTGCATGATTTCAGCCGGCGCCACGCCCACCAGTTCGTCGCCCTGAACTGCGGCGGCTTGCCGGAAAACCTGTTTGAAAGCGAGATTTTCGGCCACGAAGCCAACGCCTTCACTGGCGCCGGCAAGCGGCGTATCGGCAAGATCGAACACGCCCATGAAGGCACGCTGTTCCTCGACGAAGTGGAAAGCATGCCCATCAACCTGCAGATCAAACTGCTGCGGGTGTTGCAGGAACGCACCCTAGAACGCCTCGGCTCCAACCAGAGCGTGGCGGTGGATTGCCGAGTGATTGCCGCGACCAAATCCGACCTGGACGAGCTGAGCCGCGCCAGTCAGTTCCGCAGCGACCTGTATTACCGCCTCAACGTAGTCACCCTGGAGTTGCCGCCACTGCGCGAGCGCCGCGAAGACATCCTGCAATTGTTCGAGCATTTCCTGCAGCAGTCCTCCCTGCGTTTCGACCGCACCGCGCCGGAGCTGGATAACCAGACCCTATCCAGCTTGATGAGCCACGACTGGCCCGGCAACGTCCGCGAATTGCGCAACGTCGCCGAACGCTTCGCACTCGGCCTGCCCGCATTCAAAAAAAGCGGCGCCAGCAGCGGCGGCCAGGGGTTGGCCTTTACCGAGGCGGTGGAAGCCTTTGAGCGCAATTTGCTGATGGACGCCCTGCAACGCAGCGGCGGCAACCTGACCCAAGCCAGCCAGGAGCTGGGAATGGCCAAGACCACGCTGTTCGACAAAGTCAAAAAATATGGGTTGAGTCACTGATGGATCTGTTTCTGAAGGCCGCCCTGGGCGCGGCGGTGGTGCTGATACTCGCCGCGCTGGCCAAGACCAAGAACTACTACATCGCCGGGCTGGTGCCGCTGTTCCCGACCTTTGCGCTGATCGCCCACTACATCGTCGGCAAAGGCCGCTCGGTGGAAGACTTGAAGACCACCATCCTGTTCGGCATGTGGTCGATCATTCCGTACTTTGTGTACCTGGCTGCGTTGTATGTGATGGTCGACCGAATGCGCCTGGAGGCTTCTTTAGCCGTAGCGGCAGTAGCGTGGCTAATCGCCGCAACTGTGCTGGTAAGCGTCTGGGTACGCCTTCACACCTGACACACTGCGGTCAAACATGTGGGAGGGGGCTTGCCCCCGATAGCTGTGTGACAGTCAGCTCATCTGTAACTGGGCCACTGCAATCGGGGGCAAGCCCCCTCCCACCTTTGAAAGTTATTGCCTGGGCTGGATCAACTGAATCCCCTAACTGACTGGCATTAGGGCAAGCCTCCTCCCACAGTTTTATCCCGGTTGAGTCAGCGGACTATTTTGTCGACCTGGATGCCCAGCTTCTTCAGGCGATACCAGAAGCTGCGCTCGGAAATCCCGATCTTTGCCGCCGCCGCGGCCTGTACGCCGTTGCTCTCCTGTAACGCCGCCAGGATGTAGGCTTTCTCGACCTCGGCCAGCGCCGCATCCAAGTCCTGGGGAATGCCGGGGCCGTCGCTGAGAATCGTCGCCACGCCGCCCTCGCTGGGCTTGGAAGCAAACAGATAGCCTGGCAAATCGATGTCTTCGATCACGGGCGTGGCTGCCACGATGGTCGCGCGCTCCACGCAGTTTTGCAGCTCGCGGATATTACCCGGCCAGTGATACGCCGCCATGGCCTGCAAGGCCTCGGGGCTGAAACCGGTGATGCGTTTGCCGGCGGTGGCGCTCAGGGTCTGGGCGAAATGCCGGGCCAGGGGCGCGATGTCTTCCACCCGCTCGCGCAGGGCCGGTAGCGGGATCGGGAACACATTGAGGCGGTAATACAGGTCTTCGCGAAACTCTTTGTTGGCCACTGCATCCAGCAGGTTTTTATTGGTGGCGGCGATCACTCGCACGTCCACCTTGCGCTCACGCGGGTCGCCCACCGGCTCGATCACCCGCTCCTGCAAAGCGCGCAGGATCTTGGCCTGCAAGGCCAGGGGCATATCGCCTACTTCATCGAGAAACAACGTGCCCTTGTCGGCCTGCTGGAAGCGCCCGACCCGGTCCGACACCGCGCCGGTGAACGCGCCCTTGCGATGGCCAAACATCTCGCTTTCCAACAAGCCTTCGGGAATCGCCGCGCAGTTGACCGCCACGAAGGGTTTGTCGGCGCGGCTGCCGTGCTTGTGGATGGCGCGCGCGACCATTTCCTTGCCGGTACCACTCTCGCCAGTCAGCAGGATGGTGGCGCTGCTGTCGCGCACCGAATCCACTGCCTGGAGCACCTTGCGAAACGCCGGGCTGTCGCCCACCAGGCTGTCGAACTGTGCGTGCTCATCCAGCTCGGCGCGCAGGCGTGCGTTGTCGCGCAGGATGTCGCGAAACTGCAGGGCTTTGGCCACGGTGATATCGAGTTCGTCGATATCGAACGGCTTGGCGATGTAGTCATAGGCGCCGTTACGCATCGACTGCACAGCGTTTTTCACTGTGCTGTAGGCAGTCATCACGATCACCGGCACGTGGGGGTAGCGCGTTTTGATTTCCGCCAGCAGCGCCGCACCGTCCATGCCCGGCATGCGCCAGTCACTGATCACCAGGTCGATGTCTTCCTGCTCCAACACCTTGAGCGCGTGCAGGCCGTTGCCGGCGGTGAATACTTGAATGCCGTTCTGGCCCAGGGCCGAGGCGAGCAAATCACACAGCTTGGGCTCATCGTCGACTACTAATACGTTATGCGTCATGACTGTCCTCGTCGTCTTCGCCCCGCGCCGGAATGTACAGGCTGAAGGTGGCGCCGGCCTCTTTCTCACTGGCGCATTCGATGCTGCCGTCGTGACTTTCCATGATCGAATAGACCTTGGCCAGCCCCAGCCCCGTGCCCGAAGCCTTGGTGGTGACAAACGGCGTGAAGATACGCTCGATCATCTCGGCGGGAATACCTTGGCCGCTGTCGGCAATGCTGATGACGGTGTTGTCGCCCACGCTGCGAATGCCCAAGGTCAAACGCCCGCCGTCGGGCATGGCGTCGATAGCGTTGATGATCAGGTTGAGACACGCCTGTTTGAGTTGGCGGGCATCGGCATACAGCGTCGCCCCCGGCGCCTGGTCGTCGATCTGCGCGTCGATGTTATGGGTGGCCAGTTCCGGCGCGCAGAAGCCGAGGATTTCCTCCACCAGTGCACGCGCCGGTTGCACCACGCGCAGCGGCGGGTTGGGCTTGGCAAAGTCGAGAAACTCGGTGATCAGGTCATTGATGCGGCTGACTTCACTGATCACATATTCGAGGTGGCGCTTGTCGGCGTCCGGCAGGTCGGCGCGGCGGTGCAGCAACTGGGTGGCGGTCTTGATGATGCCCAACGGGTTGCGGATCTCGTGGGCCAGGCCCATGGCGACTTCGCCCAGGGCATGCAGGCGGTCGCGGCGCCGCAATTGGGCTTCGAGCTGGTGCAATTCGCCCAAGCGTTCGGTCATGTGGTTGAAGGTGCTGCTCAACTGGGCCAATTCGTCGCCGCCGCTGACCTCGACGCGGTGCGCATAATCGCCTGAGATCACCGCGCTGACGCCCTGGGACAGATCCCGCAGCGGCTTGGTCAGGCGTCGCGACACCAGCACCCCGGCCGCCAGGGACAACGCCGAGCTGAGCACAAAGATCAGCACGAACAAGTTGCTCTGGTTGACCAGCCCCACCAGGCTGGTGTGGCGCAGCAACCCGCTGAAAATCACGCCTTGCAACTCGCCGGCGTCGTTGAAGATTGGCCAGTACAGGCCGCTGTAGTTATGGGTGAACTGCTCGCTGGGTTGGCGCGTGCTGCGCATCGCGGTTTCGACGTCCTTGGGGATGCGCGAGGGGTGATCCTCGAAGCGTTGGGTCGAAAAAATTTCCGAGAAGCCGTCCGGGTTGGCCAGGTACAGGCGCAGGTCTAGGGAGTGCACATCGGCCACGCTGGTGAGGAAGCTGCTGTCCAGGTAGGTGCCGACCAACAGCACATAGTCGACGCCCTCCTGGGTGGTCTCGAAGGTGGAGACCACGATGCCGGTGGACACACCGCCCACCTGCAGGGTCTGCAATACGGTGTTCCGGGCCAGGCTGATCTGTTTGACGATGTCGTCGGCGGCGGTGCTGAACACCGGTTTGTTGTCACTCACGCGGATCAGCGCGACCACATCGATGTCGGTGGCATCGGCTATGTCCGCGGTCAGACGATCGTGCTTGGCGGCTTGCCTGCTCTCTGGCGGACTGGTGTAGCGCAAGAACAGTTTGGCCATGCGCGCGTTGTCGTGAAGGATATCGCCGATCTCGTCCTTGACGATCTTGGTCGACTCCTGCAGCCAGATGCGCACGTTGCTGTCGAAAATTTCCGACAGCGTGGTGGCGGCCAATTCCGCCGCAATCATGGTGGGGATCACGCTGACCAACCAGAACGCCAGCACCAGCTTGCGCTGGACACTCCAGCGCGAAATGGCAAACGGACGGGCTTTCTGGCGGGTCTTGGTGATCATCGGGTTTCGCTTATTGCGGCAGCCATGGCAGGGTCGGAACGATCCGGTCGAATAAACAGTTTTACCAGCGCAAGCAGGCCGTTGACCAGGCGGTTGCGGTGTCGGAAGAACACCTGGTTGCCCTGGAACTCGCAGCCCAGGCGCAGCTTACTGGCATACCCGGCCTGCCCGCACTCGTACGCTGCAATTTTGTGTTGAATACAGTAGTCGACATTGGTCAGCCAACTGCGAAAGTACAGGTTGTGGTCGCGGGTGAAGGCGACGTCATGCCCGAAGAACTTGTCCACCAGCCGATGTTCGTCCCTGAGCATGAGGTTGAACGCCACCAGTTGCTCGTCCACCCAGTACAGCACACACACCGCGCGCCCTTCGAGGCGTTCGAGCACGCCGGTGAAGTAGTCGGCGGGCAAGCGTTCGAACTGCAATTCGGCGCGGGTAAGCGTGGCTTCGTACAGCCTCATGACCTCGGGCAGCACATCATCGATATTGTCCCGCCACTCGACACGCGGGCCTGGCGCGCGCAGCTTGCGGCGCAGGTCCTTGCGCGTGGATTTGCCCAGCGAGCCGAGGTAGGCGTCCACCGAGCCATAGGGCAGCGGCAGCACGCCGGTGGGCAGGCTCGGCATGCTCTGGAAACCGGCGGCGCGGCAACTTTCGCGCCAGTGCGGGTCATGGCTGGGGGCATCCTTGACCGCCAGCAGGCCGATGCCGAGGTCATCGGCGTCCTGTCGCGCGGCGTGCAACAGGTGCTTGAGCAACAGCGGTCGGCGCGCGGCCGGCACGTCACTGGCGAACCCGACGTCGCAGCGCTCGGCCACCGGCGAGCCCACTGCATATAACCCCAACTGCAAAGCCCCGGGCCACACGCGTTGCAAGCGCGTGGTCAGGCGCTTGCCGACACCGGACACAGTGGTGTCAAGGCGGTAATGGGTGATAAAGGCCGGCGCCACGGCCACCAGCGTTCCATTGTCGTACACGGCCAGATAGCGCCATTGAAAATCCTCGATGGCGGCGTTTTCCACGGCGACGTAGTAGTCCCAGTCCTCCAGCGCACCAGGAAAACAATCGTTCCAGGCACTGCGCTGGAGCGCCCGGATGGTTGCAAAGGCTTGGGTGGTGATCACGTGTTCCCCTTTTTTGGCTGAGGATCTAGTTGGGTCAGGTCGCGCGGTGAGCAGGCTTGACCCGCTCACCACCAAGAGCCTGATTGGCGCACAGCCCGCTCAGCACAACAGTCGCGTTAACCACAACACGCCAACACATCATCGTTCGCCCGTTCGCGGATGAAAGCGGCGCTCAGTTCGATCACCCGCCGGTATTGCAGGTCGACGGTGATCATGTGGTAGCAGTCGTCCAGCAGGATCTTGGTCACCGGCCCGCCGAGGTGGCGTTCGACGTAGTCGGCGTTCCAGCGGCTGGTGATATCGTCTTCGATCGAATGCAGCACCAGCGCCGGGACGTTGATCGACGGCATGCGTTTTTTCACCACGGCGTTCATCCAGTGCAACTCGCGCACCGTCACCCCTTCCATGGTCAATAACCCCGCCTCGCTGCTTTCACCCTCCTTCATCTGCCGCTCGACGATTGCCCGCAACCGTTGGTTCTTGATGCCGTAGGGCGGCTTTTCAGTAAACCGGAACAGGCGCACGCCGAACGGGATGCGGATCAGCAACGGCGTGATGAACGCCATTTTGCTGATGCTCCAGCCGTCGTACTTAAGGGTGGTGGAATACATCAGCAGCCCGGCGACTTGGCCCGGATGCTCCGAAGCCAGGTACATCGACATCACCGCGCCCATGGACAAGCCACCGACGAACACTTGCCCATGCCGCTGGCGCACCTGCACGAAGGTCTTGCGCACGCCTTCGTACCAGTCGCGCCAGCCGGTGGCCTGCAAGTCGCTGTTGCCGCCACAGTGCCCGGCCAGGGTCGGCACGTACACCGTGCACGTACCGTCCTTGGCCAGGCCCTTGGCGACCTGGCGCAATTCGTTCGGGGTGCCGGTCAGGCCATGGATCAACAGGACCCCGACCGGACCGTTGCCGAGCACGAAACCGGCATCACCTTCACCGAGGTCGAACCCGTGACTGTTCACCGGTTGGTCGCCCGTACCAGCAGTTGTTCCAGCAGCTTGAGGCCCAGTTCGATTTCCGGGTAGCTGATTTCCAGGGACGGCGCCAGGGTGATCACGTTTTTGTAGTAACCGCCCACGTCGAGGATCAGGCCGAGTTTCTGCCCGTCGACCACCATATCGCCCTTCATGCCTTCCTCGACCATGTAGTCCAGGGTTGCCTTGTCCGGGGTGAAACCGTCCGGGCCGCAGATTTCGCAGCGCAGGGCCAGGCCCAGGCCATCCACGTCACCGATGATCGGGAAACGCTTCTGCAAATCCTGCAAACCTTCAAGGAAGAACTTGCCCTTGGCCATCACCATCGCGCCGTAGTCGACTTCGTTGGTCATCTTGAACATTTCCAGGCCCACCGCGGTGCCCAGCGGGTTGGAGGCGAAGGTGGAGTGGGTCGAGCCTGGCGGGAAGATCTTCGGGTTGATCAACTCTTCGCGAGCCCAGATACCACCCAGGGGGTTGAGGCCGTTGGTCAGCGCCTTGCCGAACACGATCACATCGGGCTGCACGTCGAAGTGCTCGATCGACCACAGCTTGCCGGTGCGGTAGAAGCCCATCTGGATTTCATCGGAAACCAGCAGAATGCCGTGCTGATCCAGCACTTGCTTGAGTTCGCGGTAGAAGTTCATCGGCGGGATCACGTAACCGCCGGTGCCCTGGATCGGCTCGACGTAGAACGCGGCGTATTCGCTCTGCCCGACTTTCGGGTCCCACACGCCGTTGTATTCGGTCTCGAACAGCCGCGCGAATTGCTGCACGCAGTGGCTGCCATATTCTTCCTTGGTCATGCCCTTGGGCCCACGGAAGTGGTACGGAAACGGGATGAACTGCGCGCGCTCGCCAAAGTGGCCATAGCGGCGACGGTAGCGGTAGCTGGAAGTGATCGACGAAGCACCGAGGGTGCGCCCGTGGTAACCGCCTTCGAAGGCGAACATCAGGCTTTTGCCGTTGGTAGCGTTGCGCACCACCTTCAGGGAGTCTTCAATCGATTGCGAGCCGCCGACATTGAAGTGCACGCGACCGTCGCGACCGAACTTGTTCTTGGCGTCCACCGCGATCATTTCCGACAGCTCGATCTTGCCCTTGTGCAGGTACTGGCTGGCGATCTGCGGCAGGGTATCGATCTGCTGTTTCAGCGCGTTGTTCAGGCGTGGGTTGGCGTAGCCGAAGTTGACCGCCGAGTACCACATTTGCAGGTCGAGGTAGGCCTGGTCTTCGGTGTCCCACACGTAGGAGCCTTCGCAGCGGCTGAAAATGCGCGGCGGCTCGATGTAGTGGACGGTGTCCCCGTAGGAGCAATACTTGGCTTCTTTATCCAGAAGCACCTGGTCTTCGGCGGTAGCGATGCGGATATCAGACATGATGGAAGAGTTCCTGAGAGTCGGTAGCAAAGGAGGTGGCGTTGGCGGCAAGGCTCTGCGGGAGCCGCGCCAGCAGTGCGGTCACTTCGGCGAAGGTGTCGAAGCGCGCGTGGGGGATGGCATTGGCGGTGCAGTACTCGGCGAGGCTGCCCTTGGCGAATACGAAGTCGGCGGTGGACGCCACGCACATGTCGGACTTGCCGTCGCCGATCACCAGCACCCGCTTGTTGCCTGGCGTGGATTTGCACTTGCAGTTGCCGGATGCAGCGCGGCAGGCATCGCTGGAATACGGAAAGTCGATGCGCCAGCTGTTCTGGTCGACCTGGCGCAGGCGGTTGGCGAGGATCGGCAGCAAGGTCACGTAGTTGCGCGACAAAATCCGCGCAATGCCTTGCTCGATGCCGTCGCTGACCACTTCCAGGCTCGCCCCCAGGCCGAGGACGTGATCGACGAAGTCCGGAAAGTCCGGGTCGATCTCGACGCTGTCGAAGTACGCCAGCAGCTCGCTGGGCGTGGCTTTGATCAGTGCCAGTTGGCGGCTCAGGCATTCGCGTGAACCGATATGCCCGTCCAGCCATTGCTGCTCGATGGTTTCCCACTCGGGGCCGGCGAAGCGTTGGAGGACGTTGTCGATGACATCGGTGGGCGTGATGGTCCCGTCGAAGTCACACACGATATGCCAGTCAATCATCTGCGTTTACCTTGAAGAGGGCGCGCTGCATGCGCTTGCACCAGGGGTAGAGCAGAGACTGTGCCAACTGGCCATCACCCCGTGGGGCCGGGGCTTTGCTCGGGGTACGGAGGTGATAAGTGTCGTGGAAGCTACAATTTTTGTAGCTTGCTACAAACAAGATGAGTGCTTGCACGGTCGCCATGCTTTGCGCGTTCATGCGCGGGTATTCAATCAGGGAACAGTGACCATGTTGAGGATCACCCACGCGGCATTCGCCGGTTTACTTGGCCTGTGGAGTGTCTCCAATGCCGCGTTGGCCGACGGCATCAGCGGTGAAGTCGGCGCCGGCCTGAGCTACCAGCCCCACGACCCGACCGGCAGCCGCTACGAAACCCGGCCGGTGCCCTATGTGGACCTGGACTGGGGCAATGTCAGCCTCAGCACCGACGACGGCCTGACCTGGAGCGCGTTGAACACCCACGGTTTCAGCGCTGGGCCGTATATCAATTACCTGCAGGGACGTACTTCCAACGGCTCGCTACAGGGCCTGCGCAATGTGTCGGACATGGCTGAGATCGGTGGTTTCGTGCAGTACGCACCGGCTGATTTCTGGCGGGTCTACGCGCAGTTGGGCCAGGCCGTTGGCGGCGGCCACGCCCAGAGCGGCACGTTGGGCAAACTGGGTGGCGAACTGGGCTACCCGCTGGGCGGCGGAATCATCGGCAGCAGCGGCCTGGTGGCGCATTTCGCCGACGCACGGCAGACCAACACGTTTTTCGGCGTGGACGACCACGAGGCCGCCGCCACCGGGTATCGCCCATACAGCGCCAGCGGCGGCTTCCAGAATGTAACGCTGACCCAGAGTTTCGAATTCCCCCTGGCGCCCCACTGGTCCCTGTTGACCAGCGCCAGCTGGGTGCACTTGGTGGGCTCGGCGGCGGACAGCAGCATCGTCAAGCAGACTGGCGATGTGAACCAGGGGCAGGTGCAGACGGCGATCAGCTACAAGTTCGACTGATTCAATGTGGGAGGGGCTTGCCCCTCCCACCCATGAACATCGGGGGGCCAAGCCCCTCTACCATCAGTTCTCTTCGCCTTCGGCCAGCAAGGCGATGCCGCCAATGATCACTGCAACCCCCACCCAGTGCAGCAGGCTGATATGTTCCCCCAGCCCCAGCCACGACCCCAACAGCACCACCACGAACACCAGCGAACTCAGGGGAAAGGCCAGGGACAAACTGCTGCGCCGCAGGATCAGCATCCACACGAAAAACGCGCCGATGTAGCAGGCAATCGCCGCCAGGATGCCGGGGTTATGCGCGACTTCCACCAGCCACCGCCAATTGAAATCCATCTGCCCCAGCTGATCGCCGGCGACCTTGGTAAACAGCTGGCCGGCGCTCTCGGTGCAGATCAGCAGGGCCCACAGCACCACCGTGCCCAAGCGTTCGTGCAGCCAACCGGCATTGACGTTCTGCGTACTCATGCCTGCCCTCCTCCAATCGCCACCAGCATCACCCCTAAGGTGATCACCAAGGTTCCCAGCCAGCGCCGACGGCTGACGGTTTCTCCCAGCACCAGTTTGCCGACCAGCACCACCCCGCAATACGCCAGCGCCGCCGCCGGAAACAGCAAGCTCAGCGGCGCGCGGGACAAAGCTTCGAGCCAGACGAAAAACTCGATCACATAGGCACCGATCCCCGCCCACAACAACGGCGCATTGAATACCTGCCCCCAGAACGCATTCAGGCGAAAGCCGCCCTCCAGCTCCGGCAAACGGTCCAGGCCCATCTTGAAACACAGCTGGCCGATCACATCGAGCAAGATGGAAAACGCCACCAGCACCACTACGGTCAGGGTCACGGGAACAACTCCTCAAACAGTTCGATCAGGGCTTGATTGGTCGCGGCATTGCGCTGCAAGTCCTCAGGGCTCCAGCGCTCGGCGGGGGGTTGATCGGACTTGGCCTCCCAGCGCTTGAACGCGTTGCTGAACGCTGGCGTGGCGAACTCGCCGCACACGTCGATGCCGATAATGCGTTTGCGCGCGGCCAAGGCGCGCAGGGCCTGGAGCAAGTGGGTCAGGCGCATGCCGCCCTGGTCCCAGTTGGTGGCCGCGTCTTCGCTGGCCAGCACGTCTTTATCAACGGTGATCCACACCGCTTCGGTGGGCAGGCTGCTGATCATCTCCTCAAGAAATGCGGTCCAATCCAGCTCCGCCAGGTTGCGCCAATACAGCTGATCTTCACGCTGCTGATGCCCGGCGCCATCGCCGATCCGCCCCCACACTTTCGACGGCGCATGCTGCCAGGGAAACAGCTGTAACTGCCCGCGCCTGAGGGCCCCCAGGTTACCGCCGCGCAGTTGCGGGTTATGCAGGTCGTCACTGCATGGGCCGAGGGTGACGATGCGTTTGATAGCCGGCATTTTCAGCGCACGGTTGACCCACGAGCCGCAGTGACGCTTGGGTGCAAAACGCACCCAGTCGGGGTGATTATCGAAGTGGATCAGGCTGACCGGCTCTTTCAAATCGGCCAGGAACGCCGGGGTGAGGTGGTGATAATCGCCGGAGCCGATAAACAGGATTTCCGGTCGCGCGTCGGTGGGCCGAGGCCGCTGGGCCAGACGTTCGACGAAGCGCTTCCAGGTGTTTGCGGTGGACCACAGCCGCAGCTTGGGGCCCAGGTCCAGCAGGTCGATACGCGTGGCCTGGCCGCTGGCCAACCGCCGGGCAATCGGCGCCTGCGCAGTGAGGCTGTGGTCAAGATCGAGAATATTCAAGGCAGTGTTCCCCTAAGGCTTTAGGGGGTCAATGCAAGGCGCGGGCCAGCACTTACTCCATGCACACTGCCATACCCTGTGGGAGAGGGCTTGCCCTCGATAGGTGGTTGGAGCGCTACAAGCGCTGACCGACACTCAGCCATCGAATCGTCGCAGCGCCCCTCCCACCTTTGGAGAGGGGGCTCTAGTTTTTGGCTTCGTTGATGATCTGGCGAATCGCGCCCACAAAGGCTTCGGCCGGTTGGCCACCGCTCACGGCGTATTGGTCGTTGAACACGATGGTGGGCACCGAACTCACGCCCCGGGAAACCCACAGTTGCTCTTGCTCGCGAACGTCGGCGGCGTATTCGTCGCTGGCGAGGATCTGGGCTGCGCGCTGAATATCCAGGCCGACGCTTTCGGCGATGATCGCCAGGGTGGCGTGGTCGGAGGGGTTCTGCTGGTCGGTGAAGTAAGCCTTGAACAAGGCTTCCTTGAGGTTGTACTGCAAGCCTTCAAGGCCGGCCCAATGCAGCAGGCGATGCGCATCGAACGTGTTGTAGATGCGGCTCTGGCCATCGGTGCGAAAGGCAAAGCCCAACGCCGCGCCCAGATCGCGGATGCGCGCGCGATTGGCCTGGGACTCTTCGGCGCTGGAGCCGTATTTCTCGGTGATGTGTTCGACGATGTTCTGCCCTTCGGCCGGCATGTTCGGGTTGAGTTCGAACGGCTGGAAGTGGATCTCGGCCTGTACCTCGGCGCCCAGTTGGTCCAGGGCGTCGGTCAGGCCGCGCAGGCCGATGATGCACCAAGGGCAAGACACATCGCTGACGAAATCGATTTTCAGGGGAGTACTCATGCTAGGCAACCTCGCAGGCCATATGCGCCATAAAGGTTGCACCATACACCAATGTCACAACACCTTCGAAGGCGCCACGGGCTCGATGCGTGCCCAGTGCGCGGCATCCTCGCGATGGGCTTGCAGGTACGGCAGCACCGCCGTCAGCAGCGGCGCCTTGAACGCTTCCTGAAACCGGTGGGCCATGCCTGGGATCAGCTTCAACTGGCTACCCTGGATATGCGCCGCCAGGTGCACGCCGTGCATCACCGGCAGCAACGGGTCGGCGGTGCCGTGGACCACCAGCGTCGGCACGCGCAGCTGGTTGAGCAAAGGCACGCGGCTGGGTTCGGCGAGGATCGCCATGATCTGGCGCTTCACACCTTCGGGGTTGAACGCGCGATCATAGGACAGCGCCGCCTGGTGCAGCAGAGCCTGGCGATCGTCCTTGATGTTTGGGCTGCCCAGTGCCGCCAGCAGATCGGCCTGTTGCTCCAGAGCGACTTCGCGATTGGGCGCGCTGCGCCGCGACAACAACTGCACAAGCGCCGCGTTCGGCGCCGGCAGCCCTTCGGCGCCGGAGCTGGTCATGATCAGGGTGAGGCTCTCGACCCGCTGCGGCGCCATGGCCGCCAGGTGCTGGGCGATCATGCCGCCCATGCTGGCGCCGAGTACGTGAAATTGCTGGATCTGCAACGCATCCATCAGGCCCAAGGCGTCGTCGGCCATATCGGTCAGGGTGTAGGGCGCCGACACCGGCAGGCCGAGCTTGTAGCGCAGCACTTCAAAAGTCAGGTTGGCGCTGGCCGGCGCTTGGCGCCAAGTGGACAGGCCGACATCACGGTTGTCGTAGCGGATCACCCGAAAGCCTTGCTGACACAGGGCGACTACCACTTCATCCGGCCAATGGATCAGTTGACCGCCCAGGCCCATCACCAACAACAAGGCCGGGTCCGAAGCACGGCCGATGCTTTGATAAGCAAGGCTCACCTGATCCAGGTCGACCGTTTGGGTCGGGACATTGATATCGCAACGGGAGGCCGCAAAAGACGGCAGGCCGAACAGCAAGGCGGCCAATAAAAACAACACACGCATGAAAAACACCAAAACGCAGAACCCCAGTAGAGCGCGAGTCTGATGAAGTTTGTTCAAGCGCGCTGCCACAGTTCCATGACAGTTTGATGAAGAGTGCCCGGTGGTCATGGTCGACATGCTTTGCAACATGAGCCAAACTCACGCCATTGCACTTCAACACAAATTGCCCTCATGGAGAGCCCGTGCTCGAAATCCGTCACTTAAAGACCCTGCACGCCCTGCGCGAAGCCGACAGCCTGGTGGAAGCCGCCGAGCGCCTGCATTTGACGCAATCGGCGCTGTCCCACCAGTTCAAGGAGCTGGAGGAACGCCTGGGCATGCCGCTGTTCGTGCGCAAGACCAAACCGCTGCGCTTCACCAGCGCCGGCCTGCGCCTGCTGCAATTGGCCGATGCCACCCTGCCCTTGCTGCGCGGCGCCGAGCGCGATATCGCGCGCCTGGCCGGCGGCACCGCCGGGCGCTTGCACATGGCGATCGAATGCCACAGTTGCTTCCAGTGGCTGATGCCGACCATCGACCAGTTCCGCGACGCCTGGCCGGAAGTCGAGCTGGATTTGGCCTCCGGTTTTGCCTTCGCCCCGCTGCCGGCCCTGGCCCGTGGCGACCTGGACCTGGTGGTGACCTCCGACCCGCTGGAGCTGCCGGGCATCACCTATGTACCGTTGTTTACCTACGAGGCGATGCTGGCCGTGGCCAATCAGCATGCGCTGGCGAACAAGTCGTATATCGTGCCGGAAGACTTGCTCAGCGAAACCCTGATCACCTACCCGGTGGAACGCGACCGCCTGGACATCTTCACGCGCTTTCTGGAACCGGCCGACGTGGAACCGGCCCAGGTGCGCACCTCCGAGCTGACGGTGATGATGATGCAACTGGTGGCCAGCGGCCGTGGCGTGTGCGGCATGCCCCATTGGGCGCTGCATGAATACAGCTCGCGCGGCTACGTAAAGGCCAAGCGCCTGGGTGAGAAAGGGTTGTTCGCGACGTTGTACGCCGGCATTCGCGCCGACATGTTGGATGCGCCGTATATGCGCGACTTCCTGCTGACGGCCAAGGACACGTCGTTTTCCACGTTGGACGGGGTGAGTGCGGTGCGCTGATTGGGCGGGTCAGCCGACACAGCGTTACTGGCCAGCCGTTAGGATTTGCGTAGATGCCTATAAGCATCGGGGGCAAGCCCCCTCCCACCGTTGATGTCATTGCCTGGGCGGGATCATACGGCGCACTAACGCGCCGGCCTCAGTTAACCCTGAGTTCGCGCCACATATGGATCTTGTCGAAGTAGTCCTCCCCCACTCGCACCGCCAGCGGTTCCAGGCCGTATTGGATAAAGCCGCAGCGTTGGTACAGCGTGAACGCTGCGGTGTTGCCGGCGGTGACGGTGAGTTGGATGACTTTAAGGCGCGGGTGCCGCCGTGCTTCGGCCAGCGCCGCTTCCACCAGCCGGCGGCCCAGCCCCTGTTGCTGGGACTGCGTGGTCACGTACATGCCGAACAACGTGACCTTGTGCCGAGCCTTTTCCCGGGGTTCGAAAGCCAGGCCGACAATCCCGGCCAATCGCTCGCCATCAAAACCGCCCAGCAGGCTATCCAGCGGGTTGTCGAGGCGCTTCTGCCACCAGCTCAAGGGCATGGCGGCGCGTTCGGCCACGCTGGAAGTGAATGCCTGGGGGTAGGTGTCGTAAGCCTCCAACATCAACGCCCGATAAGCCTCGGCATCCTCGGGCCCCAGCGCACGGATCAGCATGGGCGTCAGGCCGGGGTGGCCAGGCACGAGCGATAGAACGGCAGGATCAGGTCACGGGTCAGGGGCGCCAGGACCAGGCCGCCGTCACCGGCCGGGTCGATCCAGCGCACTTCCTCGATCTCGGCGGCGGGGGCCACGGGTACGTCGATGTTGACCTGGAACAGCTCGGCTTCCACGGTGCAACCCGGCTCGTTAGCCGCCGGGGCCGAGAAGTGGCCCAAGTAGGCCGCCGCTTCAGGGTCGATACGCAGGTTCAGTTCCTCGAACAGCTCACGGGCCAATGCTTCGGCGGGTTGCTCGCCGGCGTCGATCTTGCCGCCCGGTTGCATAAAAGCCTGGGTGCCGCGTTTACGCACCAGCAGGGTCTGGCCGTCGTCGCCGATCAGGAGGGCGGCGGCGATGCGGATAGTGGTGGACATACGATAAAAACCTTGCATTCAAATCAGTGAAAATCACCGCCCAAGGCTCACGCCTCGTCCGGTTCCTTGATAAAGACGCTGTACTTGGCCCCCTCCATCGCCTCGAACGCAATCAGCTTGTCCACCAGCGGTAGGTTCAGCACCTTGCCAGCGTTGAGCAGCAGCATGCCGTTGTCGGCGTTGAGGTTGCGCGCCAAGATCATACCGTCCTGCAGTTCCCGGGTGGTCAGCACCTTGACGGTCGGGTCGCCCAGGGTCACGTCGCTGAGGAAGGTGGCGCAGGCCTGCACAAAGCCCTCGATCAACTCGGGATCATACAGACGCCCGGCGTATTTGCGGATGAACAACAGCGCTTCGTCGCTGTTCATCTGCCGCTCCAGGATCAGGCCTTTTTGCAGTTCGATAAAATCCACCGCCAGCTTCAGCAGGCGCGAACCGAAGGGAATCGCATCACCCTTGAGGTGATCGGGAAAGCCGCTGCCGTCCCAGCGCTCCTGGTGATGACGAATGATCCGCGCGGCATCTTTCATCGGTTCCAGGGTCATCAACAGCGATTCGCTCTGGGTCGGATAACCGCGATAGCGCTCACGGTCGGTGCTGTGCAGCTTGTCCGCCGGTTCCATCAGCATGCTGTCGGTCCAGCTCAGCTTGCCGATGTTGTACAGCGCGGCCGCCATGGCCAGATCGCGGGCACTGGACTCGTCGATGCTCTGCGCTGCGCAATACACGCGCACCAGTTCGATCAGCGCGCGGTTGGTTTGCTTGCTCTTGGGCAAGCGCAGGTTGGCCAGCAGCGAAAACACTTCGGTGCCGGTCACGTAGCTGCGCTTGAGCTCGTCGTAGGCCAGATCGAGCATATCGGCGGTCTGCTGCAACTCGCTGGTGCGCGCCGCCACGCGTTTTTCCAGGGTGGCGTTCAATTGCTTGAGCTGCTCGTTCTGAACCTGGGTCAGACGCTCCAGGCGCTGATGCTCCAGGGTCTGGCGCAAGACCAGCTGCAGTTCTTCGTCATTCCAGGGCTTGCTGATGTAGCGGTGGATATGCCCTTCGTTGATCGCCTTGACGATCGTCGGCAGGTCGGCGTAACCGGTGAGCAGGATGCGGCTGGTGCCGGGGTACAGCCGATGGACCTCTGCCAGTAACTGCGCGCCGTCCATGCCCGGCATACGCGCGTCGGTCATCACCAGGTCGATGGGTTGGGCGGCCATGATGTCCAGGGCCTGGGCGCCGCTGCCCGCCAGCACCACGTCGAAAGGCTGGCCGCGCAGCAGGCGGCGCAGGCTGTTTAGGATCGACTCTTCATCGTCGACCAACAAAATCGTGGGTTTCGTCGCCAGTTGTTCATCCATGCCTACGCGCCTTCAAATTAAACGGAATTGAGCTAAATTGAACCGTCTTGCCAAGCCACTTTCCCTCGCCCGAGGCGCGGGGTCGATTTGACGCCAACTGGCCATCAATTTCAAGGTAGCTCGGCTATGCTGTCACAGTAGTCGGCCCCCCCAAGAAGTGAAACCAGGGAAGGAATCGTTATGCCGTCGAGCCTTTTGCCAGCGCGGAATGCAGACTCAACTCGGGCCAACCGCCGCATTCTGATCGTCGACGACACTGTGTCGATTCACGAGGACTTTCGAAAGATCTTGTGCGCCGACGCAGACGGCGAGCCGTCTCTGGATAGCCTTGAGGAAACCCTGTTCGGCACCCCCGCTGCTCCACGCCAGGTGTTCGAGCTGGATTCGGCCTACCAGGGCCAAGAAGCACTGGCACTGGTGAGCCAGGCCCTGGCCGCCAACGCCCCCTATGCCATGGTGTTTATCGATATGCGCATGCCGCCCGGCTGGGATGGCCTGCAAACCATCGAACAGCTGTGGAACGTCGACCCCAACCTGCAGATCGCCCTGTGTACGGCGTATTCCGACTATTCCTTCGAGGCCATCGAGGCACGGCTGAAGTACAACGACCAGCTGCTGATCCTGAAAAAGCCCTTCGACCACTTGGAGATCCGCCAGATGGCCAGTGCGCTGACGTGGAAATGGCAACTGGCTCAGGACGTGGCCCGAAAGGTGATCGGCTTGGAGCGCACCATCGAAGAACGAGTGCAGGAACTGCTGAAAGTCTCGCACCTGCTGCAATACGACGCGCTGACCGAGCTACCCAACAGCACGCTGCTGGGGGACCGCCTGACCCAGGCTATCGCCCTTGGCCGGCGGCACGACACGCAACTGGCGGTGATGTTCATCGGCCTCGACCGCTTCAAACGCATCAACAATGCCCTGGGCTATCCGGTGGGCGACGAAGTGCTGCAACAGGTCAGCCGCAGCCTGGTGGCAACGGTGCGCGACTCCGATTCGGTGTTTCGCTACGGTTCCGATGAGTTTGTGATCGTGCTCCACGATGTCCAGCACCCTCAGCAAACCCAACACATCGCCGACAAAGTGCTCAGGACCATCAGCGCGACGCGGCATGTGGCCGGGCATGACCTGAGCGTCACCGCGAGCCTGGGCATCAGCATCTACCCCAATGACAGTTGCAACGCAGTGGAATTGATCAAGCACGCCGAAACCGCCATGCACACCAGCAAGGAGCGCGGCGCGAACGATTTCAGTTTTTACACCAAAGATATGAACCTGCGCGCCCAACGCCAGCAAAACCTGGAGAGCGCGATTCGCCATGCCCTGGAGCACGATGAATTTGTGCTGCACTACCAGCCCAAACTGGACCTCAGGTCCGGGCGCATCGTCGGCGCGGAGGCGCTGATACGCTGGTTTCAACCGCGCTCGGGGTGGGTCAGCCCGGCCGATTTCATCCCGGTGGCCGAGGACAGCGGCCTGATCGTGCCGTTGACCCAATGGGTGCTGCGCCAGGCTTGCGAGCAGGCGCAAGCCTGGCGCGGCAAGGGGTTGCCGCCGTTGTGCATGTCGGTGAATGTCTCGCCCATCGACTTTCGCCAGCGGGATTTCGTCGACAACCTGGCCGATATCCTCAAGCAAAGCGGCCTGCCGCCCGCTCGGCTGGAGCTGGAAATCACCGAAAGCGTGCTGATGCAGAACGTCGATGAAACCGTGGACATCCTGCAAAAGATCAAGGCCATGGGCGTGCGCCTGGCGCTGGATGACTTCGGCACCGGTTACTCCAGCCTCAGTTACTTGCGGCGCTTTCCCATCGATGTGTTGAAAATCGACCAGTCGTTTGTGCGCGGCCTGAACGTAAATAGCCAGGACGCGCAACTGATCAGCGCTATCATCGGCATGGGCAAAAGCCTGGAACTGAACATCATTGCCGAAGGGGTCGAAACCGTCGAACAGCTGAATTTCCTGAAAACCCAGCAGTGCGAAGAAGGTCAGGGCTTTCTGTTCAGCAAGGCCGTACCGCCCAAGGATTTCGCTCAAATGCTGCAAGTGGGCAGCGCCACACTGATGCCCAACCTATAGACCAGTGCCTGCAAGGAGTGCTCGCTTGAGCGAAGTCTCACGTTACCGTTTAGGCGTCATGCTGGTGTTGTGGCCGGGGCTGCTTCAGCCGTTGTTGGCTGCACCGTTGAATGAGGCGCTCAAACCGCTGCCGCCGGTCCCCACCCTGGACCCGGCCAAGGTCGAGCTGGGCCGCCGACTGTTCAACGAACCGCGCCTGTCGGTCAATAACACCTTGTCATGCGCCAGCTGCCATCACCTGGAAACCGGTGGCGCCGACAACAAGCCATTTTCCCTGGGCTTCGACGGCAAGCCGGTGGCGATCAATACCCCGTCGGTGTTCAACGCCAGCCTGAATTTCAAACAGTTCTGGAACGGCCGGGTGGACACCCTGCAAGCCCAGATCGAACAGGTGGTGATCAGCCCGGTGGAAATGGGCAGCGACTGGAACACCGTAGTGCAGAATCTCTCCGCACTGCCCGACTACCTGAGCGCCTTCAAACAGACCTACCCCGACGGGGTCACGGCTGCCAATGTGCAAAACGCGCTGGCCACCTATGAGCAAACGCTGCTGACCCCCAATTCGCGCTTCGATCAGTACCTGCTGGGCAACACCGAGATCCTCACGATCCAGGAAAAGTACGGCTACCAGCGCTTCAAGGATTACGGCTGCATCGCCTGCCACCAGGGCATCAATATCGGCGGCAATATGTTCCAGAAGTTCGGCGTGATGGGCGATTACTTCAAAGCCCGCGGCAACCCGGTCGAAGCCGACCTGGGCCGCTACCTGGTGACCCAGGACGAGGAAGACCGCCATGTATTCAAAGTGCCGAGCCTGCGCAATGTGGCAGTGACCGCGCCGTATTTTCACGATGCTTCGGCCAAAACCCTGGAAGAAGCCGTCGACGTGATGTTCAAGTACCAGTTGGGGCGTAACCCTAACCAGGAAGACAAAGACTTGATCGTGCAGTTTCTCAAGACGCTGACCGGTGAATGGGCGGGCAAGCCACTATGACGACTCAATCGCGCCGTCGCTTCACCCAAATCGTGCTGGGCCTGGTAACCCTGCTGCTGGCCTCGACTCTGGTGTTTCTGTACCTGAAGGCCGCTCGTGACCAGACCGCCAGCTACACCCAGTCGCGGGACTTGATCCGCCAGTTGCAACAACTCAATGCGCAGTGGGACAGCGAAGTGCTCAAGGCCAGGATCGCGATCACCCACAACTATGATCCCCTGGTCACGCCCCTCACGGAGATGACGCGGATCTGGGCCGAATTGAACAGCCGCGACACCTACCACAACCCGATCGACCTGAGCAGTTGGCAGGCCACGCAAACCGCCTACCAGACGGCAATGCAAGAAAAAGCCCGGCTGGTGGACCAGTTCAAATCCCACAACGCGGTGCTGCGCAATTCCCTGGCGTTCCTGCCGACCGCCGAAGACGACATCCAGGCCCAGTTCAATCGCCTTGACGACGAAGGTCGGCTGCAGTTGCAAGGCGTGGCCACCGACACTTACGACCTGCTGCTCAGCAGCCTGGAATTCGCTCAAGTCACCAGTGACGATCGGGCTGCCGACATCCTGGTGGGCCTGGGCAAACTGGCTACCAATAAGGAACAGCTACCGAGCGAATTCCAGGGCCCGGTGGAGCTGCTGAGCAATCACATTTCGCTGATCCTGCGCGAACAACCGGTGGTCAACAACCTGCTGGAACGAATTGCCGACGTGCCCGTGGCCGAACGTCTGGACGACCTGACCACCCACCTCGACCAGGACCAGCAGGCAGCCGACCGCATCGACCATCAATACCACCGCTATCTACTGATTTTCTCGACCTTGCTGGTGGCGATGCTGCTCTACCTGGCCGTGCGCCTGTTGCGCAGCTTCGCCGAGATCAACCGGGTCAACCGCCAGTTGCAGGCCGCCAACGAAACCCTGGAACAACGCGTGGAGCGGCGCACCCAGCAGCTCAAGGATGCCCAGAGCGAACTGCTCGACAGCGCGCGCCAAGCCGGCATGGCCGAAATCGCGACCAACGTGCTGCATAACGTGGGTAACGTGCTCAACAGCGTGAACATCTCCGCCGACCTGGTCACCCGCAAACTGCGCAGCAGCAAAGCGCTGGGGCTGGGCAAGGCCATGCAGTTGATCAATGAGCACAAGGCCGACCTGGGTACCTTTCTCACTGAAGATGAGAAAGGCAAGCTGCTGCCCGGTTACCTCAACCAACTGGTGGACGCCATCGCCGTGGAGCAGCAGGGCATGACCGATGAGTTGGCGCAGTTGAGCAAAAGCGTGGACCACATCAAAGACATCGTCTCCACCCAGCAATCCTATGCCGGTGCCGCCACGCTGTTGGAGCCGGTGCATATCAGCGACTTGATGGAGGATGCCCTGCGCATGAACGCCGGCGCCTTGAGCCGGCATCACGTCACGGTGGTAAAGGAATATGCCCCCGTGCCGGAAATCCTCGCCGACAAACATCGCCTGCTGTTGATCATGGTCAACCTGATCAGCAACGCCAAGTACGCCATGTCCAATCTCAACGACCGCCCGAGGCAGATGACCCTCAAAGTCCAGGCACTGGCAGACAACACCTTGCAGATCAGCGTGAAAGACGACGGCGAAGGCATCCCCGCCGAGAACATGACGCGGATCTTCACCCACGGTTTTACCACCCGCAAAGAAGGCCACGGCTTCGGCCTGCACAGCTGCGCGCTGGCCGCCGTCGAAATGAGTGGCCAGCTCAGCGCCCACAGCGACGGGCCTGGCCTGGGCGCGATCTTTACCCTGACGATTCCCATGACCCCAGCCGGAAGTCCTGCATGAACCAGCCTCCCAATCGACGCATCCTGTTGATCGACGACACGCCGTCGATTCACGACGATTTCCGCAAGATCCTGATGCCGACCGTTGAGACCAACCAGGCTCTCGACGACTTGGAATCGGCGCTGTTCGGCGACACCGATAAACCCGAGGTCCAGGCGTTCGAATTGCACTCGGCCTATGGCGGCGAAGAAGGCCTGCAATTGCTCAGCGCGGCCATGGCGGACAAGCGCCCCTACGCCCTGGCGTTCGTCGATATGCGCATGCCTCAAGGCTGGGACGGCGCCAAGACCATCGAAGAGTTATGGAAAGTCGACCCCGGCCTGCAAGTGGTGGTGTGCACGGCTTATACGGATTACTCCTGGGATGACCTGCTGTACCGCCTCAAAGGCCATGATCGCCTGCTGATCCTGAAAAAGCCCTTCGACAACATCGAAGTGCAACAGATGGCCAACACGCTCTCCAACAAGTGGGACATGGCCCGCCGCGCCTCCTTGCAAACCAGCCACCTGGAGCAACTGGTGGCGCAACGCACCCTGGCGCTGACCCAGACCAGCGAAGCGTTGCAACAGGAAATCGACGAGCGCAAGCAGTTGGAGAGCCAACTGGTGCAGTCGGAAAAACTCGCGTCCCTGGGGCAACTGGCGGCCGGCGTGGCCCATGAGATCAACAACCCGGTGGGGTTTATCTCCTCCAACCTCAGCACCCTCGACAGCTACTTCAATCAGTTGCAGCAGATGCTCGATGCCTACCGGCAGGTCGAGGACAGCCTCGCCTCGGCCGAACAGCGCGATGCACTCAAAACCCTGCGCAATGAACTGGAGCTGGACTTTCTCAAGGAAGACATTCCCATCCTGATCAAGGAGTCCAAGGAAGGCATCGGGCGGGTGGTGCAGATCGTCAAGGACCTGAAAAACTTCTCGCGGGTGGACAACGACCAGACCTGGCAGTGGGCCAATCTGCAACAGGGCATCGACTCCACCCTCAACATCGTCGCCAGCGAGCTCAAGTACAAGGCCGACGTGATCAAGCACTACAGCGCGTTGCCGGAAATCGAATGCCTGGCCTCGCAACTTAACCAAGTGGTGATGAACCTGGTAATCAACGCCGCCCAGGCCATGGGCCCCGAGCGAGGCACGATCACCATCAGCAATGGGGTGGAGGGCGATAACGTGTGGCTGGAAGTCGCCGATAACGGCTGCGGCATTGCGCCCGAAACCGTGCAGAAAATCTTCGATCCGTTCTTCACCACCAAACCGGTGGGGGAAGGCACGGGCCTGGGGCTGTCACTGTCCTACGGCATTATCAAAAAGCACCACGGCGATATTTCCGTGCGCAGCGAGCCGGGCAAGGGTACGACGTTTCGCGTGGTGTTGCCGATTCGGCAAACGGCGGCCTGAGGGTGTAGCCCCCAACGCGCCTCAGGCCAGGGCTGACAGGCGCGACTAATGCGTTCGGGCGGCGGCGCGCGATGCATCACACCGTGGCCGTCGCGTTTGAAAACCCCATGGTCCTGGCAGCGAAGCCCGCTTCCGCCACTGGTCTGAAACACTTGCCAACCTGTTATTTCTGACAGTAGACACTTTGCCCTTCCCGCTCAAAACTTCAGGCAAGCAGCACGGTTGCCTGCGTCGTACCGATCGTGGTGCCTGGATTTCTATCTCCAAGGAAAGGCCGCCATGTCTACACGCCGCGAGTTTCTGACGTACGCTTCGCTGGCCGCACTCCTGCCAGCCCTGAATCGGACAGCCCTGGCGGCCGAGCAGGCCAGCCCCTTTTCTTTCGAGCAATTGATCGAACAGGCGCAAGCCGACGCCTTGAAACCCTACATCTATCCAAGCACCGCCTCGGCAGCACTACTGGAAAAACTGGATTACCGCGCCCACGGCCAGATCCGTTTTAAATCCGAGCAGGCCCTGTTCGCCAAAGGCCCTGGGCAATTTCCCGTGACCTTCTTCCACTTGGGTTCGTTCTTTCGTACCCCCGTCAGGATGTATGTGTTGGACAACGGCGCGGCCCGCGAGATCGTCTACGACCCGGCGCACTTTGACATGCCCGCCGATAGCCCGGCGCACGCCCTGCCTCGTAACAGTGGGTTCGCCGGTTTTCGTATCCAGGAAAGTCGTTTGGGCAACCAAGCCAAGTTGGCGTGGCAACAGAACGATTGGGTGGCGTTTCTCGGCGCCTCGTACTTTCGTGCCATCGGCGAGCTCTACCAATACGGCTTGTCGGCGCGAGCGATTGCACTGGATGTGGCCCAAGCCGGCAAAGCCGAGGAATTCCCGGACTTCACCCACATCTGGTTTGAACCGCCCAAGCACGAACACGCCCAATCCATGACGCTCTATGCGCGGCTCGATGGGCCCAGCCTCTGTGGCGCGTACCGTTTCGTGATCAGCCGTCAGCAGGGCGTGATCATGGAGGTCGACTGCACGTTCTTCCTGCGCCATAACGTCAGCCGATTGGGCATCGCGCCGGTTACCTCGATGTTCTGGTTCAGCGAAGCCGCCAAACGCACTGCCGCCGACTGGCGTCCCGAAGTCCACGACAGTGACGGCCTGGCGCTGTGGACCGGCAACGGCGAACGCCTCTGGCGCCCCTTGAACAACCCGCCGCGCACGATGGTGTCGGCCTTCAGTGATCGTCAGCCCAAGGGGTTTGGCCTGTTCCAGCGTGATCGCAACTTCGACCACTACCTCGATGGCGTGAATTACCAGCGGCGTCCCAGCCTGTGGGTCGAACCGTTGGGGGATTGGGGCGAAGGCAGCGTGCAACTGATGGAAAACGGCACCGATGACGAGATCCACGACAACATCGTGGCGATGTGGGTGCCCTCGACCCCAGCGGAAGCGGGCAATCGTTATACGCTACGTTATCGCTTGCACTGGCTGGCCGATGAGCCGTACCCATCGTCCCTGGCGCGCTGCGTGGCGACGCGCCTAGGCAAGGGGGGTCAACCCGGTCTGGCGCGACCGGCGGGGGTGCGTAAGTTCGTGGTGGAATTTCAAGGCGCGCCCTTGGAAAAGCTCGCAACCGGCATCAAGCCCGAGGCGGTGATCAGCTGTTCCAGAGGCGAACTCAGCCTGATCTTTACCGAACCTGTGCCGGACGGTGTGGCAGGCCATTGGCGCGCTCAGTTCGATCTGACCGTCGACGGTCAAGACCCCGTGGAGTTGCGGCTGTTCCTGCGCCTGGAGGGGCAGCCGTTATCAGAGACCTGGCTGTATCAGTACCACCCCTTCCGCTCGGAATCGACGGCCATCGGCACCCCCTGGCCAGCTGACAACGTCCCGCCGTCATGAAACTTTACTGTCAATTAGCCCTGCTCTACCTGGCGCTCAGCATAAGCGTCGGCGTGCAGGCCATTGAGCAGGACCCGGTGGAAGACCTGCTGCGGCAGATGACGCTGGAAGAAAAAATCGACCAGCTCAGCCAGTTGGGTGTCCAGATCACACCGACCGGTCCGGTCATCAATAACGGGCAGTTGCCGCCGGCGTCCATCAACACCGTCGGTTCGGTGCTCGGTGCCTACGGTGCTGAGCAGACCCGGCAGTTGCAGGAGCAGACCGTCACCCAATCGCGCCTGCATATCCCGCTGTTGTTTGCCTATGATGTGATCCACGGTTTCCGCACGATATTTCCCGTGCCACTGGCGGAGGCCGCAGCCTGGGACACCGACCTTGCCTACCGCACCGCCCGTGCCGCCGCCATCGAAGCCACGGCCAGCGGCGTGCATTGGACCTTTGCGCCCATGGTCGACATTGCCCGCGACCCGCGCTGGGGGCGTGTGGTGGAAGGCGCCGGTGAAGACCCCTTTCTCGGCGCCGCGATGGCTGAGGCCAAGGTCCGGGGGTTCCATGGCGCAGGCCCCTCGGACAATTCTTCGATGCTGACGACCGCCAAACACTTCGTGACCTACGGCGCGGCGGAAGGCGGCCGCGACTACAACGGCGCCGACCTGTCGGAGCGCACCTTGCGCGAGGTGTATTTACCGCCGTTTCGCGCAGCGGTGGCGGCCGGAGTCGACGGGATCATGCCGTCGTTCAACGATTTGGCCGGAACTCCTCTGCACAGCCACAAGGCGCTGCTGACCGGTGTACTGCGGGACGAGTGGCGGTTCGACGGTCTGATCGTCAGTGATTACAACGCCATCTGGGAACTGAACCAGCATGGCATCATCGCTGTGCCGACCGACGCGGCACGGCTGGCGTTCACCGCCGGGGTGGACATTGAAATGGCCAGCCAGACCTACCGACAGTACTTGCCCTCACTGGTGCGCGCGGGCCAGGTGTCTTTGGCCACCGTGGACGAGGCGGTGCGCCGCGTGCTCAAGGCCAAGCAACGCCTGGGGCTGTTTGCCGACCCCTACCGCTACAGCGATGAAGCCCGGCAACGGGCCAATCTGCTCACACCGCAGCACCGTGCCTTGGCACGGGAGGCCGCGCAAAAATCCATCGTACTGCTGAAAAACACCGATGCGCTGCTGCCGTTGCCCAAGAGCCTGCGCAAGGTGCTGGTGCTCGGCAGCTTGGCCACGGACGCCGAAAGCACACTCGGCCCATGGTCAGGGGTGGGGCTGGCCGCGGACTCAGTCACGGTGCTGCAAGGCATTCGCAGCGCCGTCGACCCAGACACCGAGGTGACTTACCTGCCCGGTACTTCGCCCAACAGCGAACAAATCGAGGATTTGCGCTCGATCCGCCAGGCCGCCCGCTCTGCCCAGGTGGTAGTTGCCGTGCTTGGCGAAAGCGCCAACCAGAGTGGTGAAGCGCGCAGTCGCACGCATCTGGGCTTGCCGGGCGCCCAGGACGCGCTGTTGCGCGAGCTGCTGGCTACGGGCAAACCCGTGGTTATCGTGCTGATGAACGGCCGCCCGCTGGTGTTATCCGACACCGTTGCCCAGGCTCCGGCGCTGCTGGAGACTTGGTTTCTGGGCAGCGAAATGGGGCACGCGGTGGCCGATATTCTGTTCGGTGACGTCAACCCAAGCGGCAAACTGCCCATCACCTTTGCCCGTAACGTCGGGCAAATCCCCCTCTACTACGCCTATAAAAACACCGGTCGCCCGCCCAGTGGCGAGGGCCTGTACACCTCCACTTATATTGATTCACCGTGGAGTGCGCTGTACCCGTTCGGCTTCGGCCTGAGCTACACCACGTTCAGCTACGCCACGCCACACCTCAGCGCCGACCGGATTGCCTCCACCGACACCCTGACGGTGCAAGTAAACGTCACCAATACCGGCCAGCGCGCAGGCGACGAAATTGTGCAGTTGTACCTGCGCGATGACGTCGCCAGTGTGACCCGCCCGGTCCGCCAGTTACGCGGCTTTCGCAAGGTCCACTTGGAGCCCGGTGAAACGCGCACGGTGAGTTTTACCCTGGACGCGCAGGACTTTGCCTTGCTCGACGAGCACTGGAGAACGATGGTCGAGGCCGGCCGCTTCAGCGTGTTCGTCGGGGCCGACTCGACCACCGACAACCAGGCGCGGTTCGAGGTCACGGACAGCCGCGTGCTGTCTGGCGCGGGGCCGTCCGGGCGGCCTTGAGTGCAGGCGGCGGTTGTCTGGGCCTTCGTTAGGGGCGCAGAATGCCGCACCGACCTGTAAGAGTCCGACCTCAAGGAACCCGTATGAGCCTGTCCTTGCTAAGCCGTTACGCCTTCTTTGCCGTGTGCGTCCTGTTCACCCTTGCCAGCCTGCCGTTCCTTCACTATGAGTGGGTGTGGCCGATCACGTTGGTCACCGGCGTGCTGAGCCTGATCGGCCTGTTCGACCTGTTGCAAAGCCCTCACGCGGTGCGCCGCAACTACCCGATCCTGGGCAATATCCGTTACCTGGTGGAGGCCATCCGCCCGGAAATCCGCCAGTACCTGCTGGAGTCCGACAGCGACGCCCTGCCCTTCTCCCGCGCCCAGCGTTCGCTGGTGTACTCGCGGGCCAAGAACGAGACTGCCGACAAACCCTTCGGCACCTTGATCGACGTGTACCAGTCCGGCTTCGAATTTATCGGTCACTCCATGCGCCCCGCTCCCCTGAGCGACCCCAGCGCGTTCCGTGTAATGGTCGGCGGCCCGCAATGCACACAGCCGTATTCGGCGTCGGTATTCAATATCTCGGCGATGAGCTTTGGCTCGTTGAGCGCCAACGCAATCCGCGCGCTGAACCAGGGCGCCAAGCTCGGGAATTTCGCCCATGACACCGGCGAAGGCAGTATCAGCCCTTACCACCGCGAACACGGCGGCGACCTGACCTGGGAACTGGGCAGCGGCTACTTCGGTTGCCGCACCAGCGACGGCCGTTTCGACCCGGAGCGCTTCGCCGTGCAGGCGCAGAACCCCCAGGTGCGCATGATCGAAATCAAGATGAGCCAGGGCGCCAAACCCGGCCATGGCGGCATCCTGCCCAAACACAAAGTCACCCAGGAAATTGCCGACACCCGCGGTATCCAGATGGGCGAAGACTGCATCTCGCCGTCACGCCACAGTGCGTTTTCCACGCCGATCGAGCTGATGCAGTTCATCGCCCAATTGCGTGAACTGTCCGGCGGCAAACCGGTGGGCTTCAAGTTCTGCCTGGGCCATCCATGGGAGTTCATGGGCATTGCCAAGGCCATGCTGGAAACCGGCATCCTTCCGGACTTTATCGTGGTCGACGGCAAAGAAGGCGGCACCGGCGCGGCACCTGTGGAGTTCACCGACCATATCGGCGTACCACTGCGCGAAGGCTTGCTGTTCGTGCATAACACCCTGGTGGGCCTGAACCTGCGCGACAAGATCAAGCTCGGCGCCAGCGGCAAGATCGTCAGCGCGTTCGATATCGCCAGCGTGCTGGCCATCGGCGCCGACTGGGCCAACTCGGCGCGCGGCTTTATGTTCGCCATCGGTTGCATCCAGTCCCAAAGCTGTCACACCAATAAGTGCCCGACCGGCGTCGCCACCCAGGACCCGTTGCGCCAACGTGCTCTGGTAGTACCGGACAAGGCCCAGCGCGTATTCAACTTCCACCGCAACACCCTCAAGGCCCTGGCCGAAATGCTCGCGGCGGCGGGGCTGGATCACCCCTCGCAGCTGTCGGCCAAGCACCTGGTGCGGCGCATGTCGGCGACGGAGATCAAGTTGTTCTCGCAGTTGCATGTGTTCCTCAAGCCAGGGGAGCTGCTGACCGGGGAAGTGAATGGTGAGTTCTATTCGCGCATGTGGCAGATGGCGCGCGCCGATAGCTTTGAACCCCTTGAAGTTGCTGCTGCCTGATCTACGCCCTCAGCCCGCCCAACTTGGGCGGGCTGTCGAGACATTCAGTAATACCCAGTCTTTGCAATTGCTTACAAATACCGCCAACCTGCGCCCGCCCGACAAGCGGCGTACGACATCGCCCTCGTAGACTTGTCCTGACTAAAACCATTTTGTTCAAGAGCCCGCTGCCATGCTGAACGGACGCGACCCACGCATCGATTTTTTTCGGGGCCTGGCGTTGATCTTCATTTTCTGGGATCACGTCCCCCACAATCCCCTCGGCCAGATCACCCTGCGCAACATCGGTTTCAGCGACGCGGCCGAGGTCTTTGTGTTCCTCGCCGGTTATGCCTCGGTGCTGGCCTACAGCAAGGTGATGGAGCGCGAGGGCTATGGCATGGCCTGCCTGAAAATCCTGCGCCGAGCCTGGGTGCTGTATGTGGTGCATATCTTCCTGCTGGCGATGCTGATGGGCATCGTGTTCTTCGCCAACAGCCATGTGGAAACCCGCGATCTGGTACAGGAAATGGGCCTGACGCACTTCATCACCAACCCGCAGCAGGCGCTGACCGACGAGTTATTGCTGCGCTTCAAACCCAATCTGATGGACCCACTGCCGCTGTATATCGTGCTGTTACTTGGGCTGCCGCTGGTGCTGCCGGCGTTGGTGCGTGTGCCGCTGGCGGTGGTGGCCGTGTCGCTGACGGTGTACCTGCTGGCGCCGAAACTGGGTTGGAACCTGGCGGCGATTGCCGACGGTGTGTGGTACTTCAACCCGGTGACCTGGCAACTGCTGTTCGTGCTCGGCGGTGCCGCGTCGATCCATGCTCGCCGGCCCCACACGCCCGATCCGCGACCATTGTCGCGCCAGCCCGTATTTATGGTCGCAGCGGCGTACAGCTTGCTGGCGGCAGTGATTACCTTGTCGTGGCGCTGGCCCCAGATTCACGATGCGCTGATGCCGACGCTGCTCAACGAGTGGTTGTACCCGATCAGCAAGACCGACTTGTCGCCGGTGCGCCTGCTGCATTTTCTGGCGTTGGCCTATGTCACCGCCAAGCTGTTGCCCACCCACGGCTGGACACAGAACTGGCCGGCCCAGCAATGCTGCCGCATGGGGCGTCATTCACTGGAAGTGTTTTGCCTGGGGGTATTGCTGGCGCCATTGGCGGATATGCTCAACGCCCAAGTCAACGATGCCTGGCCGATGCAGATCTTCAGTGCGTTGCTGGGGTTGCTGTTGATGGCGGCGCTGGCGGCCTGGCTGGAATTCAATCAGCGTTTGAGCGCGCCACGGCCGGCGCCCTTGGCCGCCAGCCGCTGACGCAAACCGGCGACCGCCTTGCGCGGTCGCCGGTTCAGGCGGTCAAGCCGACTGCGCCGCCGCTTGGGTCGGCTGCAGCTTGAACACGTAAAACAGCACCGTCAGCAGCACCAGAAACGCCGGGCCGATATACAGCGCTACGCGGGTGTCCGGGAAGTACGCCATCAGGCCCACCACCAGCACCAGGAACGCCAGGGCCAGGTAGGAACTGACCGGGTACAGCCACATGCGGTACTTCAGGTTTTTGCGTTCGGCAGGGCTCAGGCTCTTACGGAATTTGAGCTGCGCCAGCAGGATCATCACCCAGGTCCAGATCGCGCCGAAGGTGGCGATGGACGTCACCCACACAAAGACTTTTTCCGGTACCAGGTAGTTGAGCAGTACGCCCAGCAGCAACGCGGCGATCGACAGCAGCAGTGCCTTGCGCGGCACGCCGTTGCTTGAGGTGGTGGCGAAGGTCGCCGGTGCCTGGCCGTTCTGCGCCAGGCTGTAGAGCATGCGCCCGGTGCTGAAGATGCCGCCGTTGCAGGAAGACAGGGCGGCCGTGATCACCACGAAGTTGATAATGCCCGCCGCCGTCTTGATACCCAGACGCTCGAAGGTCATCACGAACGGGCTGCCCTGGGTGCCGATTTCATTCCACGGGTAGATCGACAGAATCACGAACAACGCCCCGACGTAGAACAGCAGGATGCGCCAGAACACCGAGCCGATGGCGTTGGGGATGGTCTTTTGCGGGTTGCGTGCTTCACCGGCGGTGAGGCCGATCATTTCCACGCCCAGGTAGGCGAACATCACCATTTGCAGGGACATCAGCACGCCGGTCATGCCGTTGGGCATAAACCCGCCGTGAGCCCACAGGTTGGAAATCCCCAGCGCCACACCGTCATTGCCGAAGCCGAAGGCAATGATGCCGACGCCACCGATGACCATGGCGATGATGGTAACGATCTTGATCAGGGCGAACCAGAACTCGAACTCACCGAACGCCTTGACCGCGATCAGGTTGATGGTGCCCATGCTCACCAGGGCCGCCAGAGCCCAGATCCAGCGCGGCACATCGGGGAACCAGACGCCCATGTACACCGCCACGGCGGTGATCTCGGCGACGCAGGTCACCAACCACAAGAACCAATAGTTCCAGCCGGTCAGAAAGCCCGCCAAGGGCCCGAGGTAATCCTGGGCATAGCGGCTGAACGAGCCCGCTACCGGGTTGTGCACGGCCATCTCGCCGAGGGCGCGCATGATCACCAGGATCGCCAGACCGCCGATGATGTAGGAGAGCATGATGGCCGGGCCGGCCATTTCGATGGCCTTGGCCGAACCGAGGAACAGGCCGACGCCGATACAGGCGCCCAGGGCCATCAGGCGGATATGCCGTTCACCCAGTTCGCGTTTGAGCGGGCCGCCTTGAGCGGTGTCGCCATGGGGCAGGTGGTTGCCAGAGGGCATAGGGATACAACCTCATTTTGTTATTGGATTGATCCACCGAGTCATGGGCGTTAGCGCGGATAAGCGCGGGCGCCTGAATAACCGGCCTGCCTCGTGGGCAGAACCGTCTGACAGAACAACCGTCAGATCAGCGGGCGTGCAGTATAAAAAGCTCCCAACAGGGCTTTTCACTCAATAAACGACAAAATTTGGCGAGAACTCGCGGCAAAAGCCGCTTATGCGGAGGGGCATTAACTGCCTGACGTGGCGTTCTGCCGTGGAAACGGCGGCGAGTATTGCACAGCCAAGGTGCAGCGTCATGCCCCTACTCTGGTCGTAGGTGCGGGCGGCGAGCGCTCTAGCTCGCGGCTTTGCCCTCAGGCCAGGCGGGCGCATCGAAGAACAGCTTGCGGGCCATGCGCAAGTTGATTTCGCCGCGATGGATCTCCAGGGTCTGGCTTACGCGCCCGCTTTGCCCTGCCTGCATGCTGGCAAATGCCTGAGCCTGGACCTGGATCTGCGCTTGTTTGCCCAACCGATGCTGTTCCGGAGTCTTGAGGTGCGCGGCGCTGAAATGATCATCCGGCCCGGTCTGGCGCCCATAGTGAAAATGCCCATAGCACCAGGGCTGACGACTCTGTTCGTCGATCACCACATAGCTTTGCAGCCAGTCGTCCGAGCGCCCGGCCAGCGCCACGCGCTCGCCCTGACGATACACCTTGGCTTCGCGATGCCCCACCAACACGTCCAACCCGGCCTGGGTCGGCGGGCGCGCCTTGATGGCGGTCAAGCGCGCCTGCAAGCCTTGCTCGGACAAGCGACTGGCAGCGGCTCGCAGCTCGTCGGTTTCGGTGCGCGCCCGGGCTCTTTGCGTGGCCGCCAAACGATCCGGCTCGCTGAGCAACAGGCGCTGCTGAATGGCATCGGCGCAGCGGCGTAACTTGTCGGCGCGCTGCTCCAGGATGTCTTGCAGGGACTGCGGTTCGTTGGCGTTGCGCGCCATTTTCAACACTTCGGCGATGGCCTTTTCCACCGGCGCGCGCAGGGCCTGGCCTTGTTCGATCAAGCGCGCCAGGTTGGGCAACGACGTCGTGCGCTGCACCGGCGTTTTGTTGAGCGGCTCCCAGATGCCGTCGGTGGCCTGGGTAAACGAAGCAATCACTTCGTTCTGAGCGTCGGTGACCTCGGCGATTTCAATCGGCTGCTCATCGCTGGTGACTGTCACCCGCGCCACGTACAGGTCCTGGTTGCGCGTGCGGATTATTTTCTTCTGCCGCACACGGGACGCGGGCCGGGTGACAGGCGCCGGCTCCAAAGTCGCGGCCAACTCGCGTTGTACCTGAAGGTGCAATTGGGCGAACAGTTGTTGCAGTTTTTCCAGGTAGCCCAGGTGGAACTTGTCCGGTTCCATGGCCCGCCAGAACTCGATGCGGTCGTCGGTCTGGGCATACACGCGATCGAAGCTCTCCAGCAATTCGACGCGCAACTCCGGGTTGTGCGACGCCAGCTCATCGAGCTGCGCCTGGGAGCCACTGGCCCAGCGGGCACGTTGTACGGTGTCGTCCAAGCTCTGGAAAAAGTCATCGTCCAGCTTCGGACCTTCGCTGTTAAGCGCGACCGCCCACAACGCGGACACTTGCAACGACTGCAACTCCAGCACCGTCGGCGTAGCCGCCTCACTCTGTTTGAACGCCTGGGCTTTGTCTCGCCCGTATTTGGGCACTCGCTCCAGCGCGTCCAGGGTGTCGATTTCCAGGCTGCGCCAGACAATCGCGTTCTGATTTTGGTCGGCTAACAGGCGCATGCCTTCGATGATGCTGCGATGCGCCTCTTGGTTGATGTCCGACATGGCCTCTGCCGCACTCTCGGCTTGCACCAGTTCCAGCGCCGGCACCAGCCTGGCATGCAGCGCGGCGGTCGCTTCCCGAGCGTATTGCAGCAACTGGCGCAAGTTGAGGATCTGGCCTTCGAGCAGCGTGCTCAACTCGCGCTCGTAACCGGGGCGCGGGCGTAGAGCTTGCAGGTCTTTAAGGCATTGGAGTTCAAGGCGAGAAGCCTCCAGTTTGTTCTGTAACTCGTGCAGGTAGCGGGCATCGGCGGCGATTCGCTGTTGTTCGGTGATGTGCCCGGCGTGGCTGGTTTTCAGGCTGCGCGCCACGCCGATAGCACGCTCCGCGGTTTCGCGGCGTTGGGCGTATTGACGTAAATCCTGCTCCAGTTGTTGGCGACGCGCTTCGGTGCTGGCGGGCGCCGCCGGGGTGTCGGCCTGGCCACCGCGCAGGCGCAGGCGCAGGTCCAGATCCCAGCCGCCGCCCTCCAGCGGTTTGAGCCAGGGGCCGCTGGCCGTGCCGGCGGTGTCGGTGACTTGCACACTGTCGCCGACCAGCCGCACTCGATAAACATGGCCGCGTACCACCGCCTGCCATTGCGGCGGAGTCGAACGGGTGTCCTGCAACAAGCCCTTGAGTCGACCCGAGGTTTCGGCGCCCGGCAACGCGAGCGGCCAGGGCTGTTGCACGGCGCGCAGGCTCAGCCCCTCCAGACGTTCGCGCATAAACGGCGTCAACGTATCGCGGGCGCTGCTCCAGCGGTACGGCGCATGGGTGGGCAGCGCGGCGGCACTGCGCGTCACCGTAGGCGAAGGCGACGCCAGCGTAGCTCGGGTGCGCGCAAACACCGGATGGCGCAGATCGAGCGTCGCCGGCCGCTCGTGGGGCGAGGCGCGATAGGCCAGGACCATCACCAGATTGCTCAGCAGGTCCATTGCGCCCTCGGTTTGGGCGACGGGATCGGCGGGGGTCGAGGCGGCCACGTCGCGCTGCACGCTGTCCAGCACCTGCACCATCCAGCCGGCCAGCAACGCCGGGCCACGCAGAAACGGCAACGCACTGCTGAACAGCAACCAGCCACCGGCCTTGATCGTCGCCCAGCGCTGCTCGGCGTTCGACACCGACTCGGCGTCGGCCAGGCTTACCAACGCTTCGGCGGTGGCAGCAAACAGCCGGGGCAGTGGGTCGCTGCTTTGCACCTGTTTGCTCAGTTGAGCGGGCGCGGGCCGGGCGGGTACGCTGAATTCATCGCCCTGATGAAAGTGACGGATATGCGGTTCCAGAAACCCACCGTTGGCATACACCGCCTGACGGCTCGGGGCGATCCAGGCCAGCACGTTGTCCTGCAACTCGCCCGGCGCCTGGATCGCCTGCAACAGCGCCCGAGGGGATTCGAACTCGCGCAGACTCGGCGTGAACAACGGCCGGTAGAGCAGATGCGGCCCCTGCTCGCTATTGCGCGCGCCGATCACAAAGTGGCTGAGCACAGGATCCTCGGCGGCCGTGGGCGATGCTTTGAACGCCAAAGGCCAGATCGTCGCCTGCTCATCCGCAGCCGACGCTACTGCCGTGGCTACCAAGCGCGCACCTGCCTGGGTCAACCCGCCCTCCCCCTTGAGTTTCATCTGCAAGGCCAGCAATGGCAGCTGCGCG
Source organism: Pseudomonas sp. ARP3 (assembly GCF_001029595.1). Lineage (NCBI taxonomy): Bacteria > Pseudomonadati > Pseudomonadota > Gammaproteobacteria > Pseudomonadales > Pseudomonadaceae > Pseudomonas > Pseudomonas sp. ARP3. The sequence goes on from NZ_LEKF01000003.1 coordinate 268,997, forward strand.
CGCAATTGCCCAGTAAACAGGGCTTCGCGCCGTGCGCGTTCGGGGGGATCGCTGATGAGCTTTTGCTTGAGCAGGTCCGGGTAGGACTGGCCGATGTCCACCTCGGTGACGCAGGCCAGCAACAACGAAGCGCTCAACCAAGTCGGCGCGGCGCGGCCCTTGAGGGTGATCTGGGACGGCGCATGGGGAAAGCCCCTGAGGTTCTCCAGGGCCAGTTCCGTCAGGCTCAGGCTGACCCGCTGCACATCGCCACTGGGGTAACCGCCCGGCAACATGGCCGCTGTGACCAGGTTGAAGGTCACCTCGATATCGTCCGGGTTCAGGTCTTTAGCCAAGGGTTGCTTGGCCAGGCACCGCTTCAGGGCCTCGGCGGCAAAGGCGCGGATCGGCGGGATACCGTCGAGAAACCCTTGCCCGGCGGCACGCGCCTGTTGCTCGGCGAGGGCCTGCAACCCACGGGCGTAGGCCAGGCTGTCGTCCGCCGAGGCGTGCACCAGCCACAGCGGCAGCGCATCCTGCAAGCGTTGCTGGATCGGCGTCAGCACCGTCTCGAACCAGCGGCGCGGATCGGTCACGTAGTCCAGCATCTGCTGGTACTGGCGCGGCGTGCGCGGCACCGTGGGGTCGATGGCCAGCACGTCGAGCCGTTGGCGCTCGGCATAACAAGCGGCCAGCAGATCGAAGGGGTCCGCCGGCGGTTGTTCGATAAACCACTCCACCGCCCCTCCTCCCAGGTCCTGGCTGAGGTAATCGGGGATCAGGGCTTCGATAGCGTCCAGGCTGTCCAGAGGATGAATACCAGTGGCTGGGCTGAACAACAGCAACGTACGCGCTTGCGCGCCGCTCGGGGCATGGTCGAGCACCAGCACCGGCAGCATGCGCGGCGCTTGCGTACTGCCCTGGCGCCGCACCTGCACCGTGCACACGCTCAGTGCCTCTTGCTGCACGCTCCATTGCGCATCGGGTCGGATCGGGCGCAGCCGTTCGCGCGGGAATATCCGTTCGAACGCCTGCTCATCCATGCCGGCCGGCGGGTCACAGTCGTACAACAAGGCCAGCAGGCTGGCGGACAAGTAGGCCCAGCGCGTGGTTTGCACCGGTACCGTGTCGCGCCACCAATCGCCCAGACGCGCCAGCCAGGCCTCCAGCAGACGCGGGCCCAACTGATTGACCCATCGCTCCATGTCGGCCAGCGACGGCCCGCCCGGCACATAGTTCTCGCGCTGGTGCAACGCCGCCTGATGATGACCTTCTACGTAGCGCACCGGCGCGGCACTGGCCAGGCGCAACAGCACTTCATCGGGCAAGGGGCTGTAGTGATGCTGGTCGGCGCGCAACGGCGTGCCGATGGCCACCCGCCGGGCCAGGTAATTAAGCGCGGGGTAATGCGTATCCAGCAGGGCCTGCACCTGGGTCACCGCTACCTCGTGCAGGGTTGGAACATCGGAAAAAACGGTGACGATCTGTTCAATATGGTCGTGACGCGCGGAGGTTGAACCTGTCGACTGAGGCATGCTGACTTCCTTGTGCCGGACGCGGGGATCGGTCCGATCAAACACGCACGCTAGCGCGGCCGTCTGGGCTGCCGGCGGTAACCGGTTATGGCGGCGACAAATTCCTTGCCAACGCCAATCAGCGACTAAGCTTGAGTCAAGTCCGATCAATCTGCGTGAATGGATCAATCGACTATGGGCGCGTTATGGCACACCGATTCACCTCCCGCTGCGGTTGCCACCGACAGTGCGGTTGAACCGCCATTGCCCGAAAAGCCGCGCAAACCCCGCTACGCCTGGAGGATGTTTTGGCTGTTGCTGTTGATCGGCAGCGTCATTGCCGGCGTGGCGGCGCGCCGCGAGATGCTCACCTCCCATTGGCAGGCCCGCACTTTCAGTCGCCTGGCCCAGACCTTGACCTACGACGTGCAACCCGGCCCCAGCGACGCCATCGTCTATCCCGGCGACGGCCCGTTCGATAAACGCCTGGGTTACAGCGCGTTGGATGAGTTTCTGCCGCGCCTGCTCAAACGCGACTACCTGATCCAGCGCCAGGCCCGGTTCTCTGCGGCGCTGATGGCCTACACCGAGCACGACCTGTTCGTGCCCTACGCGGAAAAAATCCAAGCCGGGCTGACCATCAGCGATTGCCGCGCCACGCCGCTGTACACCTTCATGTACCCACAGCAGGCCTATCAGGATTTCGGCGCGATTCCACCGGTGGTGGTCAACAGCCTGCTGTTTATCGAGAACCGCGATCTACTCGCCGCCGACCAGCCGCTGGCCAACCCGGCGGTGGATTGGCCACGCTTCGCCAAGGCCGCCTGGTCGCAAGTGGCGAAGGTATTGCACCTGCCCGGCCAGACCGCCGGCGGCAGTACCCTGGCCACGCAGTTGGAAAAATACCGCCACTCGCCGGATGGCCTGACGTTGTCGGGCAGCGAGAAGATCCGCCAGATGATTTCCGCCAGCGTGCGCGCCTATCAGGACGGCCCGCAGACCTTGCAGGCGCGCCAGCGCATCGTGCGTGACTACCTCAACAGCGTGCCGCTGTCCGCCGTGCCCGGTCACGGCGAAGTGCATGGGTTGGCCGAAGGCCTGCGGGTCTGGTTCGGCGCCGATTTCAACCGCACCAACGCCCTGCTCGCCGGCCACGAGCCAGACCTGCTCGGCCAACGTGGCCTGGCGCTGCGCGAGGTGCTGTCGCTGATGATCGCCCAGCGGCGCCCGTCGTTTTACCTGACCCGGGGCCACGACGAACTGGCCAGCCTGACCGACAGCCATATCCGCCTGCTCGCACAAAACCAGGTGATCGAAGCGGCGCTGGCCGACGCGGCCCTGGCCAGCAAGGTGCATTATCGCGATTGGCTGCAACAACCGACGATCCAACCGATCGACACCAACAAAGGCATCAGTGTCGCCCGCAGCCGCCTCGCGGCATTGCTCAATCGCCCGCTCTACGACCTTGACCGCCTGGACCTGGCCGCCACCAGTACCTTGCAAAGCGACCTGCAAACCCAGGCCACCGACTACCTCAAGCGCCTGGCGGACCCGGCCTTCGCCGCGCAATTGGGCCTGCTGGGGCCGCGCCTGCTGACCCCCGCCAGCACCGCCCAAGTGCGCTACAGCTTCAACCTCTATGAGATGACCGCCGACGGCGCGCGGGTGCGGGTGCAGACCGACAGCACCGATCAGCCCTTCGACATCAACGAAGGCAGCAAGCTGGAACTGGGCTCAACCGCCAAGCTGCGAGTGCTCACCACCTACCTGCAAATCATCAGCGAGCTGCATGACCGCTATGCCGGCCAGACGCCCGCCGCCTTGAAGAAAATCCCGGTGGACGAGCAGGATCGCCTATCGCGCTGGGCCCTGGATTACCTGGCACAAAACACCGATCCAAGCCTGCCGAAAATGCTCAGTGCGGCCCTCGACCGGCAGTACTCGGCCAGCCCCGGCGAACGTTTTTTCACCGGTGGCGGCCTGCATCGTTTTCATAATTTTCGCGCTGAGGACAACGGGCGCAACCCGACCTTGCGCGAGTCCCTGCGCGAGTCGATCAACCTGCCCTTCATCCGTTTGATGCGCGACCTGGTGCGCTACAGCACCTACCAGGCTCCCGGCAACAGCGCCGCGCTGCTCAAAGACGACAACGACCCGCGTCGCCAGGAATACCTGGCCCAGTTCGCTGACCGCGAGGGCACCACCTACCTGTTGCGTTTCTGGAAGAAGTACCGCAACAAAGACACCCAAGCGCGCCTCGATACGTTTCTGGACAGCCTCCACCCCACCGCGATCCGCCTGGCCGCCGTACACCGCTACCTGTTGCCCCAGGCCAGCCAGGCGAGTTTCAACCGGTTTGTACGGGCGCACCTGACCCCGTCCGGCACCGCCACAACACTCAGCGACGAACGCCTGGCCAAGCTCTACACCGACTACGGCCCCGGTGCCTACGACTTGCCGGACCAAGGCTATATCGCCAAGGTCCACCCGTTGGACCTGTGGCTGCTCGGCTACCTGCTTAACCACCCTGACGCAACCTTTGCCCAGGCCGTGGCCGCCAGCGAGCACGAACGCCAGGAAGTCTACGGCTGGCTGTTCAAGAGCCGGCACAAGAGCGCGCGCGACAGCCGCATTCGCACCATGCTGGAGGTCGAGGCCTTCCTGGATATTCATGAGCGCTGGAAAAAAGTCGGCTACCCCTTCGATCACTTGGTGCCGTCGCTGGCCACGGCCATCGGCAGTTCCGGTGATCGCCCGGCGGCGCTGGCCGAATTGGTGGGGATCATCCTCAACGACGGCGTGCGCGAGCCGACCCTGCGCATCGACAGTCTGCACTTTGCCGCCGGCACCCCCTATGAAACGCACCTGATCAATAACCCCGACAAAGCCAAGCGCGTCATGCCCAGCGAAGTGGCCACCGCATTGCGCGAAGCCCTGTCGCAGGTGGTGGATGCCGGCACCGCCAAACGCGTGTCCGGCAGTTTCAAACTCAGCGACGGCACGCCGTTGATCATGGGCGGCAAGACTGGCACCGGCGACAACCGCATCGAGGCCATTGGTGCCGGCGGGCGGGTGCTCAGTTCCAAGTCGATCAACCGCACGGCCACCTTCGTGTTCTATATCGGTGAGCATCATTTCGGCACTCTCACCGCGTTCGTACCCGGCAGTTCGGCGCAGAATTTCACCTTCACCTCGGCATTGCCGGTGCAGGTGCTCAAAGGCATGGCGCCGCTGTTGACGCCCTATTTGCAACCCGGCGAACAGACCCTGTGCCAAGCCCCCGACAACGGGCGTTAGTTATCTATAACTTGCATTCAAATAACCCATTAACTTCACACTCAATGGATTAATAAGCTTCAGCATTTTGAACTTTTACGGCAATTCTCAAAGCATGAAACTAGCGACTCGAACCCATTAAAGAGTCTTTGTTCATGCCCGAACTTCTTCCACTTGAAACTACGCGCAGCACCTATAAAGGCCCGCACTACGGGTTGATCAAACAAACCATTCCAGACTGGATCACCTCCAGCACACCGACAAGGCTAGGCCAACTGAACACCGCCACTCTGACGCGGCCGGCCGGGCTCGCCGGCCTCACCTCGGCGCAGCATCAAGCGCTGCAGGAGGCCAATGCCGACGGCTGGCGCACGCAGAACCAAGTGGACCGGCTGTTAAGCGATATCCAGGATGTATACGCCTTCGCCGAACCGCGCTTGAAAAAAGCCATCCAGGATAAATACGGCCTCGACCTGAATGTGCAGACCACGTTTCTTTATTTATATATTCCGGTTGCAAAGCCGTGGTACGTCATTGATTTTTCCAACGGCGTGACCACCCGCAAAGTTTCATTACTGGATGCCGCCCTGCATAACTTCGCCAAACGCGAAACATTTGACATCAACTCTTGCTATATCACTCAACCCGACTATCGCGGGCACTTCGCCGTGCTGCCGTTGGACACTACGATGTCGATCCAACAGTTCAAGGCCCTGTGCCGTGAGCTGGACCTCGGCGCCCACTATCAACGCTACTTGAACGAGCGTCTGCTGCCTGAAGCCACGGCGGCGCGCACCGAATTGCAGCACCAGGTGATCGCCAGCCAAAAAGCTGCCCTCAAAGTCGCCGCTCACTTGGCCAGCATCCCCACTGTCGCGCAACAGCCCGCCGACTTGAGCATTGCCGGCTTCCACCTGCTGATGCGCACGTTGCGCGGTGATCGTGGCGTGATGCAGTTCTATCAATTGAGCATTCTGGACGTGTCATTGAGCGGCATTCTGCTGATCGCCGCGGACCTGGAGCGGGTAACCAGCACCTCAAAGTTGATCGCCTATATTCCCCATGACCCCCCGAAAGCCCGGTCAAAGAATACGACTCAAGCCTCGCCTTCATGCAGGACCTGACGCGCAAACTGCAAACCAACGCGCCGATCCCGTCGCGCCAGCAACAGACCTACCAGCAGTTCTTCAGCCAGTTTGTCGATCACACTCAACGCGGGCATTTTTTTGCCAACCTGAGCCAGCGGCTGTGCCGCGTCCAATGGCATCAGTACAGCCCCTTGGACCCTCGCCCCAGCTGGCGCGAAACGCCACTGACCGCCCCCCGCCTGCAGTTTTCCGCGACCCCGATCAGGGGCGACCTGTGGCAATTTCTCTACCAGCAGTCGCTCAACAAGATCCTCAACGACGGGCGCGCCATTGCGGTCTCCACCGCCGACGCCGACGCCCACGCGCGCTGGGCCTGGTGGGACAACTTCACCCGCCTGTTATCGGATATTTTCAATGTCGCTCTGATGGTGGTCACGCCGTTCGTGCCTTACTTGGGCGAACTGATGCTGGCCTACACCGTGTTCCAACTCACCTATGATGCGGTCGAAGGCGCAGTGGATTTGAGCGAAGGCCAATTCAGAGAGGCCGGCGAACATCTGCTCACCGTCACCAACGACCTGGTACAAGTGGCCGCCTTCGCCATCGGCGGCAAAGTGGTGGGTGCGTTCAAGCGCTCGCCGTTTATCGACGGTTTGCAACCCGTGCAGGTGGGCGACCGAACGCGCTTGTGGAACCCGGATCTGGCGCCCTACGCCCGCCCCGCGTTGCAGTTGCCGGCCGACGCACAGCCCGATGCCCTCGGACTGCATGGGCACCGCGCGCAGAAAGTCCTGCGCCTGGAGGGTCAGCACTATGTCGTCGAGCAGGATGAAACCAGCGGCACCTATCGCATCAAGCACCCCACCCGCGCCGAGGCCTACGCCCCCAGGCTCGTTCATAACGAGCACGGCGCGTGGTATCACGAAGGCGAGGACCCGCTGACCTGGGACAGCCACAGGCTGCGCAGCCGCCTTGGCCCGGTGGTGCAAGGGTTCGACGCGACCCAGCTGGAACAGGCCTGCGAGACCAGCGCCACCCGCGATGCAGACTTGCGCATGATGTACGCCGACCGCGACAGCCCGCCGCCGCTGTTGGTCGACACCCTCAGGCGAATAAGGCTGCGGGCGCAGGTCGACCGCGCACCGGCCCAGGTGCGCGCCGGCACCGCCGCCAAGCTGCCGGACAACTGGGCCGCGCAAACCACCAGCGAGCTACCCGGTTGGCCGCCGAACAAGGCCATCGCCGTGTTTATCAACGATGATTTGAGCGGGCACGCCCTCACCTACGGCGCAGCCACAGCCAGCGATGCCGACACCCTGAACATCAGCCATCGCGAGGTAAGCGCCGGCCAATTGCCCGAACGCCTCTCTACGTTCTTGAGCGACAGCGAATTCGCCGGCCTGTTGCCCGCGCCGGTCGGGCCTACGTCTGCCGCGCGCATCCAGGCCCTGCGCGGGTTACTGGCGGATAAAGTGGCGCGGGAAAAAATCGCCGTTTTCAACCATCTCTACAGCACCACGGAAGTAGCCGAAACCGCCCCTGGCGAGCTGATTCAACAACAGTTCCCGCAGTTGCCGAAAAATCTGGTGGCCAATCTGTTGCTGCGCACCTCGCCCGATGAGTTGGAAACGCTGAACACGCAACGGCAGATCCCTCTGCGCCTGAAAAACCTGGCACGGGCACTGGCCAACGAAGTGCGCGCCAGCCACGCAAGCGAGGGGCTCTACGATGACGCGTTGCTGACCCCGGACACCGAACGCATGGTGCTCAATATCCTGCGCCAGCACACTGATGCACTGAGCGACATAAGCATCGCCATTCACGAACAGACCGCCCAGGGCCAGGTGCGCTGCCAGGTTGGCGCCGCCGAGGCCGCCACGAGGAAAATCCTGCTGCACACAGGCCCTGGGCAGTACCAGATCCACGATATGAGCAGCGCTGCGCCGCAACCGCAGTTCAGCTTGTACGAAGCCCTGATCTGGCTGCTGCCGCCGGGCAAGATCGACTATGTGGCCGGCCAGGGCGCGATTTTCAAAGCCTGGCTCAAAGAAAAACTGGAACCCTTGAGCAACCGTCGCACGCTGCTGCAAGCCCCCACACGGCGTCAGGTGGATGAGCGCGCCGCCCAGTCGCTGTTGCAAAAGCCCATGTTCGACGCCTTTCGCCGCCTGTTTCGGCGCGAACCGCCACAACCGCCGACGCTCAAGGAAACCCTGGTCAGGTTGTGCCCAAGTTTGAGCACCGAGCAGATCGAAGAAGTGACACCGCACCTGAAAACCCCGCAAGCGGAGCAACTGCTCAACACCCTGGAAATCGACCGCGCGGTGCTGGACACAGAGCTGGAGAACTTCCGCAAGCAGAAGCCCAGCCTGACCAAGGCCAGCGCCACGCTGGTGGCCAACGAAATGCTGATGCGCGGCCACATCATCAAGGAGTTAAAAAACTGCTGGGAACAAGGCGCCTATCAACGCCTGCTGCCTGCGCAGGCACGCTCCGGCGGAACGCGGCTGGACCTGAGCGAACTGACCCTGGGGCGCTATATCGCCAGCCTGGAGCCTCTGCGGGCGGACTTCAGCCATGTCACGCGCTTGAATGTCAGCGGCACACGCCTGGGGGATCGGGACACTGGCTTCCTCGACAATTTCCCCAATCTGCGCAGCCTTGATCTGTCCGACAACAACCTCGCCGGCCTGCCGTCACAGCTGCCCAATATCAAGTTCCTGGCCAAACTGAACCTGAGCAATAACCCCATCGCCTGGCGCCCCAGCGACTACGCGATCCTTGAACGCTGCCAGCTTCTGCGCTCGTTGAACCTGGAAGGCAATACGCAGCTGCGCGTCGCTCCGGACCTCAGCCACTTGCCTGAGCTGCGCCGCATGGTGTTGCGGCGAACCAGTATCAGCGCCTGGCCGGCGGGGCTGGACAGCCCGAAACGGGTCACACCGGAACTGGACTTGAGCAACACCAACGTGCGCACCGTGCCTGAGTTCGCCTCGGATTCGTCGGCGGCGCGCATCGTGGCCAACAGTTGGCTGGACCGTACCAAGCTCGAACGCCTCGACGAAGACCGCTTTGTCAGCTATCGCCGCGCCCAAGGCATCGACCCCTATCGCACACGCCCGGTCGGCGACAAAGCCAACCGGGACTACTGGACAAGCGGCCTGGAAGGCGAGGATCTGGACACGGCCAAGGAGGTCTGGGACGAGGTCGAAAAAGAGCACGGCTCCCAGGGCTTGTTCGACGTGCTCCAGCTGCTGCAACCGCCGGAGCGCTTTCAAACCCAGGAAGATGCGCGGTTGTTCCGCCAGGGCCGGGAAGACCTGTCCATACGCGTATGGCAGGTGCTGTTTGCCGTGGACGAGAACCCCCAGTTCCGCGAGCGCATATTCAGCCTGGCCGGCGCGCCCGCCAATTGCGCCGATGCCGGTGCGCAGATCTTCAACCGCATCGGCGTCGAGACGCTGTTGGAAAACATCCTCAAGGACCAAAGCCCCGCAGGCCTGGCCAGCCGCGAGAGCCGCCTGGCGACGTTGGCCAAACAATCCTGGCGCCTGGATCAGGTCAACGAGCGCGCGCGCGCCGAAATCAAATATCGCACCGACCCGATCAGCCAAGGGGGGCTGGGACAAGCCTTCGGCAGCGCAGATAACCAGGTGGACGACGTGCAGGTGTACCTGGCCTACCAGACCGGGCTCAAGGCACGACTCGACCTGCCGTGGCTGTCCGAACATATGGTCTACCGCAACACCGCCAGGGTCACGGAAACCCACCTCAGCCGCGCCGCTCGCTACATTGCCCATCAGGAGCGCGGCAACGGTCTGGTCGACGGCATGCTTGAGCAACCGTTCTGGAACGAATACCTGCAAGAAAAATACGTTGAGTCGTTCAACCAAGCCCTGGAACAACGTGCCGAGGCCGGCAGCCAACTGGAGGACTTGCTGGAAGCGCACCGCGAGTGGGTGAGCCCGTCCGTGAGCGTCGAGCGCAAGGCCACACTGCGCACACAGCTGGTCAGCCTGGCCGACACGTTGAACCTTGCGCAAGCCGAGGTGCTTGAGGAGCAGCCGCTGTCCGACGCGACGGTGAATACCTTCTACGAGCATATCCAGCGCGACTACCGAGATCTGGCACGCCGCCTGACCCGCCAGGCCTTAGAAATCGCAGCGCAAACATCCTGAAGCGTCCCCGCCCCTCGACAGTTGGCGAGGGGCGGTAGCCGGCTATTTTCGAGATGGATAATTTCGAAATCAAACGCCATCCCGTCGGGGTATCCAACCCGGTATTCGCGCTTATTCTCGCCCCCTGCCCTCATTAGACTCGAATGCCTCATGAGCTGATTTCCAGGATTCATTACATGGCTGACATCCCCTTTGCCCAAGCCTTTAAAGGGCTGCATTACGACTTCATCAACACTGCGCTTCCGCCCTGGCTGACCGCTACCCACCCACAACGCTTCAAAGCTTTACACCACGCGGCACGCCGCCACCCGATCCCTCCCGCCTCGCTACCGCGGCCCCTCAAGCAGGCAGTGGACGCGCACTGGCAAAACCTCAATGCTTTGGATGGGCCGTTTCAAGGCTTGAACGATGTCTACGCCTACGCCGAGGCCAAACTGCGCACGGCGTTGGCCCAGGATTACGGCGACATCGATGTGAAAAATACCTTTCTGCGCACGTATGTCAGCGCCGCCCAGGCCTGGTGGGTGATTGACGTGACCCAGGGTGTCACCAGTCGCACCGTGTCGTTGCTGGACGCCGCGCTGCACAACTTTGCCGACAACGAGCAGTTTGTCGATTACGCATTTCTCTCGCGCCCCGACGCACGGGGGCAACAACGCAGCCTGAGCTTCACCCACAAGGTCAGCGGAGCGGCGCTGACTGTCGAGGGGTTCAAACAACTGTGTCGCAGGCTGGATATCGGCGCGCAGTATCAGGCCCAGCTCAAGAGAGCCCTGGGCTTCGAGCAGCGCAGCGTCGCCTATCGCGTGCGCCAGCACGTGCTTGCCCAGCAGAAAAGCGGCTTGAGCGCGGCCGCGCAACTGGCCGCGCACAAGGGCGATATTCCGCGCAACGCCCTGGCACCGTTGCTGGCCCTGGCCGCCGGCCAACCCGCCGTCGAGTGGGAGGGCCAGCCGCTGCATTGCCACACCCTGGACATGATGAACACGCGGCTCACCGGCATCATCCTGCTGCATAGCCCGCCATCGCCGCCCACGCCGCTGACCCAGGTGCTCGCCTATGTGCCGGACGACCCAGAACACCCGCTCAAGCACTACCCTTCACCGCAGGCCTTCATGGCTGAACTGACCCGCCAACTGCGCGACGTCGAGCACTATCAGGTCTTTTTCAGTCGCTTCGTCGCCCACGACCAACGCGGGTATTTCTTCGCCAACCTCAATGCGCGCCTGAGCCGCGTGCAGTGGCACCACAAAGCGCCCACCGACAGCCAGCCCAGCTGGAAAGACACGCCGGTCGAGCACCCGCATCTGCAATTCAACGTGCAACGCTTCGAGCACGACTACCAGAACCGCTCGACCGTCTCCACGCAAAACGACCTGTGGAACTACTTGTATCGGGTGCGCTTGAACAAGATCGTCAACGATGCCCAAAGCCTCGCCGTCTCGACCCATCGCGTCGATCGCATGGCGCGTTGGGCATGGTGGGACAATCTGGAAAAAATCTTTTCCGACCTACTTAATGTCGCGGTGCAAATCCTCACGCCTTTCATACCCGGGCTGGGTGAACTGATGCTCGCGTACACCGCCTATCAACTGACCGACGAGGTCTTCGAAGGCATCGTGGACTGGGCCGAGGGCCAGGCGCGGGAGGCCGTGGAGCATATGTTTGGGGTGGCGCAGAACCTGCTGCAGCTCGGCACGTTCGCCGCCGGTGCGCAGGTCGCGCAACCGTTGCACCTGAAGCTGTCGGCCTTTGTAGAGGGCCTCAAAGCCGTGCAACTACCCGACGGTCGCACGCGCTTGTGGAACCCAGAAATCAGCCCTTATGCCGATCCCTCACTGCAACTGCCGGCGCAAGCCCGTGCCGAACCGTCAGGGCTACACCGGCACCAGGGGCAAGCACTGCTCAGACGCGATGGCGAGCACTTTCGGGTGCGCTATGACGCCGAGCGCGACGAACATCGCATCGTGCATCCGCGCCGACCCGACGCCTATCAACCCAGGGTGCAGCTCAAGCGCGACGGCATCGTGCTGCACGAGGCGGAACACCCCCAGACCTGGGACCGTTCGACCTTGCTGCGTCGCCTCGGGCGACCGGTAGAGGGCTTGAGCGATACACAACTGGAGCGTATCCGCCGCATCAGCGGTTGCGACGACGACCTGCTGCGCGGCATCTACCACCACGACCAGCCGCTGCCGCCCCTGCTGGAAGACACCCTCAACCGCTTCGACGCCTATGCCAGTGCCAGCCGCTCCAGCGACAGTATTCGCGTCGGGCAGCCATTGGACCCGGCCTCGGCGTGGTTCGAGCAGACGGTTACCGAACTGCCCGGCTGGCCGGCGAATAAAGCCTTGCAGGTGTATCTACGCGCCGACCTCACCGGCGCCTCTCACCACTACGGCAATCCCGACGCCGCGCCCGCCGACACTCTGCAGATGAGCCTGGCGCAAGTGATGTCCGGCACACTGCCGGAGCGGGTTCTGGCGTTTCTCGATGAACCCCAGACCGAGGCGCTGCTGGGCCAAAGTGTGCCGAAACCCCAACGGCTCCAACACCTGCGCAACCTGCTGGCCGATTACGTCAGCCAGCAGGCGCCCGACATTGGCCCCTATATGCACCGTTTGCGCGAGCTGTCCGACGAGCCGCGCACGCGCCTGTTGCGTGAGCACTTGCCGCGTTTGGAGAGCCACGCCATCGACGCGCTGCTCAGCAGCGCCAACAGCGACGAACTGCGGGTGATGGATGAGCACCAGCGCGTGCCGCTGCGCCTGAAGAACCTCGCCGGCGAACTGGATTTCGTCGCCCGCACCACCCATGCCTACGAGGGTTTCTATTTTCCCTGGCAGCAAACCCCGGACAGCGAACGCATGGTGCTCAACACCCTCAAGCATCACAGCGATGCCTTCGCCGACCTGCACCTGCAAATTCGCGAACGCACGGCCGATGGGCCGTTGCGCTGCGAGGCGGGGCCCATGGACGCCCAGGTGCGCCGCACGCTGATCCGCAAGGGCAACCATGGCTATGAAGTGCTCGACGATCAGTTAAAGCATCTGCACGGCCCGGACACGCTGTACGAGTCGATCCTCCAGGCCCTGCCCGATCCCACCCGGCACGCTTTGGGCTACACCACCGGCCAGGGCAGCGCGCTGCGCGGCTGGCTGATGCAAACCCTGGAACCCCTGGCCGAACGCCGTATCGCCTTGGCCGAACCGCCGACACGCGCTCGCGCGAATCGGGAGACCCTGGCCCTGCTGGGCACACCGATGCCGAAAAGAACCGCTCGCGGGCCAACGCAGCCGAGCGCGGACCTGCATCGGGAGGCTCTGAAAACCCTGTTCCCCTACCAAAGTGAAGAACGTATCCAGACCTACATGGATACCGTCGGGCCGCAGGCCCTTGGCGAAACGATCAACACCCTGGTCGTCGAACGCATTCGCCTGAACGGCGAGCTGTCGCGTTGGGCACTGCAGCCAGGCGCCCATAGCCTGAGCGTGGAGCGCGAGTTGCGCGCATTTATCAGCGCCAGAATCCTCGAATGCTGGGACGACCAGGTACGCGCCCGGGTCGAACATCGCGGCTCAGTGCTGGACCTCAGCGGCCTGGTATTACCGGACGCTTTGCCGACGCTGCAAGCCGATTTCGGCCATGTGGTCGGGCTCAACCTGGCCAGAACCCGCTTCAAGGCAGAGCATGCCGATTTTCTCGCGCGCTTCCCCTCGTTGCGCACCCTCGATCTGACCCACAACCCCCTGACCCACCTGCCGGATACCCTGGTGGACCTGCGCCATCTGGAAAACCTCGACCTGTCGTACACCCTGCTGCAATTGCGCGCGCGGGATGTTACCCGCCTGAAAAACCTGCGTTACCTGCGCCGCCTGAAACTCAACCACACCCCGACCCGCCAAGTCCCGGATATCGGGCGCATGCGCGACCTGCACGAACTGGACCTGAGCCGCACGCCCATCGAACGCTGGCCGGACGGGGTGTTCGATGTGCCCCGGCCGCCGCACTGGCTGCTCAACCTGCAAGACACAGCCATTACCGAGGTGCCCGAGGTCGAATTGGGCAGCCCTGCCGCCCTGGTGGTTGCCCGCACGCGCCTGGATCGCTCACGTCTGGGGGCGGTGAGTCGCGAACGCTTCAGGGCCTACCGCGAATCCGTGGGGCTGGACGCAGACCGCAGCTACGAGCCGCGCGGCGAGAGTGAACCCTGGCTGGCCTACCTGGACGCCACCGCTCAGGACGCCGCGCGCGCGCTGTGGAGTCGGCTGGAACACGAGCATGGCTCCCAAGGCTTCTTTGAAGTGATCAAAGCGCTTGAAGCACCCGACGAATTCCAGAGCGCCGAAGACGAACAGCGTTACACCGCCAACCACCGCACCTTAACGCAACAGGTCTGGGAGCTGCTGGAAGCGGCGGACACCGACACTGCCCTGCGCCTGAAACTGTTCGAGATGGCCAGTTACCCGGCCAACTGCGCCGATGCCGGCACGCAGATATTCAACGAGCTGGGCGTGGAGGTGTTGGTCCATCAGATTGAACGCTATGCCCCCTCGCCCGAGGTTCACGAGCAGCGCCTAGCCGTGCTGTGCCGGGGCATTGCGCGATTGCGGCAGCTCAACGACGTGGCGCGGGCCGACATCCGCCAGCGCCTGGCGCCGCTCTCCCAGGGCGGCCAGGGCCTGCGGCTGCGCAGCGAAATCGTCGACAACCTGCCCGGCGAGGTGGATGAAGTGGAGGTGTACCTGGCCTACCAGACTGCGTTGGCGCAGCGCCTGGACTTGCCGTGGATCGCGGACCATATGATCTACCGCCTGACGGCCAACGTGAGCGAGGCGCAGATCGACAGCGCGTACCGCCAGGTGCTGGAACTGGGCGAAGGCGACGGCCTGGTCAACCGCATGCTGCTGGACCCACACTGGCGCGGCTGGCTGGAGCAGCGCTATCCCGAACGCCACGCGCAGCATCAGCAAAGGCTCAAGACACGTCACGGGCAGTTGTATGAGCTGCAAGACTTGCATGAACAATGGCGCAGGGCGCCGACGCCCGAGGCCCTACAGCAGATGCAGGATTTGGCGACCCTATTGGGTATTACCGATGGGCAGTTGCAAGGCGATGACGCTGCGTTTCAGGCCGCCTGCGAGCGCCTGGAAGAGACCCTGGGCTATGACGCCCTGGCGTGGATGCGCGAACAGACGCGCAATGCTTTGCGCGACGCCGGCGACTGGCGCAATCGAGCGCCGAAGCGTTGAGCCGCGAGCCCCGGCAGGCGTGCACGGGCGCGCGCCTGCCGGGGTCCGTCAGCGCACTTCGATCCTGCGCTGCGCATCGCCTTCCCACAGATAGAAGCGGTAGACGCGCCCAGCCTTCTTGTCGAAGCTGAAGGTGCGGCCGGGGAAGATATGGTTCTTGGTGGTCGGCGCGCATTCCGTACTGTCATGGCCCGCACAATCCTTGAACTCATCGACCAGTACCACGGTGTTGCCGGCATTGCGCATGACGTAGCGCTGCCCACCGTTCTCGATCTTCGTGTCGAAGCGGCTGTCCTTGGGACGAACGAAAAATACCGTGCCATAGCCAGCCATCACCTGCACGCCACCGGCCAGGGTGTTTTTATAGGCTTCGCGTTCTTCATCGCTGACCTGGAACTCATCGTCTTTCTCCGGCGCCACCGGCAAGTAACGCACGCGGAAGTAGCGCTCCTTGTCACGCTCGCCCATAAACAACAAGCGCGTGCTCTGCACACCGCCGGCCGGCACGATCAAGCGCGCCGGGCTGGCGATCAGGCCGTTGCGCACGCTGCCGTCGGCCTCGGTCTTGAGCGGGACTTCGTCGTAAGTGCCGTCGGGCTTGTAGAGCATTTCGGTGATGTTGACCTTGACGAAAGCGGTCTTGGTGCCGCCGTTGAAGACCCGCTTGAGGTAGGTGCTTTTATCGCCGCGCAGATAATCGTAGAAATCCCCGACATTGATACTCGGCCCCGCCTGGGCACTCAGGGCACACAGCAACAGGCCCAGCCCCGCACATACACGCTTCATAACCGCTCCTTTGCACACCATCATGGCCTCACCGCATCGAACAGCAGCTCGACGCTGCCGTAGTAGTCACCCGGGGTAAACCCATCCGGCGGCTCGACGGCCGAGATATCCAGCAGTACGCGCTTGCCCTGGCGCGCTTCGTCCTGGGGCACCACCAGGGTGTCCTCCAGGCTCAGCACCTGACCGTTGAACGTGACGCTCAGGTCGATGTAGGTACGCCCGCCGTTGAACAGGGTGGGCAACGCACCCAGGCGCGCATTGATGCCGCCGGCGGAACTCTTGACGTCGAAGTGTTCCCGCAAGGGCCGCAGGCGCCCCGGCACCAGGTCCCAGATCATCTGTTGTTCGCGCTCCAGAAAACCGGGCGTGATCGGCAACACGTAAAAATCCTGGGTGGGGATGGTCACCGACACATCGAACACTTGCACTTCACGAACCGCCTGTACCGCAGGGCTGAACACCGCGCCACCGGTGAGCAGCACCAGGCCCAGCAGGGCCGGACCGCCTCGTTTCCACCCACGATGGGTGCGTTTACTGACTCTCATCCTTTGACCTCATAAGGTTTCTTGTCGCTGCCTTCGATCAGGGTGAAGCGGTAGGTCCGCCCCTTTTGCTTGTCAAAACCAAACGTGCGACCGGGCAGAATGTGGTTCTTGGTGGTCGGCTGGCAGTCCTTGGGATCGGCCGCGGAGCAGTCTTTGAATTCGTCGACCACCACCACACTGTTGCCCGCGTTGTTCAGGCGGTAATGGCCGGCGCTGTCGTCGACGCCGGTCTGGAAACGCGCGTCCTTAGGCCGCACGAAAAACACCGTGCCATAGCCCGCCAATACCGTTACCCCGGCAGACAAAGCGCCTTTATAGGCTTCGCGTTCTTCTTCCGAGAGGGCGAACTCGTCGTCCTTTTCCGGCATCACCGGCACGAAGCGCACGCGGAAATAACGCTCTTTTTCCCGCTCCCCCAGGTACAGCAGACGCGTGCCCTGCATGCCGTTGGCCGGCACGATCAAGCGCGTGGGGCTGGCCATCAGGCCATCGCGCAAACTCGCGTCGGTGGCGGGTTTGACTTCCACCTCTTCGGAGGTGCCGTCGGCGTTGTAAAGGATTTCCAGCACCTGAACCCTGACGAACGCTGTGCTGTCGCCGCTGTTGAACACGCGCTTGAGGTAGGTGCTCTTGTCACCGTCCAGGTAGTCGTAAAACACCCCGACATTCAGGCTGGGCCCGGCCTGCGCCCCCAGCGGCAGGCCGCACAGCAACCACAAGGCCCACACATATTTGCTCCACATAACGCTCTCCAATAACACGTGTGACGTCGTTTACAGGTCCGAATCCCAGATCACCGTGGCCATCCCCGAATAGGTGCTGCCGCCCTGGCTCAGCATGTTGTCGGTGTGCTCTCGGCCAACCTCGAAATGCAGGGTGCCGGGCCGGCGATTCACGTAGTGCCCAGGCTGGAACAGTTGGGTACCCGCGCCGCTGAGCAACAGGGGCTGGCGGTTCACCGCCGAACCATCGGGGCGGTTCAGGCCATAGGGCAGGCTGACGCTGATATCCAGCGGCACTTGATGGCCGTCGGCGTTACGCAAGGCGCAGGTGTCGCCCATCACGCGCTCGCATTCCAACTGCATCTTGAACCGCGAAGACGCGGAGATATTGAAGGTCTGGTCACGGAACAGCCGCGCCGGTTTACGCCCCTGATTCAGCCAGGCTTGCCAGCCGCCCTGGGGCACCAGTTCGATGCGGTTGCCGCCGGGCGGCACTTCGACCTGCAAGGTGTGCAGCACATCCAGACTGAAATTGAGGGTTAACTGGTTGTCGCTGGGGATCACCACGTCGCCGAAATCAAAGTCCTGATGCGGCCCCATGGTGTAGGTGATGTTGCCAACGTATTCCCCTGACGACATGCCCAACGGGTTGGGGGTTCGCAGCGCGTAGGCGAACTCGAAGGTGCTGTACCAAAACCGGGTGATGGTGGTGCCGGGGAATCGGCTGCACACCCCCGCCCCCTCCGGCACCAGCCAGAAGAACAGTGCCAGGGTGTTGTTACCGGTGAGAAACCCGGTGCTCTGGCAAGGGCTCGGCGCAGTTGACCACTGCCCTTGCCAGGAATACCCAGGCCGCGCCCAGGCACTGGTGTTGGGGCGCACATCCCAACGGTGCCCGATCCCGGCAATGCGCACCTGCACGGTTTCGGTTTCGCCGGTACGGGCATGGGTCACCTGTACATCCCGCCACTCGGACGGCACCTTCCACATTGCGCCTTGGCGCGGATCCTCGTGAAAGGCCTCAATAGGCGCGTTGGCGTTGGCGGCGAAATTGCTGGTGCGGATGGTGAAAATCCCCATCTGCTGGCAGCGAATCGGCATGTGTCCGGCACATATACCCGTCACCGGTGTGGTGTTGCGAAACTCGTTCTTGGTCGGGTTCGCCGGGTCGGGGATAAATTCGGCGGTGATGTCCTGGGACAGCGCCTG
Organism: Pseudomonas sp. ARP3; assembly: GCF_001029595.1. Lineage (NCBI taxonomy): Bacteria > Pseudomonadati > Pseudomonadota > Gammaproteobacteria > Pseudomonadales > Pseudomonadaceae > Pseudomonas > Pseudomonas sp. ARP3. Next base: position 287,546 of record NZ_LEKF01000003.1, read on the forward strand.
TGCCGTGCCGGTAGCGCCAAGGCTCAACAGGCCGGCCAGCGCGACGCGCGCCAATCTTGATGTTCTGCTCATAGATCCGAATCCCAAATAACAGTGGCTTGTCCCGAATAAGTGCTGCCGCCCTGAGCCAGCATGCTGTCGGCATGCTCTTTGGCGACCTCGAAATGCAGGGTGCCGGGGCGGCGATTGACGTAGTAGCCAGGCTGGAACAGCTCGGTGCCCGCGCCGCTGAGCAGCAAGGGCTGACGGTTCACGGCCGAACCATCGGGGCGGTTCAGGCCATAGGGCAGACTGACGCTGATATCCAATGGCACTTGATGGCCGTCGGCGTTGCGCAAGGCGCAGGTGTCGCCCATCACGCGCTCGCATTCCAACTGCATCTTGAAACGCGAAGACGCGGAGATATTGAAGGTCTGGTCACGGAACAGCCGCGCCGGTTTGCGCCCCTGATTCAGCCAGGCTTGCCAGCCGCCCTGGGGCACCAGTTCGATGCGGTTGCCGCCGGGTGGGACTTCGATTTTGAGGTCGTGCTGGACCTCCAGGAAAATACTGAAGGTCAGTTGGTTATCCGTGGGAATCAGCACATCGCCGAAATCGTAATCACCACCAGGCCCCATTGTGTAGGTCAGGCTGCCCGTGTATTCGCCACTGGACATCCCCAAGGGGTTGGGGGTCCTTAGCTCATAGGCGTACTCCATCTGGTAGATACGCATATAGGCCAATTCTTGGGAGGGCTTACGACTGCAGACCCCAGCGCCTTCCGGCACCATCCAAAAATAGGTAGCGGTTTGCAAACCAGCCTTCAAATGACCGGTTGAAATACATGGGCTCGGCGCCCTTGCCCATTGTTGTGTCCAACCAACCCCAGGTTGCGCCCAAGCAGAAACCCCAGGCGGACGCGGCACCTGCCAAAGACCACCAAAACCGGCAATGCGCATTTGCACTGTTTCGGTTTCTCCGGTCTTGGTATGCGTCACCAACACGTTCCGCCAATGCGACGGCACCTGCACCATGAACCCCTGTCGCTCATCGGCGTGATTGGCCAGGATCGGGCCGTTGGACAACGCGTCAAAACCGGGGATGCGAAGGCTGAACAGATTCAGGGCCTGACACTGCGTCGGGATATGCGACTGACAGATAGAGCTGATCGGCGTGGTGTTCTGGAACTTGTTGACCATGGGGTTGGCAGGGTCCGGTTTGAACAGCGCGGTGATGTTCTCGGATATGGCCTGGGCTGTCCCCGTCCCTCCTAGGCTCAACAGTCCGACCAAGACGGCAAGGTTCAACGGTGATGCGCGATTCATAGATCCGAATCCCAAATAACGGTGGCTTGCCCCGAGTAAGTGCTACCGCCCTGAGCCAGCATGCTGTCGGCATGCTCTTTGGCGACCTCGAAATGCAGGGTGCCGGGGCGGCGATTGACGTAGTAGCCAGGCTGGAACAGCTCGGTACCCGCGCCGCTGAGCAGCAAGGGCTGACGGTTCACCGCCGAACCATCGGGGCGGTTCAGGCCATAGGGCAGGCTGACGCTGATATCCAATGGCACTTGATGGCCGTCGGCGTTGCGCAAGGCGCAGGTATTGCCCATCACGCGCTCGCATTCCAACTGCATCTTGAAACGCGAAGAGGCGGAGATATTGAAGGTCTGGTCGCGGAACAGCCGCGCCGGTTTGCGCCCCTGATTCAGCCAGGGTTGCCAACCGCCTTGGGGCACCAGTTCGATGCGGTTGCCGCCGGGTGGGACTTCGACCTTGAGGTCGTGCTCCACACTCAGCGTAAAGTTGAACGTAAGGACGTTATCGTTGGGCATCATGACGTCGCCCATATCGAAATCCATCCCCGGCCCCACCGTATAGGTCAGGCTGCCTACGTAATCGCCCGAGGACATGCTCAGCGGATTCGGCGTGCGCAGCTCATAACCCAGGTACAGTGACGTGTAGCGCAAGTTCGGCACCCGGAACAACGCCTGTTTGACACAGGTTCCATCTCCTTCCGGGATTCGCCAAAAATACGATGAGCCCGTCGAAGTGACTGTTTGAGTTCCGCTGGTTTGCCTGCACGGCAGAGCATCCCTGGCCCACCAGCCGCCGCGCCACATCAAGTTATGCCCAGCGGCGCCCCCAGTCCCGGTCATTTGCGAGACATTGCCGCCCAGCTCATGCCATCCACCCAAGCCACCAATACGCATGTCCAGCGTTTGCTGCTCGCCGGTCCTGACATGCGTGACCTGCACTGAGCGAAACTGCGAGGGCACTCTGAACATGGCGCCTTGACGCATTTCATTATCGGCGGCGATGGGCCCATTGGCACTGAAGCTCAAGGGCGATAGCAAACTGGCCAAGCCCCATGTTTCACAAAACGCCGGTTGCCACAGACAATGCCCCAAGTTCGGTGAGGTGTTGACGAACTTGTTCACCATAGGGTTCGCCGGGTCGGGTTTGAACACTGCCGTCACTTCCAGTACGCCCGCGAAAGACAAGGGCGTTGCAACCCCCAGTACCAGCGCGATCGCCACACGCTGGATGCGTTTGAGCCCTGCTCTGCACAAAATCACACCGTTAACCCGCTTTGCCACTGCCATTGAAGGCCTCCGCTAACGTATCCGCGGTGCAGCGCAAGTCGCCGATCATCAGCACGTTGCTTTCCTCACGGGCCTTGGAAGGATCGAGTCGGAACTGGCAGAGCAACTGGTTGTTGCGCCGCACTTCGAGGGTGGGCGAGCTGGCGTTCATCTCAAGGGAGAAGAAGCCGTCGACTTCGCTGACGCCACGGGTGGCGTGGTTGATCACATGCAGGCCCTTGAGCGGCTTGCCCTGAGGGTCGACCAGGCGCCCGAGCACGGTGACGGTCTGCATCACGCTGATCTTGCGGTAATCCACCCCGCCCTTGTTCAGGTGGTAGCGGGTGCGTTGCGGCTGGATCGAGGCCGACGGCGCATGGTTGCCTTCGAAGTCGAAGCTGACCGAGCTGCCTTTGTAGGCCGCCACCGGAATGAAGTTACGCCCCGGCCGCAACGCCGTGCTGCCGCCGCTCATGTCATCGGCGCGCAGGGCGATGTCATCCACGTCGGTTTCCACGTCCACGATCAAGCCGGAACCCGACCCGTGGTACTGGCTGGTGAGCACCATTTCCCGCTGCCCCATGGCGAAGGTGCTGTCCAGGTTCAGGCCGCCGGACAGTTCGTTGTTGAACGAAGAACGCTGGACGAAGCCGTCACCGGTAACCACATCGTTCTGGAAACTGGCCATGCCGGACAGTCCGACGCCGTAAGTGTCGGTGATCGCGGTCGCCGACACGCTTTGCAGGACGTGATCCTTGAGGTCTTTGCGGTAGGTCAGCGAGGCGTTGTTGTCGCGAGTGCCGTCACGGGCGGTACGGGTGCCGATGCTGGCGGACCATTGCTCGCCCGGCGCACCGAGGGCCAGGCTGACACTCAGGTCGACGCCACGGTTGCGCCGGTCGCCGGTGCTGGCGGTCGCCGGGCGGTCGAACACCGACAACCGCCAGTTGGCGTCGTTGCCGAACAGGTGGGTGCGCTCGGTCCAGCCCAAGTCCAAGCCCAAACCATCGGTATTGCCTTGGCTATAAGACACGCGGCCATTGATCGAACGCAGGTTGCTGAGCCGGTGGTTGAGGGACAGCGATGCGTTGCTGGTCTGGCCGACGAACACATCGCGCTGGCGGATGCGCGTGCCGTCGGGCAGGGTTTCGTAGGTGTTGCGGGTGTCGAGCCAGCTACGGGTGTAGTTGAACACCACCGTGCCGGCACCGTAGTTGTAGAGGGCGTTGAAGTCGGCGCCGGTGCCGTATTTCTCGGTCTGGTACAGGTTGGCATACAGGCTGGCGTAGTTGGCCAGGGTCCAATCGATGGAGGTGCCGTACTGCATGTTGTCCTTGACCTGGCGCCCGGACACGCCCAGCACCACGCGTGGGTGTGCCAGGTAATTCAGCGAGACCCCGGCGGTCGGATCGCCGCTGGTCTGCTCTTCGTAGTTGCTCAGCAGTTTGCTTTCCCGGCCCGCAAACAGGTTGTAGCGCCAGCGCTCGTCGAGGTTGCGCCAGTTGTTGGGTTTGTAGACCAACTCTTGTGTGGTGCTGGTGATCTGGCCGTCTTCGATCAGGCGCACTTCCACTTCATAAATGCCGCCCGGCAAGGCACGGGTGTCCAGACTCTGCAAACCGCTGCCGACGGCCTGAGTGTTGACCAGCAAGCCATTGCGGTAGATCTCCACCGATGCCTGGCGGCTGGCGGTGACGTAAATCGGATACACGGCAGGCTTGGGGTTGTTGATCATCAGGCTGTCGGAGCTGCCGTACATCACCCCGATGGCGGTGTCCGGGCTCGCGCCGAAGGAGCGCAGTTGGCGGGTCAAGCCTTCGGAGTTGGGGGTGAAGTAGCCCAAACGCAGGAAATTGCCTTGCAGCTCGCGCTGGGTGTAGAGCGAATAAACGGCGTGGTTGAGGTCCTGGTCGTCCGGCCCGCCCAGCCGCGACAACTGCATGTTCAGGGTCTGGCTCCACAGGCCCAGGCTGCTGCTGGCATCCAGGCCGAAGCGCCCGCCCAGGTCCTGGCCTTCGCCGCCACTGAGGTTCAATTGGTTACGTACGATCAGGCCGGTGCTGCCGCCGGTGGGCAGGAAGTAGTAACGCTCTTCGTCGGCGTCACGTTCGGCGTCCTCGGTCAGCAGGGAAACCTTGGAACCTTCCAGGTTGTAGTGCACCGCCAGGAGTTTTTCCGGGCAGTTACTTTCGCAGCTTCCCAGTTTCACGCCTTGTTTCAGATAGTCGGCCCAGCGATCGCGCTCGTCGTCCTTGATCACGCTGCCGTCGTGGTCGGTGAATTCGAGCAAGGTCAGGCGGTCATCCCGCGATAGCACCACCATCGCTTCAGAAACAAACTCCTGATCGAGTTCAACCCTGACCGCCAGAGGCACATCAAAAAAATGCTCTTCAAAGTCTGCCGGCAAACCCTTGGCCTGGGAGAGCAAACTACGGGGTGTGGTGCCGTTGGCGGGATCTGCCGCCAACGCGCCCGCACAAAACAACAGGGCGAGCGCTGCCGCGATGGGAGTCATCGGGAACATGAACGGAATACTCTGATTTTCGAACTGCAATAAGGGAACCGATCAACCGACATGACTGCCTGCCGATCGGTATCACTACCCAATAAGCCGACGCTTATTGATCAGCGGGCCTGCCTCACTGAGTGACGCGAGGCTCGTGATCGAACACGATGGTGTAGTTGGTGGTGAAGAGCCCGGAGACACCATCAGCCGGCTTGGCCGCGGCAATCACCAAATCAGCCTGAGTACCCGGCGTGGAGCTGGCGTCATCGACCACTTCCAGCGGCGAGCCGGTCAGCACCACACCGTTGAAGGTGTTGGTCAGAGCGATGGCGTCGGTGCCGTTGCTCAACGAAGCAGGACCACCTTCGATGTAGGCTTTGATGGAGCCTTCGGTGTTTTTCACGTCGTAGGTCGCGCGCAAGGAACTCAGCTCACCGGACACGGTGTTGTAGTTCATGACTTCGTCACGACCGAAGTTCGGGTCACGCGGCTGAACGTGGAACTGTTTAGTCGGGATCGAGGCTTTGATGTTGATGACGCTGGACGCTTCACCGACAGCGAACACACTGGACGAACCGAAAGCCAGGGCAATCAGTGGCAGTACGAAAGCGGTTTTTTTAAGCATTTTGAGTACCTGTTATCGCATTAAGAGCGTTAGTTGAAAAACTCAGTTTCGTGCGTGGCACAACCCGGAAAAACCGAGTCCTGCGACGCACGTAAATAGTCCCTCGAAACGCCTTTTCGCGAAGCCAGTACTTTCGTTTAAAGCAGTAGTTAATCACGACACGACAAGACAGAAGAAAACCTTGATATTCAATATCATGGATATTAACTGTAAGCCGCTTATTACATCACTTAATGCAGCGTACTACTTGCATTAACAACTCGACTGTAAGACGAATACTACATGCCGTACAGGGCCTGATTATTATCTGATTTAGAGTAATAACTCCAACTAACAAGTTAGTATCAGACACTTGAAAACGCTACTTATTTGCTGAGTAAAACAGCCGATAAGCCGCCGTTGCAGACCCAGTGCAGCCCAGCTCGCAAGGGCTTACGCGCGCCGATACCGTTCGTCAGAGGTTTTTGCATGACTCATAAGATATATCTTACGTTGTATCTAAATGAGACAGGAGAGCATGACCATGAGAGACCCTCATCACCACCGAGACCACGGTGACAGCCGCGACGGCTTCGACAAACGCCCCGGCCGCGAACGCGGCGGGCGCGGCCCACGGGTGTTTGCGCCGGGAGATTTGAAATTGCTGCTGCCGGCGCTGATCGCCGAACAGCCGTGCCATGGCTACGATTTGATCCGCCGCATCGAAACCTTGTTCGACGGCGCCTACACCCCCAGCCCTGGGGTGATCTACCCCACGCTGACGTTCCTGGAAGAGAGCGAGTTGATCGCCGGCGACAGCGAAGGTGGAAAAAAACGCTACACCATCACCGACGCCGGTCGTCTCTTCTTAAGCGAACAGGCGGTTGCCCTCGATGGCATTCGTTTGCGCATGGACGTCAGCAAACGCTCGTTGCGCGGCCACGACCGCCCGCCGGAAATCCACGAGGCAGTGCACAACCTGCGCCATGCCTTGCATTCGCACCACGGGCGCTGGAGCCCGGAAGAAATCGTACGGGTCGCCGCGCTGCTCAACGGCACCGCCCAAGCCATCGCTGACGGGAAAGCTCAATGAATAAGCCAGGTATCCACCGCGTCACCCACGAGATCAAGCGCCGCCGCCTCGACGTGCTGCGCGTGGTCGACATCACCCCACGCATGCGCCGCATCACCTTGGGCGGGCCGGAACTGGCGGGCTTTATCAGCCTGGGCAGCGACGACCACATCAAGCTGCTGTTCCCACGCAACGCGGCCGAACAGGCCGCGCTGGACGGCCCGACGTTCAACATCAAGGGCGACGGCCCGCAACCGGCCATGCGCGACTACACCCCGCGCCGCTATGACGCGAAACGTGGCGAGCTGGACATCGACTTCGTGCTGCACGGCGATGGCCCCGCCTCCACTTGGGCCGCACAGGCTACGCCCGGCCAGCACCTGCACATCGGCGGGCCACGGGGTTCGATGATCGTGCCGGATATGTTCGACAGCTACCTGTTGATCGGCGACGAAACCGCGCTGCCGGCCATCGGCCGACGCCTGGAAGAACTGCCCGCCGGGCGCAAGGTATTGGCTGTGATCGAAATCGCCGATGCGGCGGAACGCCAGACGCTGCACAGCGACGCCGATGTCGAGGTGATCTGGGTGCTGCGCGGCCAGGATGACCTGCTGGAAACCGTGCAAAACCTGACATTGCCCGAGGGCTCGCTGTACTGTTTTGTGGCGACCGAGACCCAATTGGCGCGGCGGGTGCGCAGGGTGTTGCTCGATACGCATCGGGTAAACGAGGAGTACCTCAAGGCCGTCGGCTACTGGCGCGCTGACGGCAGCGAAGAGGCATAACTCATCGCTCCAGCAGGATGAAGACCTAATCCTGATAGCAGCATGTCAGCCAACGATGAAGCGGCTGACATGCCCGCATCAGCGCGATGGCGCTCGCAAAGACTTGTCCATCCCCACCACCAACAACGCAATCAGCACAAACCCCGCCAGAATGCCGCCGGCATTCACGAACACCTGTGGATAACCCAGCGTGCTCACATCGATGAACGGGTACTGATACTGCCCGAGCAAATCCCCCCGCAACAGCGCGTAGCCGAAGTACACCAGCGGGTAAATCACCCACAGGCCGATATGGGTTAAACGCAACTGCCCCTTGGGCACGCAACGCCACCAATACAGCGCAAACAGCACGGGCATAACGTCGTGCAGCAATTCATCGGCAATGAATTGAAAACCTTCGGGCTGCCACAAATGTCGCAGCAACAGGTTGTAAGCCACGCCCACCACCACAATGCTCACCGCGATGCCGCTACTCACCGCCGGCGCGAGAAAAAACCGCTGCGCCGCCGAAGGGCGTTTGACCAGGGCATAACTGAGCACCACCGCCGCCAGGGTGTTGGTCAACACAGTGAAGAAACTGAAAAAGTTGATCAGCCCGCCCATCAGGCTGGCGCCGGCCTCCCAGCGCGAATAGAAAATCAGGTACTGCTGAATCGCCAGGCCCACCCAACCGGCCAGTGCCGCTGCTGCCACATACCGCTTCATGGGATCAATCCAACGGTCGTTTGGTGCGCATGAGCTTCACGTACAACCCTTCGACTTTTTCCCGCGCCCATGGGGTTTTGCGCAGGAAGGTCAGGCTCGACTTGATACTCGGGTCGCTCTTGAAGCAGCGGATATCAATGCGCTCGGCCAGGCCTTGCCATTCGTAATGTTCCACCAGCGTAGTAAGGATGTGTTGCAGGGTGACGCCGTGGAGCGGGTCATTGCTTGTCGCGGTCATGCCAGGCCTATGAAAAAAGGGGGTCGGAAAGGTGCACACCTTATCACCCCGTCAGACCAGGTAAAAAAGTTCCCGTTCCCAGCGAAAAAGAGATGTTATATTGTAACTATAACTTTCAAATCTTTTCGCCGTTTTTCCAAGGAATGTCCGATGTCCCTCCCCTCCCTCTGGCGCTTGACTCCACTGGCCGCCGCTCTGTTGATCTGCACCGAAACCCATGCTCTGGAACTGCCGACCCAAGTGGTCACCGGCAATCCGCTGGGAAGTGAACAACTGGCCTCGCCCACCACCGTGCTGGAGGGCGATGAACTGACCTTGCAGCAAAAAGGCAGCCTCGGTGAAACCCTGAACAAACAGCCGGGGGTGTCCTCGTCCTACTTCGGCCCAGGCGCCAGCCGACCGATTATTCGCGGCCAGGACGGCGACCGCATTCGCCTGCTGCGCAATGGCGTGGGCGCGCTGGATGCGTCGTCGCTGTCTTACGACCATGCGGTGCCACTGGACCCGGTCAATGTGGAGCGCATCGAGATCGTGCGGGGCCCCGCCGCGCTGTTGTATGGCGGCAGCGCCATCGGTGGCGTGGTCAATACCTTCGATAACCGCATCCCCACCGAAGCTATCGAAGGCATCCACGGTGCCGGCGAGCTGCGCTACGGCGGCGCGGACACCACCCGCAGCAGCGCCGGCAAACTGGAGGCCGGCAACGGCATGTTCGCGCTGCATCTGGACGCCAGCGCGCGGTCGTTCAATGACCTGAAAATCCCCGGTAGCGCACGCAGCCGCCACGCTCCGGACAGCGATGACGGCCCCGGCAAAAACGGGCGCCTGGGTAACAGCGACGGGCGTCAGGACGGCGGCGCGGTGGGCGGCTCCTACACCTGGGACGACGGTTACGCCGGGCTGTCCTACAGCAACTACGACAGCAACTACGGCTCGCCCGCTGAACAGGACGTGCGTATTCGCATGCAGCAGGATCACTACGCGTTCGCGTCGGAGATCCGCAACCTCCAGGGGCCGTTTACCTCAGTGAAACTCGACGCGGGCTACACCGATTACGAACACCGCGAAATCGAAGGCGGCGAAACCGGCACAGTGTTCAAGAACAAAGGTTACGAAGCACGGGTGGAAGCGCGACATCAGCCGATCGGCCCCCTGGACGGCGTGGTCGGTGCCCAGGTGACGCGCAACGAGTTCTCGGCCCTGGGTGAAGAAGCCTTCGTGCCGCAGACCGACACCACCGCCGGCGCACTGTTTATCCTCGAAGAACTGCAAGCCACCGAACGCCTCAAGCTCAGCCTTGGCGGGCGCCTGGAGCACACCCAAGTCGACCCGGACGCCAAGGGCAACGCGCGTTTCGCCGCGGCTGACCAAAGCAATAACTTCACCGCCGGCAGCCTCTCGTCGGGCGCGGTGTATACGCTGACGCCGATCTGGTCCCTGGCCGCAACCCTGGGTTACACCGAGCGGGCACCGACCTTTTATGAGCTGTACGCCAACGGCGCCCACGTCGCTACCGGCACATTCGAGTTGGGCGACGCCAATCTGAACAAAGAAAAAGCCGTATCCAGCGACCTGGCGCTGCGTTTCGACAATGGCACCCACAAGGGCAGCTTCGGTGTGTTCTACAGCCACTTCTCCAATTACATCGGTTTGTTGGGCACCGGTCGTACGCTGAACGACGAAGGTGAAGAAGACCCGGCCGGCATCCCTGAGTACGAATATTCCGGTGTGCGTGCGCGATTCGCCGGCTTCGAAGCCCAGGACCACTGGAAACTTGGAGAAGGCGCCTACGGGAAATTTGCGCTGGAACTGTCAGGCGATTACACCCGCGCCACCAACCTGGATACCGGCGAAGCCTTGCCGCGCATTGCGCCATTGCGCTTGAACAGCGGCCTGCTGTGGGAACTGGACCGCTGGCAGGCGCGCATCGACGTGGAGCATGCCGCCGGCCAGGGCCGCGTACCGGATAACGAAAGCGGCACCGACGGCTACACCACCCTGGGCGCCAGTGCCGGCTACCGCTTCAACGTCGGCGGCAGCCAATGGCTGGCCTTTGTGAACGGTGAAAACCTCACCAACCAGACCGTGCGCTACGCCAGCTCGATCCTGCGCGACATCGCCCCGGCACCGGGACGCAGCGTGCAGGTGGGCATTCGTACGACCTTTTAAAAAGCCGAGGTTCTTGTGGTGAAGGCGCCGGCCCCGCGCGGGGCAAGCCCGCTCATCACAAAAGAGCCGCTTCTTTTCAGCAAAGAAAATATAGATACCCGCGCTGTGGGAGGGGGCTTGCCCCCGATGGCCATCGGCATCTACATAGATCTCACAGGCTGACCCACAACGTTGTGGTGAGCGGGCTTGCCCCGCGCGGGGCAAGCTCGCTCACCACAAAAGAATCGCTTCTTTTCAGCAAAGAAATATAGATACCCGCGTTGCACGATGTGGGAGGGGGCTTGCCCCCGATGGCCACCGGCATCTACATAGATCTCACAGGCTGACCCACAACGGTGTGGTGAGCGGGCTTGCCCCGCGCGGGGGTAGTTCGCTCGCCACTCAATTCAAGGCTGAAACCACCGTGCATGCAGCGACGTTCTGTCACTGTTACCAAATCGGAAATGATGCATCTTGCGATTTGCGCTTTCTCTCGGCGCGTCATCTCTTTATCCTTGCCGCAACAAACTGAAACGTTTCACGCCTGCGGTCGATCCCATCTTGCCGAATATCTCCCATACCCAAGACAGCGCTGTCTTATCTCGACCTGCGCCTGGGGTTCAATCGCCCGCCGGTGGATAACCCGCGCCATCCCCCACAAAAACCGAAATAACGCTGAACCAAGCCCGCGCCGAATCGTCATCTACAGTGAGTGAAGCACGGGGTTACACAATTATTCCAACGTCACGGAGAAACACACTATGAGCACTGATGGTGCTTCGAGCCCAAGCCGCCTGCTGCCCAGGCTGCTCGGCGTCTTGCTGCTGATCATGGGCCTGGCCCTGCTGGCCGGCGGTATCAAGCTGACCACGCTCGGCGGGTCGCTGTACTACCTGCTGGCCGGTATCGGTATCACCCTCACCGGCATTCTGCTGCTGGCCACCCGCCGCGCGGCACTGGGCCTGTACGCACTGGTGCTGTTCGCCAGCACCGTGTGGGCACTGTGGGAAGTCGGCCTGGATTGGTGGCAACTGGTGCCGCGTCTGGCGCTGCTGTTCGCCCTGGGCATCGTCATGTTGCTGCCGTGGGTTCGTCGCCCGTTGCTGCGTGGTCAACCCGCGCCACTGGGCACCGGCGCGCTGAGCGTGGCCGTGGTACTGGCCGGTGCGACCGCCCTGGCCAGCCAATTCACCAACCCCGGTGAAATGGTCAAGACCGGCGAGCTGGACCGTGACGCTGTACCGGGCATGGCCAGCGTTGCGCCGGCCCAGGCCGATGGCGATTGGAATTCCTACGGCCGTTCGGCCTTTGGTGATCGCTATTCGCCGCTGGCGCAGATCACCCCGGAGAACGCGCACAAACTGGTGCCGGCGTGGACCTATCGCACCGGCGACATCCCTGGCCCTAACGATCCGGGCGAGACCACGGCGGAAAACACCCCGCTGAAAGTCAACGGCATGCTCTACGTGTGCACGCCGCACAGCCAGGTCATCGCTCTGGACCCAGACACCGGCAAGGAAATCTGGCGCTTCGATCCGAAGATCAGCAGCCAGGGTGCCGAGAACTTCAAGGGCTGGGCGCACATGACGTGCCGTGGCGTGTCGTATCACGACGACGCCGTCTACGCCTCCGAGCAGAGCCCAACCGGCAGCGCCAGCCCGGCCGCCGCGCCGAATGCCTGCCCGAAACGCATCTTCGTGCCGACCGCCGACACCCGCCTGATCGCCCTGAACGCCGACACCGGCAAGATGTGCGAAGACTTCGGCGATAAAGGCCAAGTCGACCTGCGCGCCAATATCGGTAGCTTCGCCCCAGGCGGTTACTACTCCACCTCGCCACCGGCAGTGACCAAAAACCTGGTGGTGATCGGTGGTCATGTTACCGACAACGTTTCCGTCGACGAGCCAAGCGGTGTAATCCGTGCGTTCGACGTGCACACCGGCAAGCTGGTGTGGAACTGGGACAGCGGCAACCCGGACGACACCACCCCGTTGGCCGAGGGCAAGACCTACACCCGTAACTCGCCGAACATGTGGTCCATGTTCGCCGTGGATGAAAAACTCGGCATGCTCTACCTGCCGATGGGCAACCAGATGCCCGACCAGTACGGCGGCGACCGTACCGATGAATCCGAGAAGTACGCTGCGGGCCTGACCGCCCTGGACATCGACACCGGCCATGTGAAGTGGACCTTCCAGTTCACCCACCATGACCTGTGGGACATGGACGTTGGCGGCCAGCCTTCGCTGATCGACATCAAGACCGAAGCCGGCGTGAAGCAGGCGGTGATGGCGTCGACCAAACAGGGCAGCATCTACGTGCTGGACCGTACAACCGGCCAGCCGGTGGTGCCGATCCACGAAGTGGCCGTGCCTCAGGGCGCAGTCGCGGGCGACCGTACCTCCCCTACTCAGCCGAAGTCCGAACTGAACTTCATGCCACCACCGCTCAAAGAGCGTGACATGTGGGGTGTGACGCCGTTCGACCAAATGCTGTGCCGTATCGATTTCAAATCCATGCGCTATGACGGTCCGTTCACCCCGCCGTCGTTGCAGGGTTCGATCGTGTACCCAGGCAACTTTGGTGTGTTCGACTGGGGTGGCATTTCCGTCGACCCAGTACGTCAGATCGCCTTCGTGAACCCGAGCTACATGGCGTTCAAATCCAAACTGATCCCGGCCGCCGACATCGCCAAGCAAGGCCCGCGTGTCAGCGAAACCGAAGGCGTGCAGCCGAACAAAGGCGCACCGTACGGTGTGATCCTTGAAGCCTTGCTGTCGCCGATGGGCTTGCCCTGCCAGGCGCCGGCGTGGGGTTATGTGGCGGCGGTCGACCTGACCACCCACAAGACCATCTGGATGCACAAAAACGGCACCGTGCGTGACAGCTCGCCGGTTCCAGTGCCTCTGACCATGGGCGTACCGAGCTTGGGCGGCACCTTCACCACGGCCGGTGGTGTGGCGTTCCTCAGCGGCACCCTCGACCAATACCTGCGCGCCTATGACGTGAAAAACGGCAAGCAACTGTGGGAAGGCCGCCTGCCAGCTGGCGCCCAGACCACCCCGATGACCTACACCGGCAAGGACGGCAAGCAATACGTGCTGGTCATGGCCGGCGGTCACGGCTCCCTGGGCACCAAGCAGGGTGACTATGTGATGGCGTTCAAACTGCCGGAATAAGCGTTACCGGCGGCAAGACAAAAGGCGGCTTCCCTTACGGGTAGCCGCCTTTTTTATGGGTTCAATACGGCTGCTGGTCAGCCAATAAAAAGCTCTCACTGCCCCGCCGCCATAGGGGCACAGCTATCTACAAGCCTTCGAAAACATGCGGTTCTTGTGGTGAGCAGACCGGCTGTGGTGAGCGGGCTTGCTGTGGTGAGCGGGCTTGCCCCGCGCTGGGCTGCGAAGCGGCCCCTCATACACACGCCGCGTTGATTCAGGTACACCGCGTTGCCGGTTTTGGGGCCGCTTCGCAGCCCAGCGCGGGGCAAGCCCGCTCACCACAAAAGCCCTGCTCATACATGGACGCCCCCAGAATGCCAAGCACTCAATTCGTGAAAACACAGACGGCCATCAGGGGCAAGCCCCCTCCCACATTGGAATGGGGTTGGCGCTGGGATCAGTGCTCGATCACTTCGCCGCGCATGGGTGCCAGGCGGGCGAGCAGGCGGTTTTGTGTGGGCACTGGGATCCCTTCGCTGTCCATCGCTTTGATCAGATCCTCCACCAATGCGTTGAAATCACTGCGGCTGACGTTCTGGCCTTTGTGGCTCTCGGCCATGCTGTCGCCGGTGTAGGTGCATGGGCCGCCGGCTTCGACGCAGAACTGTTCGATCAGTTTGTTGCGCAGGCGCTGGATGTCGATACGCCGGAAGCGCTCGACGATGCGTTCGTCGCGGGCGATGTTGAGCAGCATGCCTTCGACGATGCGGGTGATGCCGGGCATGGCGCCGAGGTCGCGGTAGAGACTGTCGTCCTTGGGCGGCTGCTGGGCGCAGGCGCTGAGCAGCACCAGCAATAGCACGGGCAATACGCGCATCAGAAACTCCCCTGGACGGACAGGTAAGTGCCGTTCTGGTTATCCAACGTGGCGATTTCCCCCAGCCGTGCATACGCCAGCACAAACGACACATGCTTGCTGGGGAAGTAAGCGAGGAACACGTCCGCCCAGTCGCTTTCTCCGGCGAACGCCAGGTTGTCGGGTTTCTCGCGGTACTCCACGCCCAGCGCCCAACGCGGGTTGAACAGCAGCGCCACCGAGCCCTCCTTGAGCAGGCTACGGCGGTCGCGGCGGTCGCCGCCAAAACCGAGCAGGCCGGTTTCATTGGCGCGGCTATAGCGCAGGCCGCCGTTGACCAGCACGTTGTAGCCAAAGGCCGCGCCCATGAACAGGCGGCTGGCGGCCAGGTAGCCTTCCACATCGCTGTCACGCTTGGCGCCGACCAGGCGCGGAATATCGAACGTGTTCTGATGCTTGTATTGCAGGCCCAGCGAAACCTGGGGCAAGCGGTCGTAGACCACATCGCCGAACAGCCGCACTTTGACCCCCAGCACATCCTGGCCGAGGTGGTCGTCGGGCAGGTTCAGCTTGTGTACCAAGGTGCCCAGGTCAAAACGCTGCCGAGCGAAAGAGACTTCCACGCGGTTGTCGTAGGCCAGCGCCAACCCGGCGACATCGAGCCGGTAGTCCGGCAGGTCGACCGTGGTGGCAAACGCCGTGGCGCCCCATTCGTGTTGCTCGCCGTAACCGGTGAGCACCGCCCACGGCGTGATGCCGCCGCCCGCCGCGCCTTCCAGGCTGCTGGCGCCGCCAGTGGCAATCAGGCGACCGTTATCAGCGAGGGCGGCGGGCAGGCTCAGGCTGGCCATGCAACCGATCAGTAGAGAAAGACGCACGTCATAGCCCTCAATGCACCTGCGAAGTTTGCGCACTGAGAGGCAAGGCCACCCAGGCTTCGAAAGCGTCGGCGCTCAAGGGCCGACTGATCAGGTAACCCTGTGCCGTATCGCATTGCCAGCGCTCCAGCAGGCGCAGGCTGTGGGCGTACTCGACCCCCTCGGCGACCACCTTGAGCCCCAGGTTATGGCTCATCTCGATGGTGGAACGCACGATCACTGCGTCTTCGCTGGTTTCGTCCAGGTTGCGCACAAACGACTGGTCGATCTTCAACTCTTGCACAGGCAGGCGCTTGAGGTGGGCCAACGACGAGTACCCGGTGCCAAAGTCATCCACCGACAGGCTGATGCCGCACTCGCGCAGCAGGTGCAGCACTTTCAAGGCCTTTTCCGGTTCGCGCATCACCGCGCTTTCGGTGATCTCGAACACCAGTTGTTCGGCCGGCAGCCCGTAGCGCCGCAACAGCGCCGAAACGCGGTGGGCCAGCTCATCGCCAAGCAAATCGTCGGCCGAGATGTTCAGCGACAGTTGCAGGTACAGGCCTCGGCGGTTCCATTCGCACAACTGGCGGATGCCCTCTTCGATCACCCACTGGGTCAGCAACTGGATGCTGCCCGAACGCTCGGCCAGAGGGATGAATTCCGCCGGCGAAACCATGCCGAACTGCGGATGCTGCCAGCGCAACAGGGCTTCAGCCTGACGCACATGGCCCAGACGAATATCCAGTTTGGGCTGGTAGTGCAGCAGCAACTGGCCTTGGCCGGGGGCGTGGCGCAGGTCGCGGATCAGGGTGATCTGGCGACGATGAGCAAGGTCGCGGCCCGGCTCGTACACCTGCAAGCGACCGGGCATTTGCGCGGCGTCCTTCATGGCAATCGCTGCGCGTTCCAGCAGGCTTTGCGCAGAATCGCCATCGTCCGGGTACACCGCGATGCCCAAGCGGCAGTCGAGCGCCAGGTCGTGGCCGGCAATACGCTGGGGACGCAATAGCAATTGCTGCAGCTTGTCGGCCAGGCCCACCGCCTCGTCACGACCGGCGCCATCAAGCAGCAGCAGGAACTCGTCGGCGATCAGATGCGCCAGGGTGTCCCGTGGGCGCAGCACGGCTTGCAAGCGTCGGCTGACATTGAGCAACAACTCATCCACGGCGTCCGGCCCGGCGGTTTCGCTGGCGGCGCGCAGGTTGTCGATGCCCAGGTAAATCAGCGCCATCGGCCGCTGGGTGGCAATCGCGCTGCCCAGGCGCTCCATGGCCAGCGCGCGGTTGGGCAAACCGGTGAGGCGATCATGCAGCGCGTTGTGGGCCAGTTGCTGTTCACGCTCGGCGATGCCGCTTTGCATCGCGTTGAGCGCCACGGCCAAGCGACCCAGTTCGTCGCTGCGGGTCAGGATGACCGGGGTCTGGTAGTCGCCATGGCCAATGCGTTCGGCGGCCTGGGCCAAGGCTTGCACCGGACGCGACACGCCCCGCGCCAGCAGCAATGCGCCGACCAGCGACGCCGCCAACGCAACCAGTGCGATGGCCAGAATCTTTTCATCCAATGGCACAAAGGCTTGCATTGCCGAATCCAGCGGGCTTTGCAGCAAGGCCAGCACCTGGCTGTCGGCGTCGCTGGCCAACACCAGCGATTGGCTGAGAAAACGGTGCGCCAGATGCTCGGTGGTGGACACGCCCTCATGGGTGGACGCCCCCAGCATCAGGCTGACGATACTGTCGCGCAGCACCTGGGGTTGGGTGCTGACCAGCGTCCCGGGCTGCTGGCGGTCGATGGCCAGGAACGACACTTCCAGATTGCTCAACGAACGCAGTTCATCGGCGAACGCCGTGTCCATGCTGAAGCCCATCACCACCCGCGCAATCGGCAACGGCGCCAGCACCGGCGCTTCCACCAGCAGGTGCGGCGTGCCTTGCAGCGGCACGATCAACAACGCGGCCTGGCGCTGGCGGCGCATTTCGCGCAATGCCTGGTCGTAACGAAAGCTCGAACCCTCGGAGACTTCGTCGACGGTGCTGGCCAGAACCTTGCCGTCCATGCCCAGCAGGATCATGTCGCTGGCATTGATGCGTTTGCCGTGGTTGAGCAGCACCGAGCGCATCGTCGCCGAATCGCCACTGGCCACGGCATCGCGAAAGCCAAAGTCGGCCGCCAGCAGTTGCACGCCATCGGCCAGGCGCCGGCCGCGCACATCCAGCAAACGCTCGAACACCCGCGTGCCCACCTGCAACTGGGCCAACGCCTGGCCATGGACAGCCTGGCGGGTGGCCATCTTGACGCTGAAATACAGCGCGCCGATCACCACCAGCGACAGCAGGATCAGGACCGTGGCGACCCGCGCCTGGTAACTACTGCGCAGTTTCACGGGCAGCTCGATTGAAGGCGTCACCGAAGGCGGTCGGCGCCGGTGGCAGATCTGCCGAGGCGGGTTGCAGGGTGAGCTGCACGCGGTGGCTCAGGCCGGCGGCGGGAATATGCAAGGTGCCGCCGTCCAGCGGCTGCATATCCGCCAGCTGCGGGTGCCACAGGGTGGCGTGGTAATCCCCCGGCGCCAATGGTTCCAGGCGCACGCGGCCTTGGGCATCGCTGACGCCGAAGTGAGGATCGTCGGTGACGTAGATATAGCCGAGCATCCAGTCATGGATATTGCAGCCCAGCACCACCACGCCCGGTTTGTCGAACAGCAGCGGTGCGGTCGGCGTGCCTTCGTACAGGCGCAGTTCGAAACGCTTGGCGGCCGAAAATGAATACACCTGATGGCGAATATTGTCGCTATTGGGGAAGCGCACCTGGGTGCCGGTATGCACCGCCAGCACATGGGGGGCGAAGCGCTGGCCACGTTGGTCCATCTCCGCCTTGGGCGCGACGGCCACCACAGCGGCCGGGCCTTGCAAAGTCACGACCGCATCGCTGACCGGGCTGCCATCGGCCTGCTGCACCAACACCTCAAGGGTGGCCGCCGAGACGGGCGCTGCCGCCGCCAGCAAGAGCATCATGCGAGATAACAGGTTTACACATCGGGCCATGGGAGATCCGGTAGAAAGCGGCCAGCCTTGGCGGAAAAGAACAGTTACGGCCATGATGCCGCAATCAAGGCAAAATGCCACTATTGAACACAGGAGGACGCTAAACCGTTGGTCGGTAAAAAACTGTGCAAACGGTCAGGCTCCGTAGAAGTTATCGACCATACCTAAAAAAGCTGTAGTCACCTGCAAGGTGTCTAGACCGCCGCGCGTTCGCGCCGCATCCACATCTCAAAAGCCATGGCGTTGAGCGGCCGGCTGATCAGGTAGCCCTGGGCGGTGTCGCAGTTCCACTGTTTGAGCAGCTTCAAGCTGGGTTCGAACTCCACCCCTTCGGCCACCACTTTGAGCCCCAGGTTATGGCTCATCTCGATGGTCGAACGCACGATCACGCCGTCGCCGCCCTCGTTGTCGAGGTTGCGCACGAAGGACTGGTCGATCTTCAGCTCCTGCACCGGCAGGCGTTGCAGTTGGGCGAGGGAGGAATAACCGGTGCCAAAGTCATCCACCGACAGGCTGATACCGCAGCCGCGCAGTTGCTCCAACACGCTAAGGGCCTGGCGGGGGTTGTGCATGATGGCGCTCTCGGTGATTTCGAACAGCAATTGCTCGGCTTGCACACCGTGCTGGGCAAGCAAAGTGGTCACGCGGATCGCCAGGTCGTCGTCGGCCAGGTCGTCCACCGAGATATTCACCGACAACTGGATCAACAGGCCGCGCCGCGCCCATTCGGCGATCTGGCGGATGGCTTCTTCGATCACCCAGTGGGTCAGGCTGGCCATGCTGCCGGTGCGCTCGGCCAGGGGAATGAACTCGGCCGGCGACACCAGCCCCAAACTGGGGTGCTGCCAGCGCAGCAGGGCTTCGGCCTGGCGCACCTGGCCGTGCTTGAGGTCGAGCTTGGGCTGGTAACACAGGTGCAACGCACCTTCGGCGGCGGCACGGCGCAAGTCGCGAATCAGGGTGATCTGGCGCTGATGGGCGAGGTCGCGGTCCTGCTGGTAGATCTGCAGATAGCCCGGCAGCATCGCCGCATCGTGGCGGGCGATGGCGGCGCGGCTGATCAGTTCTTCGACGTGCTGGCCGTCATTGGGGTAGACCGCAATGCCGATGCTCACTTCGTGGCGCAGCTCGTCGTTGCCAATGCGTTGAGGCTCGGTGAGCAGTGCATAGAGGCGGTCGGCGCGGGCCACGGCGCGGTCGATGCCGATATTTTCCAGCAACAGCAGAAATTCGCTGCCGGACACCCGCGCCGCGGTGTCGCTGGCCAACAGGCTCATGGACAGGCACCGGCTGGCTTCGCGCAACATGTCTTCAACCCCCTCCGGGCCGAAGCCTTCGTTGATTGCGCGGTAGTTTTCGATGCCCAGGTACAGCAGCGCCACCGGCCGCCGCGCACTGATCGCACTGCCCAAGCGCTCCATGGCCAGGGCGCGATTGGGCAGCCCGGTAAGGGGGTCGTGCAAAGCGTTATGGGCCAGTTGCCGTTCACGCATGGCGATGCCGCTTTGCATGGCATTGAAGGCGCGGGCCAGCAGGCCGAACTCATCGTGGCCACGCACCCGCACCGGGGTGCGGTAGTCACCGGCGCCGATCCGCCCGGCGGCGTCCACCAAGGCATTGAGCGGCCGCGACACGCGTCGCGCCAGAAACAACGCGCCAGCCAACGACACCACCAACACCGCCAGGGCAATTCCGAGGAACTGCCGGTCCAGCGGCGCAAAGGATTCCAGAGCATGATCCAGCGGGCTTTGCAGCAACACCCGCACGTCATCGCCCTCACCGGTATTGGCCAGCGTCAGCACCTGGCTGAGCACACGCTCGCCGTAGAACCGATGGATATGCGCCTCGGGGTCCGGACGGGCCCCACGCAACAGGTTGATCACCGTGGCCTGATAAGCGTCGGGCTGGGTGCTGAATAATTGGCCGACATGCCCGTTGCGCATGCTGAGGAACGACACCTCCAGGTTGCTCATGGAGCGCAGTTCATTGGCGAACAACGTGTCCATGGGAAAGCCCATGACCACGCGAGCGATGGGCGTTGTGTCGACGACTTCGTCCTGCACCAGCAAGTAGGGGCGCTGGTCCATGGCCACGATCAACATCTGCAAGCCACTGCGCCGGGCCCGACGCAGTGCCTCGGCATAAGGGAAGACCTGGCCCCGCGTAAACCCCGGCAAGGTGCTGACCATCACCGTGCCGTCCAGGCCCAGCACCAGCACTTCGCTGGAACGGATGCCGCTGCCGTGACGCTCCAGCACATCCAGGATCGACGCCGAGTTGCCCTCGGCCACCGCGCTTACGAATGGGCCGTCGGCGGTCAGCCAGTCGAGGCCGTATTGCAGGCGCCGGCCCCGCAGGTCCAAGAGGCGTTCGAACACCTGACTGCCGGTTTTCAGTTGGGCGCGGGCCTGGTTCTCCACGGCGCGGCTGGTGGCGGCCTGCACCGCAAAGTAGGTCGCGGCGACCACCACCAACAGCAGCAACGCCAATACGCCGGCAATGCGGGTCTGGAACGTATGGCGCCACGTCATCGGCGTGCCCTCTGGCAGCGTTCGTCTGTTTCTGCCACTACGTCCATTTGTCATGTGCATTCCCTGCGACAGCTGACCTGGCGTCAAAAAATACCCGTCCATTGCAGGTATTTGTGTTGAGCAGATTAGCTCGGCGCAGGCGCTTGTCCACCCAATAAAACCGGGGGCTTCACCGTCAGCTTATTGGCGACAGAGGCTTGGCTTTTCGGGTCAGACCGGCCCTCGCGCGCGCATGAAATCGCCCCATCGGCGCACCAGGTAGTTGTGCTCGTCCATCACCGCGTTCCACACCGCGATATGGCCCATGCGCTGTTCATAGGAGCCGCCGTCGCGCACCTCGCCCCGGTCGATCAGCGGCAGGCCATCGCTGCCTGGCAGTTCTTCACGGGCGGGCTTGCCGGCGTACCAGTAATCCCACTCGGCGGCGCTCAAATGGTCGCGCGTGCGGGCCGGGTTGCCGATGTAATAACCCTGACGCGCCATCACCGCACCGGGCCAGCCGGACAGCCACCAGTTGAGGTACGCGTAGGCGGCATCCAGCACCGCGCCCTGGGCATGGCGCGACAACGACAAACCGCCGAACCAGGCGCGATAGCCTTCGCGGGGCACCGCCAGGCGGTACTTCACACCGGCGCGATGCAGGCGCATCAAGGTTGGAGACCACAGGCTCTGGATATCGATACTGGGGCTGAGCATCAGTTGCGCGGCTTCTTCGTCGTCTGACCAGAACGCCGCGAAGTGCCCCTCCTTCTGCTTGCGCACCAGGATGTCGGCGAGCACGTCGATATCCTCGATGCTCATATTGCCGATGTCGCGGAAACTGGCGAGCCCAGCGCCCTGCACCGCCAGCGCGGCATCCAGCGCACCGATGGCGGCGTCGCTTTGCAGTGCGGTACGCGCGCGCCACGCCGGGTCCAGCAGCCAGCCCCAACTTTCGTTGCCCCGGCAAAAGCCTGCGGGCAGACGCTCGGGGCGGTAGGCAAAACTGTCGGCGTTGTGGGTCAGGGGCAGCATGCTGATACGTTCGGTCACGGTGCTGCCGAGGCTACCGTCGTGCTGCACGAACAGCCGCTCGCTGGGCACGCTGCCACTGCCCAGGCGGTCGTTGGGGCTCAGGCGCCCACGCTTGGGCAAGTCGTTGATCTCGTGCCACAGCGCAATGCGGCGCGTATCGATAGGCTGGATCGCCCGCGCCGGCCAGACGAAGTCGACGTTGTGAAACCATTGATCGTAAAGGTCGTAACTGTCGGGCTGCATCACCGCAATACGCTGGGCCTGCTCGACATCGTGCACCTGATAGACCAGGCGAATGCCAAGTTCCTGCTCGGCCCGCACGCGCAAACATTCGAGCAAAGTCACCGAAGTGCCGAGGACGCGCAGTGTGATCATCGGGCCAACCGCCGGCAAAACACCTCGAAAGAACGACGCAACAGCGCAGGGTCGAGGCCGCGCAAGATAAATACCAAGCGCGATTGCCGGTCGCTGCCCGGCCACGCAGGCAGATGCACCGGCGCGTGCAGGCAATGCTGCACGCCATGAATGACGATGGGGGCGTTACTGGCGTTCACGTTGAGCAGTCCCTTGACCCTGAGGATTCGTTCGCCGTGGCATCTTAGCAGCATCGACAACCACACCCCGAACCCTACCCAGTCCAGCGGCTGCTCGAAGGTCAGGCAGCACACCTGCGCCGCGCCGTGGGAGGCGGTGGTGGATCGATGCAGTTGCCAGCGTTGCACTTCATCGGCGGGCTCGGCGCTGCGCAGGCCTTCGCCGAGCAGCAATTGGTCGCCGCTGTGAATGGCGTGGGTGTCGAGGATCGGCGTGCCGGCGTTGAGCGCCTGCAAATGCGCACGCAGCGGGGCGCAATCACCGGCCAGGTCGGTTTTGCTCAGCAGCAGGCGGTCGGCAGCGGCCACTTGGGCCAGCCATTCCGGGTGCAGGCGTTCTTGCAGGGCGGCGTGGCTGGCGTCCACCAAGGTGATCACCAGGCCGATATGGAAACGCCCGCGCAGTTGCACGTCGTTGTTGAGTGTGGCGAGGATCGGCGCCGGGTCGGCCAGGCCGGTGGTTTCCAGGATCACGCGCTTGAACGCCGGGATTTCACCGCGTTCGCGGCGCTGCAACAGAGCCAGCAGGGCGTCTTTCAACTCGCCGCGAATCGAACAACACACACAGCCGCTGGGCAGCAGCACGGTGTCCGGGGCCACTTCTTCAACCAGCAGGTGGTCGATGCCCACATCGCCGAATTCGTTAATCAGTAACGCGGTGTCACCCAGGCTTTCACCGTGCAACAGGCGCTTGAGCAAGGTGGTTTTGCCGCTGCCGAGGAAGCCGGTGATGACGTTCAGGGCCATGCTCATGGGGCGGACTCCAAGTGATCCAACAGCGTCGCATCGAGGGGGTCCAACGCACGGCCGAGCATGCTTTCGGCCGCTTGCCAGAGTTGATCCAGGCCGCTGGCCAGGGCCTGTTTGCCGGTGGCGCCGATCAGTAAATAAGAGGCGCCCTGGAAATCTTCGACCTTGAGCCGGAACACCGCCAGCACCTGATTGATCGCGGCGATGCGGCGCAGCCGTTCCCGGCGCCGGGGCAACTCATCGCCCAAGGGGTCGCTCCAATGCAGGTCTTCGCCCAGCAGTCCGCAGAGTCCACACATCGCTATACCCCACTCATGGCATGACGTCGCCGGCGTTCGGGCCAAGCGTCTGGCCGACAAACAGATTGCCGCCCGGCTCGCTGGCGAGCAGCACGGCGGTGGGCGCTACTTCATCGGCCAGGCCGAAGCGGCCCAGGGGCAGCTCGGCGGCTTTGGCGCGTTTCCAAGCCTCGCTGATCCCGCCCACTAACGGCGTTTCGATCGGCCCCGGGGCGATGGCGTTGACCAGCACATTGTCCTTGGCCACTTCCAGGGCCAGGGACTTGGTGAAGCCGATCACCCCGGCCTTGGCGGCGGCGTAGTGGGTCAGCTCGGCGCCGCCCTTGATGCCCAGTTGCGAGGCCACATTGATGATCCGCCCCCAGCGCTGCGCCAGCATGTGCGGCAGGGCGCACTGACTGGCGACGAACACGCTGGTGAGGTCGACGCGCAGCATGTCGTTCCACATTTCGAGGGTCAGATCGACACAACGCGCCTGGGTCAGCATGCCGGCGTTGTTGACCAGAATATCGATACCGCCGAAGTGCTCGACACACCGGTCGACCCCGGCCTGAGCGCCTTCTAGCGTGCCGACATCGGCCACACACTCGACCACCTCGGCGCCCAGGTTGCGGCAGGTGATCGCGGTTTCGGCGAGGCTGGTGGGGTTGCGGTCGGCCAATAACAGACGCGCGCCTTCAACCGCATAAGCACGGGCGATGGCGGCACCAATGCCGCTGCCGGCACCGGTGATCACAGCGCGACGATCAGTGAGTTGGGGCATATCCATTCTCCAGAAACAAACACAATTTCAATGTGAGAGGGGCCTGCCCCCGATTGCAGGGGGTCAGCCAGGGCAGCTGTGTCTGGCACACCCCCATCGGGGGCAAGCCCCCTCCCACAGTTGAAGCGAGTACATCCGTCGGGCCAGTGGCATTCCATAGTGGGAGCGAGTACATCCGTCAGGCCAGGGTCATTCCAATGTGGGAGCGAGTACATCCGTCAGGCCAGTGGCATTCCATAGTGGGAGCGAGTACATCCGTCAGGCCAGTGGCATTCCAATGTGGGAGGGGGCTTGCCCCCGATTGCGGCGGTTCAGCCAGGGCAGCTGTGTCTGACCCACCACCATCGGGGGCAAGCCCCCTCCCCCCCATCAGTCAGGCCAGCGTACGGTCAGGCCGCCGTCGATGACGATGCTCTGGCCGGTGAGGTAGCTGGACGCATCACTGGTCAAGAACTGCACCAGCGACGCCACTTCATCGGCGCGCCCTACCCGGCCCAGCGGAATAGCGCGGGCGGCTTTGGCCAGGCCTTCGGGGCCGAGGGAGTTTTTGGCGTCCAGGGACTGCGGCGTCTCGATCAGGCCCGGGATCACCGCATTGCAGCGAATGCCCAGAGGCGCCAGTTCCACCGCCAGCGAACGGCACAACCCCGGCACACCAGCCTTGGCGGCGGCGTAGTGGCTGTGGTCCTGCCAGCCGTACACGCCGCCGGCAATCGACGAAATCGCCACTAACGCGCCGCCCTCGTTCATATGCCGACTGGCAGCGCGAAAGGTGCGCATGACGCCCGTCAGGTCGACATTTAGCATCTCGTCCCACAGCGCATCGGTCATGTCCAGTAACGGTGCGCGACGCAGCAGGCCGGCGTTGGCCACCGCATAGTCGAGCCGACCGAAATGCTGCACAGCCTGCGCGGCCAAGGCGTCCACCGAGGCGGTGTCGCCCACGTCCAGCGGCAACATCAGGCAGACGCCACCGGCTTCTTGCACCAGGCTCACAGTGATCTGCGGATCATGGGGATCAGCCGGAAAATACCCGCCCACTACCGTCACGCCATTGCGCGCATAGGCCACGGCCAGGGCTTGGCCGATGCCGCTGGCGGCACCGGTAATCAAGGCAACTTTACGATTCATCGAATACTCCTTACTGCACGGTTTCCGGGCGGACATGGCGGGCGGCAAACATCAGCGCACCGGACAGGAAGCACGGCAACGCACCGAACCACAGCGCCGCGGTCTGCCAGTCGCTGCCGGCGGACAACACTTGAGTGGCACCAAAGCCTGCGACCACCGCACCGATGGGCCCCATGGCATGGATGATCGCGCCGCCGGTGGCGCGAATGCTGGTGGGGAAACTTTCACTGATAAAGAACAGCGCCGCCGAGTACGGCCCGATCAGGAAGAACAGGCCCAGGCTGTACAAGCCCACCACCATGGCCATATTGCTCGGGCCGAACAGCATGCCGGCGAACGACAGACCGCCGAGCATCCAGCCCAGGCCGATCACATTGCGGCGGCCGATCTTGTCGCCCATCCAGCCATGGCTGAGGTAGCCGCAGTAACCCACCAGGTTCGACAGCACCAGGATGATCAGCGAGTTCTCGAACGAGATGTGGTGCACGCTGACGATCACCGACGTGCCCAGCACACTGAACACCTGGATCGCCGCCCAGTTGAGCAACAGCGCGGCGCCGATCACCAGGGTGGCGCGGCGTGCCGGGCCACGGAATGCGGCTTTGAGCCCGGCCTTGCTGTGTTCGTCGTAGTCCACGCCGTAGGTGGCGGCGACGTTCTGCGCTTCGTTCACCGCGCCACTTTTACGCAGTTCGCTGATGCGCTGATGGATCTGGAACTGCGGGCTCTCCTTGAGCTTGCGCGCCATGATTGCAATCACAATGGCCGGGATCGCCGCGAAGATAAAACACCCCTGCCAACCGATGATCGGCAGCAACAAGGCGGTCAACCCCGCCGCAATCAGCGCCCCTACCGGCCAGCCGCCCTGCACCAGGCTGTAGATGAAACCGCGTCGTTTGGTCAGTCGCGGGTCTTCCGACGCGCCATACAGCTCGGTGAGGTAGGTGGCATTGACGGTTTCTTCGGCATAACCCAGACCGCCCAACGAACGGATCAGAATCAGCGGCGACTTGCCCCACGCCCCGCCGATCGCGGTCAGCGCCGTACACAGCGCCGAACCGGCCACGGTGAAAATAATCCCTTTGCGCCGCCCCAGTTTGTCGACGATAGGGCCGATGGCCAGGGCGACCACGGCGGTGCCCACCGCCACCCAGGTCGCGATCTCGGCTTGCTCCACTTCACCCCAGCCGAAGTGCCGGCCGATCTCCGGCAGCAAGGTGCCGAACAGAATGAAGTCGTACACCGCAAACACCCAGGCGAAAAACGCGATCCAGGTGGCGAAGCGCACTTCCTGGGACGTCAATTGCCGGGGTTTCCAACCGGTCAGGTCAAGCTTGTTGTAGATGGACATGGGTGGCGCCTCAAGGGGTGGGGTCAGGAACGCGGTTGGCGACGGATAAAGTCGTCGGCGATTTCATCGAACGTGACAAAACGCACGCCGGCATGGCTCTGGATGTGTTCGATCAAGCGTTCGAGCATCAGCAGCACTTGCGGGCGGCCGGATACGTCGGGGTGGATGGTCATGGTGAACACCGCGTGTTCGTGTTCGCGGTAGACCCAGTCGAACTGGTCGCGCCACATTTCTTCGAGGTGACGCGGGTTGACGAAGCCGTGGCTGTTGGGGGCTTTCTTGATGAACATCATCGGCGGCAGGTCATCCAGGTACCAGTTGGCCGGGATCTCTACCAAGTCGGTTTCTTCACCGCGTACCAGCGGTTTCATCCAGGTGTCGGGGTGCTGGCTGTAGTCGATCTTGGTCCAGCTGTCGCCCTTGCGTACGTAGTAGGGGTGGAAGTCGTTATGCATCAGGCTGTGGTCGTACTTGATGCCTTTTTTCAGCAACAGCTCGTTGGTGACCTTGCTGAATTCCCACCACGGCGCAACGTAGCCGGTGGGGCGTTTGCCGGTGACTTGGGTGATCAGTTCGATGGACTTGTCGAGGACGATTTCTTCCTGCTCGGCGGTCATCGCAATCGGGTTTTCGTGGCTGTAGCCGTGCACGCCGATTTCGTGGCCGGCATCGGCGACAGCCTTCATCTGCTCGGGGAAAGTCTCCATCGAGTGGCCGGGGATAAACCAGGTGGTGCGCAGGCCGTAGCGTTCGAACAGTTTGAGCAGGCGCGGCGCGCCGACTTCGCCGGCGAACAGGCCGCGAGAGATGTCATCCGGCGAGTCCTCGCCGCCGTAGGAACCGAGCCAGCCGGCGACGGCATCAACGTCGACGCCAAATGCACAAAGGATGTCTTTAGCCATGGTGTATCTCCTTAAACGTTAAGTACGGATTCGACGGACAACGCGGCGCGCAGCAGGCGCGCGTCCTCCCCCATCGGGGCGCTGAGCAGCATCCCGGTGGGCAGGCCCAAGGCATCGCGGCCACTGGGCAAGGTCACGCCGGGCATGTCCAGCAGGCTGCCGGGCATGGTCAGGCGCAGGGTGGCGAGGTTGGTGGTGGCGAACAGGTCGTCGTCGGCTTCCAGAGGCGCCAGGGCCGGGGCGACGTGGGCGACGGTGGGCGTGATCAGGATCGCGCCGTCGAGGTCGTCGACCAGTTGGAGTTGCAGGCGTTGGCGTGCCTCGATCAGGCCGATCAACTGGTTGGCGGGCAGCCCGCGGGCGGTTTCGAGGCGGCGGCGCACCCGTGGATCGAGTTGCGCGGCGTCGGCGCTGTCGAGCAGGGCTTGGTGCAGGGCGAAGGCTTCGAAGGCGCCGAGCCAGCCATGTTGGTGGATCAGTTCCAGTGCGCCTTTGAAGGTCGGGCTTTCACGGTTTTCGACCAGCGCACCGGCGGCTTTGAGTTGCTCCACGGCGCGCAGCAAGTTATTGCCTACGGCCGGTTCAACGTGGCTCAGCACGCTGTGCTCCAGCACAAACCGCTGACCCTTTAGGCTGCGTGCGGTATGGGTGTGCGTGCGGCCGTGAAGGATATCGTCGAGGGTCAGGGCATCGCGCACGCTACGCGTCAGCGGGCCGAGACTGTCGAGGGTGCGAGCCAAAGGGAACACACCGTCGCGGTTATAGCGCCGACTGCTGCTGCGATACCCCACCAGGCCATTGAAGGCCGAGGGGATGCGGATCGAGCCGGCGGTGTCGGTGCCCATGGCGATCGGCACGATTCCAGCGGCGACGGCCACCGCCGAACCGGACGACGAACCACCGGGGATACGCGGCTGATCGCTGGCATGGGGATTACGCGGCGTGCCGAAATGCGGGTTCAGTCCCAGGCCGGAATACGCCAGCTCACTGAGGTTGGTCTTGCCCACGCTGACCATGCCGGCGCGGCACAACAGGCCGACAACGGGCGCATCGAGCGCGGCGGCGGGGGCATTGCGACGGTAGGCGGCACCGGCGGTGGTGACGCTGCCGGCCATGTCAAACAGGTCTTTCCAGGCCAGCGGCACGCCGTCGAACGGGCTCAATGGCTGACCGGCACGCCAGCGGGCAGCCGCGGCTTCGGCTTCACGGCGTGCGCGGTCGGCGGTGAGGCTGATAAACACGCAGCTAGACCGCCGGGCCTGGTCAAGCGAGTGCTCCAGAGCTTGCACCGGGTCGCTGCGACCGTGGGCGAAATCCTCGGCCATTGATGTGGCATCTGACATCAGCGCAGTCCTTTTAAAACGTACATATTCATAAAATGTACATTTTACAAAGGCAGCTTTCGTGCCAGGCTTGGGTGATCTACTGGCGCTTTCCGGGTCGTTAACGCTAGAAATAGCGGACTAGAGCCCTTGCAGGGTTGCAGAATAATCCGACAAGCAGAGGAGAAGTGACTTAGGCTCAAATAATGTATCTTTTATTAATAAGTACATTTTGGTGCAGAAAAGTAACAACGATCCGTTTCAGGCCCCAAAAAAGTGCCCACAACGTGGCGCAGAGTGACACCCACATCTATGAGAGAATCCCCGGCCATCGTCCTACATGCTCTTGAGAAATCGATGAAAGCAGCGTCTGCCTCGGCCTCCCGTTACGCGATGATTCACCAGGTGCTGCGAGATGCGATCGTCAACGGCACCGCCCGCCATGGGCTGGTGTTGCTGGAAGCGCCCCTGGCCGATTTGTTCGGCACCAGCCGCGTGCCGGTACGCCGGGCGTTGGACCTGCTGCATGAAGAAGGGCTGATTTGCCGTTTCAATGGCCGCGGTTACTTGATCAATCCCGAAGGCCTGGCCATGGAGCCGCTGCGCCTGCCCTTGAGCGCTGCGCACCTGGGCTTGAACGGCGAAGATGAGTTGGTGGACACACGACCGTTGGGCGAACGGATCGTCGATGAAATCGGCGCGGCGCTGTCCACCTGCATCGCCTTCGGCCATTACCGCCTGGATGAACAGGCGGCCGCCGAACACTACGGCGTCAGCCGCGCGGTGGTGCGTGAAGCGCTTATGCGTTTACGCGACCGTGGCCTGGTGGAAAAGGAGCCCTACTCCCAATGGCTGGCCGGCCCGTTGACGGCCCGGGAAGTGACCGAGGACTACGAACTGCGCGCCTGCCTGGAGCCCGAAGCTTTGCGCCAGAGCGCGCCGAACCTCGACCGCGAGGTGCTGCAAGCCATGCTGCAACGGGTACTGGACGCCCAGAGCACCGCGCACTGCAGCCTGGAAGCCATCGAGCGCATCGAGGAGGACTTGCACCAGCACTGCCTGGCCGGTCTGCAAAACCGCAAGATCGCGGCGTTGATCCGCCAGGGCCAGAGCCCGATGATCATCAGCCGGATATTCCATGGTTTGCTGGGGATCGGCGCCGATCCGTCGATGCTTGCCGAACATCGCTTGATTCTCGAACTGCTGCTGCACGGTGCCTTCGATGCCGCCGCGCTGAACCTGCGCGAGCACTTGCAGCGGGCGCGACAGCGAATGTTGCAGCGCTTGAAAGTACTCTCGGTGCTGCCAGAACAGCCGCTCCCGGCCTACCTTCATAAAATCAGCTGACCCCCATGGCCGGATCGCCGCCGTAATTTTATGCAATATGTTGCTATCTCACCCCCACCATTGAAACCACCGCTACCTCGCCCCATCTAAGCACCATACTTCCTGATGCAGGTGCCCCATGAGCGACCAGCAAGAATTTCCCGATTACGACCTCAACGATTACGCCGACCCCGAAAACGCTGAATCCCACTCGTCCAATACCGGCCTGGCCCTGCCTGGGCAGAACCTGCCGGACAAGGTCTATATCATCCCGATCCACAATCGGCCGTTCTTCCCCGCGCAAGTGTTGCCGGTGATCGTCAATGAAGAACCCTGGGCCGAAACCCTGGAACTGGTGAGCAAGTCCGAGCACCACTCCCTGGCCCTGTTCTTTATGGACACGCCGCCGGAAGACCCGCGCCACTTCGACACCTCCAGCCTGCCGCTGTACGGCACCCTGGTGAAGGTGCATCACGCCAGCCGCGAAAACGGCAAGCTGCAATTCGTCGCCCAGGGCCTGACCCGCGTGAGGATTCGCACCTGGCTCAAGCACCATCGCCCGCCGTACCTGGTGGAAGTCGAATACCCACACCAGCCGTCCGAGCCGACCGACGAGGTCAAGGCTTACGGCATGGCGCTGATCAACGCGATCAAGGAGCTGCTGCCCCTCAACCCGTTGTACAGCGAAGAGTTGAAGAACTACCTCAACCGCTTCAGCCCCAACGACCCATCGCCGCTGACCGACTTCGCCGCCGCCCTCACCTCCGCCACCGGCAACGAACTGCAGGAAGTGCTGGACTGCGTGCCCATGCTCAAGCGCATGGAAAAAGTGCTGCCGATGCTGCGCAAGGAAGTCGAGGTCGCGCGCCTGCAAAAAGAGCTGTCCGCCGAAGTGAACCGCAAGATCGGCGAGCATCAGCGCGAGTTCTTCCTCAAGGAACAGCTCAAAGTCATCCAGCAGGAACTGGGTTTGACCAAGGACGACCGCAGCGCGGACGTCGAGCAATTTGAGCAACGCCTGGAAGGCAAAGTACTGCCGGCCCAGGCGAAAAAACGCATCGATGAAGAACTCAACAAACTGTCGATCCTGGAAACCGGCTCGCCGGAATACGCGGTCACCCGCAACTATCTGGATTGGGCCACGTCGGTGCCATGGGGCGTATATGGCGAGGACAAACTCGACCTTAAGCACGCGCGCAAGGTGCTGGATAAACACCACGCAGGCCTTGATGACATCAAGAGCCGCATCCTCGAATTCCTCGCGGTGGGCGCCTATAAAGGCGAAGTCGCCGGTTCCATTGTGCTGCTGGTGGGCCCGCCGGGCGTGGGCAAAACCAGTGTCGGCAAATCCATCGCCGAGTCCCTGGGCCGCCCGTTCTATCGGTTCAGCGTCGGCGGCATGCGTGACGAGGCCGAAATCAAGGGCCATCGCCGCACCTACATCGGCGCCCTGCCCGGCAAACTGGTGCAGGCGCTCAAGGACGTGGAGGTGATGAACCCGGTAATCATGCTCGACGAGATCGACAAGATGGGCCAGAGCTTCCAGGGCGACCCGGCGTCGGCGCTGCTGGAAACCCTGGACCCTGAGCAGAATGTCGAATTCCTCGACCACTACCTGGACCTGCGCCTGGACCTGTCCAAGGTGCTGTTCGTGTGCACCGCCAACACCCTGGATTCCATCCCCGGCCCACTGCTCGACCGTATGGAAGTGATTCGCCTGTCGGGCTATATCACCGAAGAGAAAGTCGCCATCGCCAAGCGCCATCTATGGCCCAAGCAGCTGGAAAAAGCCGGCGTGGCAAAAAACAGCCTGACCATCAGCGATGGCGCCCTGCGCGCGCTGATCGACGGTTACGCCCGTGAAGCTGGGGTGCGCCAGTTGGAGA
The DNA here is from genome assembly GCF_001029595.1 of Pseudomonas sp. ARP3. Taxonomy (NCBI): domain Bacteria; kingdom Pseudomonadati; phylum Pseudomonadota; class Gammaproteobacteria; order Pseudomonadales; family Pseudomonadaceae; genus Pseudomonas; species Pseudomonas sp. ARP3. The sequence continues at coordinate 319,950 of NZ_LEKF01000003.1, forward strand.
AACAGCTGGGCAAACTGGTGCGCAAAGCGGTGGTCAAGTTGCTGGATGCGCCGGACAGCGTGATCAAGATCGGCAACAAGGATCTGGAAAGCTCCCTGGGCACGCCGGTGTTCCGTAATGAACAAGTGTTGTCCGGCATTGGCGTCATCACCGGCCTGGCGTGGACCAGCATGGGCGGTGCCACCTTGCCGATTGAAGCGACGCGCATTCACACCCTTAACCGCGGCTTCAAGCTGACCGGCCAGTTGGGTGAGGTGATGAAGGAGTCCGCCGAAATCGCCTACAGCTACATCAGTTCGAACCTGAAGTCTTTTGGCGGCGACCCGAAGTTCTTCGACGAAGCCTTTGTGCACCTGCATGTGCCGGAAGGCGCCACGCCGAAGGATGGCCCAAGTGCTGGCGTGACCATGGCCAGCGCCCTGCTGTCCCTGGCACGTAACCAACCGCCGAAGAAAGGCGTGGCCATGACCGGCGAACTGACACTGACTGGGCATGTGCTGCCAATTGGCGGAGTGCGCGAAAAAGTAATCGCCGCGCGGCGCCAGAAGATCCATGAACTGATCCTGCCAGAGCCCAATCGCGGCAGTTTCGAAGAGTTGCCGGAGTACCTGAAGGAAGGCATGACGGTGCATTTCGCCAAGCGCTTTGCGGATGTGGCGAAGGTGCTGTTCTGATAGACCGTTAGCGCTTGCACCGGCCTCATCGGGGGCAAGCCCCCTCCCACAGTTTGATTTGTGAACATACTCAAGTGTGGGAGGGGGCTTGCCCCCGATGGCGCGAGTGGCCGCAACCTGTATCCACCTTGTAACACCCTGTCTTATCTTCGGTTATGCTCGGTCTTCGTCGCCAAACAACGGAGCCCTTATGACCGCTGCCCGCCTGCTTCTCCCCTTGAGCCTTGCCCTGCTGGCCGCCTGCGCCAGCGCTCCCAAGCAAAACGTCACCGTGGAAAACCAGAGCGCCTGCCCGCTCCAGCTGAAAACCGGGCAAAACCTGATCCTCACCCTGCCCAGCAACCCCACCACCGGTTACCGCTGGGCCATCCAGGATTCGGCCGGCGGCGTGCTGCGTGCGCTGAGCCCCGAGGTCTACAGCAGCAGCGAATCCGGGGTGATCGGCGACGGCGGCCAGTCGACCTGGCGGTTCCAGGCTTTCGCGCCGGGTCAGGGTCGCTTGCGCCTGACCTCCCAGCAGCCCTGGGAGCCGGAAGCCGAACCCGTTGAAGCCTTCGACTGCGCCATTACGGTGAACTGATATGCCGTGGCTGATTCTTGCGCTGATGGGCGCCGGCACTTTTATCTACGGCCTGACCACCCACGCCACGCTGCTGTGCCTGCTGGTCAAACCCTTGCCGGTGCTGGCACTGCTGGGCTGGCTGCACGATGCGCCGCCCACCGACTATCGCCGCTGGATCAGCCTGGGACTGATTTTCTCACTGGTGGGGGATGTTCTGCTGGCCTGGCCGGGGGACCTGTTTATCTTTGGCCTGGGCGCATTTCTGTTGGCGCACTTGGCGTACCTCAAGGCCTACTTCAGCGATTGCCGCCGCTTGGCGCCGCTGCCGTTGATCCTCGCGCTGGGCGTGGGAGCGGTGCTGTTGAGCATCCTGATCTCCCATGGCCTGGGGGATTTGTTAATACCTGTGGTGGTTTATGCCCTGGTGATCAGCGCCATGCTCTGGCGCGCGCTGGCCCGCTTGGGCGGTGATGTGCCCAAGCGTTCGGCGCTGCTGGCCGCGGCGGGAGCCGCATCCTTTGTGTTTTCCGACACGCTGATCGGCATCAATCGGTTCGTGGTCGCGTTCGAGGCCGCGCCGTATTTGCTGATTACTACCTATTGGCTTGGCCAGTGGGGTATCACGGCCTCGGCTTTCCATCAGACAACACGGGCATCCGAGGGGCAACTTGGCTAAAATGCCGGCCTTTCCCCCACCGTCGCCGGAACAACCGTGAGCCAAGAACCCGATCGCCTGTTCGCCCAGCCCCTGCCCCAGGTGCCGGACTTCGCCTTTAACGAGGATGTAGTGCGGGTGTTTCCCGACATGATCAAACGCTCGGTGCCTGGGTATCCGACCATTGTCGAGAACCTCGGCGTGCTGGCCGCGCAGTTCGCCCAACCCCACAGCGTGCTCTACGACCTGGGCTCATCCCTCGGCGCGGTGACCCAGGCTCTGCGGCGCCATGTGCGCACCGAGGGCTGCTCGGTGATCGCGGTGGACAATTCGGCGGCGATGGTCGAACGCTGTCGCGAATACCTCAATGGCCAGGACTCGATGTTTCAAGAGTTGCTGCCGGTGCAGGTGGTCGAGGGCGATATCCTCGCGTTGCAGTTCCAGCCGGCTTCGGTGGTGGCGCTGAACTTCACCTTGCAGTTCATCGCCCCCGAGGAGCGCCTGGCGTTGCTCGGCCGCATTCGTCAGGCGCTGTTGCCGGGCGGCGCGCTGATCCTTTCGGAAAAGCTGCGCTTCAATGACCTGGAAGAACACGCACTGCTCACCGACCTGCATGTGGCGTTCAAACGCGCCAATGGCTACAGCGAACTGGAAATCGCCCAGAAACGCAGCGCCATCGAAAACGTCATGAAGCCCGACAGCCTCGAAGAACACCGCGAACGCCTGCTGGCGGCCGGGTTCTCGAAAGTCGTGCCGTGGTTCCAGTGTCTTAACTTTGCCTCGTTGATTGCCTTGCCATGATTGATCTGTCCCCCCTCGCCCGCCATCTGGTCGGCACGCCCCTGGCCGTCTGGGCCCAGGGCCTGCAGGCGCAACTCGACAGCAAAATGGAGAAAGGCCACGGCGACCTCGCGCGCTGGCAGAGCGCGCTGGACGCGCTGCCGACCCTCGCGCCCGACCACGTCGACCTGCTGAACGGCCTGACCCTGGACGCCGACTGCGACGACGCCACCCGCGCGCAGATGCACACCGCACTCATGGGCCTGAGCCCCTGGCGCAAAGGCCCGTTCCATTTGTTCGGCGTGCATGTGGACACCGAATGGCGCTCGGACTGGAAGTGGTCGCGGGTGGCGCCGCACCTGAACCTCAAGGGCAAGCGCATCCTCGACGTCGGCTGCGGCAACGGCTACTACATGTGGCGCATGCTCGGCGCCGGTGCCGACAGCGTGATCGGCGTGGACCCCAACTGGTTGTTCTTCTGCCAGTTCCAGGCGGTGCAACGCTACCTGTCCGAGCCCAAAGCCTGGCACCTACCGTTCCCGTTCGAAGACCTGCCGCCCAACCTGGAAGGCTTCGACACGGTGTTTTCCATGGGCGTTTTCTACCACCGTCGCTCGCCCATCGAGCACTTGCTGGCGCTCAAGGACACACTGGTCAAGGGCGGCGAGCTGGTGCTGGAAACCTTGGTAGTGGAAGGCGATCAGCAGCAAGTGCTGGTGCCGGAAGATCGCTACGCGCAGATGCGCAACGTGTGGTTCCTGCCCTCGGTGCCGGCGTTGATGCTATGGCTGCGGCGTGCCGGGTTCAGTGATGTGCGGTGTGTGGATGTGAGTGTGACCACGGTGCAGGAACAGCGTGGGACGGAATGGATGAAGTATCAATCCCTCAGCGATTTCCTCGATCCGGATGATCACAGCAAGACCATTGAAGGGCTGCCGGCGCCTATGCGGGCCGTCATCATCGCCAAAAAGTAAGCCCCCGTCCCGCTGGAAAAATGAAGCTCAAAATATGGGAGGGGGCTTGCCCCCGATTTCAGAGTGTCGGTCAGCATAGCCTTAGCTGACCCGCCGTCATCGGGGGCAAGCCCCCTCCCACATTTGATCTGCTGTGTTCTTTAGAGGGCGGGTTTGGCACGGCGCGCTTTGAAGAATTCGCTCAGCACCGTGCCGCACTCTTCAGCCAGTACACCGCCTTCAAACAACACCCGATGATTCAAAAAGCCCTGGGTAAAAAACTGCCCCTGGCTCTGCACGATCCCCGCCTTAGGCTCCAACGCGCCGTACACCACCCGTGCGATGCGTGAATGCACGATCAAACCGGCGCACATGCTGCACGGCTCCAGGGTCACATACAGCGTGCTGCCTGGCAGGCGGTAGTTGCTGACGGCCTGGGCGGCGGCGCGGATGGCGACCATTTCGGCGTGGGCGCTAGGGTCGTTACCGCTGATGGGGCAATTAAAGCCTCGTCCGATGATTTCACCGTCCTGCACCAGCACCGCGCCGACCGGCACCTCACCCAGCGCTGCGCCTTGGGCGGCGAGGGCCAGGGCTTCACGCATAAAGTCCTGGTCCCGGCTGCGGTCGATGATCGCGGTGGGGCGAAACTGACGCATCACGCCACCTCGATGGCGGCCATCAGGCCGGTTTCCATATGGTCGATCACATGGCAGTGGAACATCCACACCCCAGGGTTATCCGCCACCAACGCCACGCGGGCGCGCTCGTTCTTGCCCAGCAGGTAGGTGTCGGTGAAATACGGGATCACCTTGTGGCGGTTAGAGGCGATCACCTTGAAACTCATGCCGTGCAGGTGGATCGGGTGCTGGTACTGAGTCATGTTCTTCAATTCGAAAATGTAGCTCTTGCCCTTTTCCAGCTTGGCGATCGGGCGGTCGGCGCAGGTTTTGTCGGTGATGTCCCAGGCCTGGCCGTTGATCTGCCACAGGCTCGGCGGCTTGCCGTTGTCCACATTGACCGAGACCGAACCAACCCACTCGAAATTGAAGTTGAGTTTCTCGGCATTGGCCAGGTCCGGCTCGCTGATCGGGTTGGCCGGCAGCGCCGGTGGCCAGTCGGTGGGCGCGTCGGTATTGGCCACTGAGCGGAAGGTGCCCAGGCGCACCGGGCCGTTGCGGATCGACAGTTCTTCACCCGCCGCCGGCGCCTTGATCGCCAGGCAGATACGCATGCCCGGGCCCAGCCAGTACTCCTTGCCCAGCGGGCGCGGTTCGATAGGGTTGCCATCCAACGCATAGATGCGCGCTTCGACGTCGGGAATATTGATGCGATAGGTCAGGGTGTTATCCAGATTGAGCAGACGCACACGGGTGATCTGCCCGGCCGGCAAGTCGATCACCGCCTGGGACACACCGTTGATCGTCGACAAGCGCCCGGCCGTACCGCCACGCGCCGCTTCGCGGGGGATGCTGAAGGCGACAAACGCGCCCTCTTCGTCCACGTGCCAGCTCTTGAGGCTCAGGGTGCATTCGTGTTTGAAACCGGTGGGCTCGCGCTCTTCGATGATCAGCGGCCCCACCAGGCCACGGCCGAGTTCTTCGCTGCTGTTGACATGAGGGTGGTACCAGTAGCTGCCGGCGTCGGGCACGCGGAACTTGTAGTCGAAGTATTCGCCAGGCAGCACCGGCAACTGCGAGACGTAGGGCACGCCGTCCATTTCCAGCGGCAGGCGGATGCCATGCCAGTGGATGGTGGTGGCGACCGGCAAGTGGTTGATAAAGCGCACCCGCAACCACTCACCCTGGCGCACACGCAACTCGGTGCCCGGCGCCGACGGGCCGAACGCCCAGGCCTCGGTCTTGTGTCCCGGCACCAGCTCAACATCCAGCGGCGCCGCGATCAGTTCGTAATCGTGCCCCGCCTCGGCCTCGGCGACTTTCCCCAGCCAGTAGCGGTAGGCGCCACCGGCACCGGCGCCCACTACGGCCAGGCCGGCCAGACCACCCAGGATTTGTCGACGGGAAAAGGATCGGGACACAACAACCTCGCGTATCGGCCGCAGGCGCATAGCCTGCAAAGGGCGGATACGATACACCTACACGGGCTAAACAGTAAGGGTTCTCATGTGGGAGGTGACGCCCTCCCACATTTCGGCTTGGCTGCTTTTAGTGCTTGGCGGCGGCCAGGATCAGGGCCTTCATTTCGGCAACCGCGCCTTTGAAGCCGACGAACAGCGCGTGGGCCACCAGGGCATGGCCGATGTTCAGTTCGTTGATGCCCTTGATCGCGGCGACGGCCTCGACGTTGTGGTAGTGCAAGCCGTGGCCGGCATTGACGATCAAGCCTTCATTGAGACCGCAGTTCACGCCTTCGATAATGCGTTGCAGCTCGTCTGCGACCTCCGTCGGCGTGGTGGCATCGGCGTAGCGGCCAGTATGCAGTTCGATGGCGGGCGCGCCGACGCGGCGCGAGGCCTCGATCTGGCGCGGGTCGGCGTCGATAAACAACGACACTTCGCTGCCGATCTTCGACAAACGCTGCACCGCGGCCTTGATCCGCGCTTCCTGGCCGGCCACATCCAGGCCGCCCTCGGTGGTGAGTTCCTGGCGGGTTTCCGGCACCAGGCAGATATGTGCCGGGCGGATGCGCTCGGCGAACGCCATCATTTCTTCGGTGACGCCCATTTCGAAATTCATGCGGGTTTGCAGCACGTCCTTGAGCAGCAGCACGTCGCGTTCCTGGATGTGCCGACGGTCTTCGCGCAAGTGCACGGTGATGCCGTCGGCGCCCGCTTCTTCGGCGTCCAGCGCGGCCTTGACCGGATCGGGGTAGCGAGTGCCCCGGGCCTGGCGCAGGGTAGCGACGTGGTCGATGTTGACGCCAAGAAGAATGCGATTGCTGGTGGTCACGGAAGCGCTCCTGAAAAGGGGAAAGAAACGCTGCACAGCATACACGGGGATGTCAGGGCTTTCGAAACAACTCGCGACTGACCAGCGGCCGCCCGCCCAGGTGCACGGCCAGGGCCTGGCGCATCAGGCGCTTGGCGGCGGACAAGGCGCCGGGCGCGGTCCAGTCGGCTTCGCTCATGGCCAGCAGCTCGGTGCCCTGAAATAGACCGGGTTGCAGCAAGTAGACGCGCTCCAGCCCCGCGTCCACTTGCAGGCGATACATGCCATCGGCGGCGATGGGTTCGCCGTGCAGGTCGTTGTTCAGTTCAAAGCCGTAACCCAGATCGTCCAGCAGACGCCATTCGAAGGCGCGCAGCAACGGCTCCAACGGCCGACCTTCGGCCAGGGCCAGCAACGTGGCGGCGTAGTGATCGAAGACCGCCGGGTGCGGATCTTCGGCTGGCAACAGGCGAATCAGCAGTTCATTTAGGTATAGGCCGCTGAACAGCGCATCGCCATTGAGCCAGGCGGAGGTGCCGACGCTTTCCAGGCGGCCGACGTTCTTCAGCTCGCCCTTGCCGCGAAACTCCACATCCAGCGCCACAAAGGGCCGCGCCAATGTCCCGGCCTTGCCCCGCGCACTGCGCAACACCGCGCGCAGGCGACCTTGGGGGGTGAGGAAATCCACCAGGGCGCTGGTCTCGCGATAGGCACGGCTGTGCAGGACATAGGCGAGTTGGCTGGGAGGTGGGGATTGGGACATGGGCTCTCTATCGTGAAAACAACATAAACCTAATGTGGGAAGGGGCTTGGCCCCGATGGCGGTGGCTCAGTCACGTATTTATTAACTGGTCCACCGCTATCGGGGCCAAGCCCCCTCCCACATTTTTTGCCCTGCGGTGTACTTACAGGTCGCCGTAGCCGAGGGAGCGCAACGCACGCTCGTCATCGGACCAACCGCCTTTCACCTTCACCCACAGGTTGAGCATGATCTTGGAATCGAACAGCAATTCCATATCCTTGCGCGCCTCGGTACCGATGCGCTTGATGCGCTCGCCCTTGTCGCCAATGATGATTTTCTTCTGGCCGTCGCGTTCGACGAGGATCAGCGCATGGATATGCAAGGTCTTGCCCTGCTGCTTGAACTCTTCGATTTCGACGGTGATCTGGTACGGCAGCTCGGCGCCCATCTGGCGCATGATTTTCTCACGCACCAGTTCGGCGGCGAGGAAACGGCTGCTGCGGTCGGTGATCTGGTCTTCCGGGAAGAAGTGTTCGTTCTCCGGCAGGTGCTCGGCGATCACGCGCTCCAGCGCATCGAGGTTGTGGCCGTGCTGGGCGGAAATCGGGATGATCTGGGCGTTCGGCAGTTGTTCCTGCAGCCAGCTCAGGTGCGGCATCAGCTCGGCTTTGTCTTCGATGCGGTCGGTCTTGTTCAGCGCGACGATCAACGGGCCGGTGACGTACTGCACGCGCTCCAGAACCATCTGGTCTTCATCGGTCCACTTGGTGCGGTCGACCACGAAGATCACCACGTCGACGTCTTTCAACGCGGCCGAAGCGGTCTTGTTCATATAGCGGTTAAGGGCTTTTTCGCCGCCTTTGTGCATGCCCGGGGTGTCAACGTAGACCGCTTGCACGTTGCCTTCGGTCTTGATGCCCAGCATGTTGTGGCGGGTGGTCTGCGGCTTGCGCGATGTAATCGCCAGCTTCTGCCCCAGGATGTGGTTGAGCAGCGTGGACTTGCCCACGTTGGGGCGGCCGACGATGGCAACATAGCCACAGCGTGTTGCGGTTGAATCAGTCATGGCCATTCTCCACGCCCAGGGCAATCAGTGCTGCAGCGGCCGCTACCTGTTCGGCAATACGACGGCTCACACCCTGACCTCGGCTTTTTTCGTTCAGTAAGGTGATTTCACATTCCACGAAGAACACGCGGCAATGGGGCTCACCCTGGATATCCACCACTTCGTAGCGGGGCAGTTCGCAGCCGCGCGATTGCAGGAATTCCTGCAGGCGGGTCTTGGGATCTTTGTTGGTATCGACCAGGGTCAGGCTTTCGATCTCGGAGGTCAGCCACGCCGTGACCCGCTCCTTGGCCGCTTCCATGCCCGCATCCAGGTAGATAGCGCCGATCAGCGCTTCGAGGGCATCGGCCAGGATCGATTCACGGCGGAACCCGCCGCTTTTCAATTCGCCGGAACCCAGGCGCAGGTACTCGCCCAGGCCGAAACCGCGAGCCAGTACGGCCAGGGTTTCGCCCTTGACCAGGCGTGCGCGCAGGCGCGATAGCTGGCCTTCACGGGCTTGGGGGAAGCGCTCGAAAAGGGCTTCACCGGCAACGAAATTGAGGATGGCATCACCGAGAAATTCCAGGCGCTCGTTATTGCGCCCTGCGAAGCTGCGGTGTGTGAGGGCAAGGACCATCAATTCCTGGTCCTTGAAGGTGTAGCCGAGCTGGCGCTCGAGACGACTGAGAGAAACGGTCACGGTTTATCCATAGTGAGTTGGTGGCACCGGCGGCCATCGACGATTGACGCAGTGTTCAAATTCAAATCCTGATGGGTGTTGCATGGGACGCGAATTGTCCACGCCCCAGAAAAGCATTCGGCGCTGTGTTCACAGCGCCGCTTGTATTACTTGATCAGCCCGACCCGCGAGAAGTTTGGCAGGTGGCTGAGCTTGGGTTCCGGCCAACTCATCCAGACCGCGAAGGCCTTGCCGACGATATTCTGGTCGGGAACCATGCCCAGCAGCTCTTTGGGAATACTGGGGTCATCCCAGTAGCGGCTGTCATTGGAGTTGTCGCGGTTGTCGCCCATCATGAAATAGTGCCCGGCAGGCACTTTCCACTGGCCGTCAGGCTGGGCGCGATAGCGGCTCATCTCCTTGCGGATCTCGTGTTCCACGGCACCGAGCTTCTCCTGATACAGCTCGGCGCTGCCCAGGGTGTTCGGTTCGGAACCGAGCAGTTTTTCGGCCACCGACTCACCGTTGATGAACAGGCGCTTGTCGCTGGTGTAACGGATCACATCGCCCGGCAGGCCGACCACACGCTTGATGTAGTTGACGTTCGGGTCGCTTGGATAGCGGAACACCATCACATCACCGCGCTGCGGGTCGCCGACTTCGATGACCTTCTTATCGATCACCGGCAGGCGGATCCCATAGGAAAACTTGTTCACCAGGATGAAGTCGCCCACATCCAGGGTAGGTTTCATCGACCCCGACGGGATCTGAAACGGCTCCACCAGGAACGAACGCAGCACCAGCACGATGAACAACACCGGGAAGAACGACTTGCCGTATTCAACCAGCAAAGGCTCTTTGTTCAGCTTCTCGATCACCACACCATCGGGCTGGCTGACGCTGCCTTGATAGGACGCGATAGCCGCCCGCCTACGCGGGGCGAAGAACACCAGATCGAGCAACGCCAAGAGACCGCAGACGGCAACGGCGATGACCAGCAACAGCGGGAAATTTAGCGACATAGGACCTAACTATCCAACCTGAGCACCGCAAGGAAGGCTTCTTGTGGAACTTCCACGTTGCCCACTTGCTTCATGCGTTTTTTACCGGCCTTTTGCTTCTCAAGCAGCTTGCGCTTACGGCTTACGTCACCGCCGTAGCATTTGGCCAGTACGTTCTTTCTGAGTGCCTTGACGGAGGTTCGCGCAATGATCTGCCCGCCGATGGCGGCCTGGATCGCGACGTCGAACATCTGACGCGGAATCAGTTCTTTCATCTTTTCGGTCAACTGGCGACCTTTGTAATGCGCATTATCCTTGTGCACGATCAGTGCCAAGGCATCTACCTTGTCGCCGTTAATCAGCACATCCAGTTTCACCAGATTAGCCGATTGGTAACGATCGAAATGGTAGTCCAGCGAAGCATAGCCGCGACTGGTGGACTTGAGACGGTCGAAGAAGTCCAAGACCACTTCGTTCATCGGCATGTCGTAAGTCACTTGAACCTGAGTGCCGAGGAACAGCATGTCGCGTTGGACGCCACGCTTTTCGATACACAGCGTAATGACGTTGCCCAAATGCTCCTGCGGAACCAGGATATTGGCCCGCACGATAGGCTCGCGCATGTCTTCGATCGCCGACAGATCCGGAAGCTTGGAGGGGTTGTCGACGTAAATCGTTTCACCGGTTTTAAGCAACAGCTCGAAAATAACGGTAGGCGCGGTGGTGATCAGGTCCAGGTCGTATTCGCGCTCCAGGCGCTCCTGGATGATTTCCATGTGCAGCATGCCCAGGAACCCGCAGCGGAAGCCGAAGCCCAGGGCGTCGGAGCTTTCCGGGGTGTACTGCAACGACGAGTCGTTGAGGGTCAGCTTTTGCAGGGCTTCGCGGAAGTCTTCGAAATCGTCGGAGCTGACCGGGAACAGACCGGCGTAGACCTGCGGCTGGATACGCTTGAAGCCTGGCAGCACGTCCACATCCGGGGTGGAGCTGAGTGTCAGGGTGTCACCCACCGGCGCGCCGTGGATGTCCTTGATACCGGCGATGATGAAGCCTACTTCACCGGCTTTCAGATCAACGGTCGCGGTGTGCTTGGGGTTGAAGACACCGACGCTGTCCACCAAGTGGATCTTGCCGGTGGACTTGACCAGGATCTTGTCGCCCTTCTTCACGCGGCCGTGGCGCACGCGGACCAGGGACACCACGCCCAGGTAGTTGTCGAACCAGGAATCGATGATCAACGCTTGCAGCGGATCTTCGATGTTGCCGGTGGGGGCTGGAATGGTGTGGACCAGGCGTTCGAGCACTTCGTCGACACCCAGGCCGGTCTTGGCGCTGCAGGTAACCGCGTCGGTGGCGTCGATGCCGATGATCTTCTCGATCTCTTCCTTGACGCGCTCGGGCTCAGCCTGCGGCAGGTCGATCTTGTTCAGCACGGGCATGACTTCCAGGCCCTGTTCGATCGCGGTGTAGCAGTTGGCGACCGATTGCGCTTCCACGCCCTGACCGGCGTCCACCACCAGCAAGGCACCTTCACAGGCCGCCAGGGACCGGCTGACTTCGTAGGTGAAGTCAACGTGGCCGGGGGTGTCAATGAAGTTCAGTTGGTAAGTGATGCCGTCTTTGGCCTTGTAGTACAGCGTGACGCTGTGGGCCTTGATGGTGATCCCGCGTTCGCGTTCGAGGTCCATGGAGTCCAGAACCTGGGCTTCCATTTCACGCTCGGCAAGGCCGCCGCACATCTGGATGAATCGATCGGCCAGCGTCGACTTGCCATGGTCAATGTGGGCGATGATGGAGAAATTGCGGATATGACTCAAATCACTCACGGATCAACACTCAAAAAGGCTGCAGGCAGATTGCCCGCTGAAAAATAGCCGGGAATTGTACCTGATGCTCAGGCCAGACGTCATCTTTGCTGACCAGAACAAAAATGCCCCGATCTCTCGACCGGGGCATTTTTTGTTCATAAGCGCGCGATCAACCGGCGCGGCGCAACAGCCAGAACCCGGCCAAAGCGCAGATGGCGGTCGGCACCAGCACCGCAAATAGCGGCGAGAAGCCAAACACCAGGCTCGACGGGCCGAGCAGATCCTGGGCAATCCGGAAGGTGAAACCCACCAGCACGCCAGTGAACACCCGCTGACCCAGGGTCACGGAGCGCAGCGGCCCGAAAATGAATGAAATCGCCATCAGCACCAGCGCGGCGGTCACCACCGGCTGCAACACTTTGACCCAGAATGCCAGCCAATAACGGCCATTGCTCAGGCCCTGGTCCTTGAGATAGTGGATATAGCTCCACAGACCGGAGATCGGCAGGCTTTCCGGGATCATCACCACGGTGTTGAGCAGTTCCGGCTTGAGGGCGATGTCCCACGCTTCGCTCGGTACGTTGATCACTTCAGTGCTGGCCTTGGTGCCCTGGCCAGGGTTGCGGAAATAAGTGGTGGTGACATCGCTCAGTTGCCATTTTTCCGCGTCGTACTGCGCACGTTTGGCGAAACTGGACGACAACATATGACGTTCTTTATCGAAGGTGTAGCGCGTCACCCCGATCAACAAGCCGCCAGGCTGCACGGCGTTGATGTGGATGAACTCGTCACCCTGACGGTGCCACAGGCCATGCTTGGCGCTCTGCGCGTCACCCGAACCTTGGGCCAGGGCGCGATTGGCCTGGGCCGTGGACTCAGCCGGCGGCGCGACGTACTCGCCGATCAGCACGCTGCAAAGCATCAGTAGCAACATGGGTTTCATGACCGCCCATACGATCCGGCCGACGGAGACCCCGGCGGCACGCATGATGGTCAGCTCACTGTTGCTGGCCAGGCTACCCAGGCCGATCAGGCAACCGATCAGCGCGGCCATCGGCATCATGTCGTACAGGCGACGCGGAGCGGTCAGCGCCACGTAGCTCAGCACGTCGGTGACGGTGTAGGTGTCGCTGACGTTGCCCACTTCATCGATGAAGGCAAACAACGAGGCCAGGCCCAGGATGATGCCCAGTACCGCCAGGATGGCGATGAGTACGCTGCTACCAATGTAGCGATCGAGCTTAGCCACGAGCCAACTCCTTCTGGCCACGACGGCTCTTCATCTTCAAGCGTATAGGTTCCCAATAAAGCAGCCCCAGGCCGATCACCAGGAAAATCCCGTGTACCCACCACAGGCCCAGGACCGGCGACAGCTTGCCTTTTTCCAGGGAACCGCGGGCGGAAATCAGGATGGTGAGGTAAGCCATGTACAGCAGAATCGCCGGCAACAACTTGAGGAAACGGCCTTGGCGCGGGTTGACGCGCGACAGCGGCACGGCCATCAAGGTCACGATAAACACCAGCAGCGGCAAGGAAATGCGCCATTGCAGCTCAGCGATGGAACGCAGTTCCTGGCTGCCGATCAATTGCACGGTGGGGATGGCATCGCGGTCGGTGACTTCATCACTGACTTCCGGACGGGCCAGCATCACGCCGTACGTGTCGTACTTGATGGCCCGGTAATCGGCCTGGCCCGGGCTGCCGTCATAGCGGTAGCCGTTTTCCAGGATCAGGTAGCGGCTGCCATCGGGGCGTACTTCCTGACGGCCCGAATCGGCCACCAGCACGGAAATGCCACGGTCCTTCTTGTCCTGACCCAGGCGCTTCTCGGAGATGAACACGCCGCCCAGGTTGGCGCGGTCTTCGGTCATGGTCTCGGTGTAGGTCACCCGAGTGCCGTCGCTGAGGGCCTGGAAGCGGCCGGGTTCGAGGGTGTCGAACTCGGTCATCGCGTCCTGCTTGTTCAGCACCAGCTGAAATTGCATGGCGCCCTGGGGAGCCAGGCTCAGGCTCAGCCAAGCGACGATCAGGGCGATGCCGGCGGCTGGGATCATGGTCATGCCCAGCAGGCGCTGCTGGCTCATGCCGGTAGCCGACAGCACGGTCATTTCACTTTCAAGGTACAGACGACCGTAGGCCAGCAGAATGCCCAGGAACAGGCCCAACGGCAGGATCAGTTGCAGGAACCCTGGCAGACGAAAGCCCATGATCAGGAACAGCGAACCTGGGTCGAGCGCGCCGGAAGCGGCCTGAGCCAGGTATTTGACGAAACGACCACTCATGATGATGACCAGCAGCACCGCACTCACGGCACTCAGGGTCAACAGGACTTCGCGGGACAGATAACGGAAGACAATCAAACCAGACACTCCAGGGTTGTCAGGCTAAGGCGGCCAAACAAGCAAGCATACCGAGTCAGCCCCTTTTACACAGGGCCGGCTAAAAAGATGGCGCATTATCCTGTGATTGACCGCGCCTGTCACTGCGCAACCTCATGCACACGCACAAAGCGTGCGCCAAGGGTTGTCAGGCTCTGCCGGCGAGGTTCAAACTGCGGCCTTTGTCGCTGGCGGTTGACACGACTGCCACGCTTTAAAGCCTGGGTACAAACGCCAGGCTCATAGACCTTTATAAGGGACCCGAACATGGAATTGGTTGTAAAAAGCGTTAGCCCCGAAACGTTGAAGACCGCCACCCTCGTGGTCGCCATCGGCGAAGGCCGCAAGCTCGGCGTCGCCGCCAAGCAGCTCGATGAACTGAGCGGCGGCGCCATCAGCGCGGTGCTCAAGCGCGGCGACCTGGCCGGCAAAGTGGGTCAGAGCCTGCTGCTGCAAAGCCTGCCCAACCTGAAGGCCGACCGCATATTGCTGGTGGGCGTAGGCAAGGACGACGAGTTGGGCGACCGCCCGTTCCGCAAGATCATCAGCGGCATCCTCAGTACCCTCAAGGGCCTGGGCGGCAGCGATGCAACGCTGGCGCTGGATGAAATCGTCGTCAAGGGCCGTGACAGCTACGGCAAGACCCGTCTGCTGGCCGAATCTCTGGTGGACGGCGGCTACGTGTTCGACCAGTTCAAGAGCCAGAAAGCCGAACCCCGCGCCCTGAAAAAAATCACCCTGCTGACCATCAAGGCCGCTCAGGCTGAAGTGACCCGCGCCGTGACCCACGCCCAGGCCATCGCCAACGGCATGTCGTTCACCCGCGACCTGGGCAACCTGCCGCCGAACATCTGCCACCCGACCTACCTGGGCGAGCAAGCCAAGGCATTGGGCAAGGAATTCAAAGGCCTGAAGGTTGAAGTGCTGGACGAGAAGAAGATCAAGGACCTGGGCATGGGCTCGTTCTATGCCGTAGGCCAGGGCAGCGACCAGCCGCCTCGTCTGATCGTGATGCAATACAACGGCGGCAAGAAGTCCGAGAAGCCTTACGCCCTGGTGGGTAAAGGCATCACCTTCGACACCGGCGGCATCAGCCTTAAGCCTGGCGCCGGCATGGACGAGATGAAGTACGACATGGGCGGTGCCGCCAGCGTGTTCGGCACTCTGCGTGCCGTGCTGGAACTCAAGCTGCCGATCAACCTGGTGTGCATCCTGGCCTGTGCCGAGAACATGCCGAGCGGCGGTGCTTCGCGCCCAGGCGATATCGTGACGACCATGAGCGGCCAGACCGTGGAAATTCTCAACACCGACGCCGAAGGCCGTCTGGTGCTGTGCGACGCCCTGACCTACGCCGAGCGCTTCAAGCCACAGGCCGTGATCGACATCGCCACCCTGACCGGCGCCTGCATCGTTGCCCTGGGCTCCCACACTTCGGGCCTGCTGGGCAACAACGACGAGCTGATCGAGCAACTGCTCAGCGCCGGCAAGGCTGCCGACGACCGCGCCTGGCAACTGCCGCTGTTCGACGAGTACCAGGAACAACTGGACAGCCCGTTCGCCGACATCGCCAACATCGGCGGGCCGAAGGCCGGCACCATCACTGCGGCGTGCTTCCTGTCGCGCTTCGCCAAGAACTTCAACTGGGCTCACTTGGACATCGCCGGCACCGCCTGGACCAGTGGCGGCAAAGACAAGGGCGCCACTGGCCGTCCGGTTCCGTTGCTGACGCAGTACCTGCTGGATCGCGCCAAAGCCTAAACAGTGCCCGTCCCGCCCTTGCGTCTATAAAGGGTGGGACGGGACGTTGCAGGAACCTACATGCCCCAAGTCGACTTCTATATATTGCCCAGCGCCGACCCCTTCGCGCGCCTGGACTTCGCCTGCAAACTCACGGAAAAAGCCTGGCGCATGGGCCATCGCATCTACCTGCATTGCAGCGATGCCGCCCAACGCGAGGAGCTGGATGCCCGTCTGTGGCGTTTCAAGGGGGAAAGCTTTGTACCCCATGGCCCCGCAGAAACCGAACCCGAAGGGCTGGTGGTACTGGGTTTGGGCGACAGCTGCGGCGAGCATCACGACCTGCTGGTCAACCTGGACCTGAAAGTACCGCCCTTTGCCCAGGCATTCGCCCGCGTGGCGGAGGTGGTGGTGGAAGATCCGGCTATTCGTCAGGCTGCGCGGGAGAGTTTCCGTTTCTACCGCGAACAGGGCTATCCTTTGCAAGATCACCGGCTACAACGACTTTGAGCACACGATGGACACTTTCAACCCGTTAAAAAAAGATGACCACCTGCTGGACGACCTTGAGTCGATCCGTCAGTTGCTGGGTGATGAAGGTTTGCAACCGCCACTGCTGACCGAGGCGGTCACAGGCGAGGTACAGATTCCGCTGTTGTTCGACATGGTCGGCGGCAAACCTGCCGCGCCTGAACCCGTCGCGCCAGCCCCTGTTGCGCAACCCGCTACCGCCACTGAAAAAACCCCCGACGCCTTGCTGCTGCACCTGGACAACGAACTGCGTGCCGCCGCACAACTGATCATGCAAGACGTGATCGACGATTTTGCCCCGCATATCGAAACCGAGATCAAACGTCGGTTGGATGCGCGGATGGAGCGGCTGATCGCCGCTGCTACAAACAACTAGCCACAAGCCGCAAGTTAAAGCACTGCACTCCACTTGCAGCTTGTGGCTTATAGCTTGCAACTGCTTCACACCGCTATACTTGCCGGCTTTCCTGAATTAATGCCAACTAGGGTCCCGCCGCGCATGGATAAGACCTACCAGCCCCACGCTATCGAAACTTCCTGGTACCAAACCTGGGAGTCCGAAAATTATTTCGCCCCACAAGGTGCCGGCGAGTCCTACACCATCATGATTCCGCCACCGAACGTCACTGGCAGCCTGCACATGGGCCATGGCTTCAACAATGCGATCATGGATGCGTTGATCCGTTTCCGCCGCATGCAGGGCCGCAACACCCTGTGGCAACCGGGCACCGACCACGCCGGTATCGCCACCCAGATGCTGGTGGAACGCCAACTCGAAGCCACCGGCCAGAGTCGCCATGACCTGGGCCGTGAGAAATTCCTGGAAAAAATCTGGGAATGGAAGGATCAGTCCGGCGGCAATATCAGCCGTCAGATCCGTCGCCTGGGCTCGTCCGTCGACTGGAGCCGCGAGCGCTTCACCATGGACGACGGCCTGTCCGAAGCGGTCAAAGAGGCTTTCGTGCGGCTGCACGAAGACGGCCTGATCTACCGCGGCAAACGCCTGGTCAACTGGGACACCAAGCTGCACACGGCGATTTCCGACCTCGAAGTGGAAAACCATGACGAGAAAGGCTTCCTGTGGAACCTCAAGTACCCACTGGCCGACGGCGCCAAGACCGCCGAAGGCAACGACTACCTGATTGTCGCCACCACCCGCCCGGAAACCATGCTCGGAGATGCCGCCGTCGCGGTTAACCCGAACGACGCGCGCTACCAGGCGCTGATCGGCAAGTTCGTCGAGCTGCCATTGGTCGGCCGCCGCATCCCGATCATCGCGGACGATTACTGCGACCCTGAATTCGGCACCGGCTGCGTGAAAATCACCCCGGCCCACGATTTCAACGACTACGAAGTGGGCAAGCGCCACAACCTGCCGTTGCTCAACATCTTCGACAAGAACGCCACTGTCTTGCCGGCCTGCCAGGTGTTCAACCTGGACGGCACCCTCAACGACAGCGTCGACGGCAAGATCCCGGCTGAATTCGCCGGCCTCGACCGCTTCGAAGCGCGCAAGCAGATCGTGGCCGCCTTCGACGCCGCCGGCCTGCTGGTCAGCGTCGACGATCACGCGTTGAAAGTGCCGAAGGGCGACCGTTCCGGCACCGTGATCGAGCCGTGGCTGACCGATCAGTGGTACGTCTCCACCAAACCGCTGGCCGAGCCCGCTATCGCCGCCGTGGAAGACGGCCGTATCCAGTTCGTACCTAAGCAGTACGAAAACATGTACTTCTCGTGGATGCGTGACATCCAGGACTGGTGCATCAGCCGCCAACTGTGGTGGGGCCACCGCATTCCGGCCTGGTACGACGAGTCGGGCAAGGTCTACGTAGGCCGCGACGAAGCCGAAGTGCGCGCCAAGCACAACCTCGGTGCCGACGTTGCGCTGCAACAGGACAACGACGTACTGGACACTTGGTTCAGTTCGGGCCTGTGGACCTTCTCCACCCTGGGTTGGCCGCAGCAGACCGAATTCCTGAAGAAATTCCACTCCACCGACGTGCTGGTCACCGGTTTTGACATCATTTTCTTCTGGGTCGCCCGGATGATCATGCTGACCATGCACCTGGTGAAGAACGAAGACGGCACGCCGCAAGTGCCGTTCAAGACCGTGTACGTACACGGCCTGGTGCGCGATGGCCAGGGCCAGAAGATGTCCAAGTCCAAAGGCAACGTCCTGGACCCGCTGGACATCATTGATGGCATCGACCTGGAAACCCTGGTGCAGAAACGCACCTCGGGCCTGATGCAGCCGAAACTGGCGAAGAAGATCGAGAAGCAGACCCGCGATGAATTCGCCGATGGCATTGCCAGCTACGGCACCGACGCCCTGCGCTTTACCTTCTGCTCGCTGGCGTCCACCGGTCGCGACATCAAGTTCGACATGGGCCGCGTCGAAGGCTATCGCAACTTCTGCAACAAGATCTGGAACGCCGCGCGCTACGTGCTGGACAAGGGCGAAGACTGCGGCCAGAACGGCGAAGCCTACGAGCTGAGCCTGGCGGACCGCTGGATCATCTCGCAGTTGCAGCGCACCGAAGCCGAAGTGACTCGCCAACTCGATCAGTTCCGTTTCGACCTGGCGGCCCAGGCGTTGTACGAGTTCATCTGGAACCAGTATTGCGACTGGTACCTGGAACTGTCCAAGCCGGTCCTGTGGGACGAAAACGCGCCGGTCGAACGTCAGCGCGGCACCCGCCGTACCCTGGTGCGCGTGCTGGAAGTGGCGCTGCGCCTGGCCCACCCGTTCATGCCGTTCATCACCGAAGAAATCTGGCAGCGCCTGGCGCCACTGGCGGGTATCGAAGGCAAGACCATCATGCTGCAACCTTGGCCGGTGGCCAATGAAGCCCGCATCGATGAAGCGGCCGAAAGCGATATCGAATGGCTCAAGACCCTGATGCTCGGCACGCGCAACATCCGCGCCGAGATGAACATCGGTCCGGGCAAGCCACTGGCGGTGTTCGTCAAGAACGCCAGCGTTGAAGATCAGCGTCGCCTGAGCGAAAACGATGCACTGCTCAAGAAGCTGGCCAAGCTGGAGTCGATCACCGTATTGGCTGCCGATGCCGAAGCACCGCTGTCCGCCACCGCACTGGTCGGCGACATGGAAGTACTGGTGCCAATGGCTGGGTTGATCGACAAGGGCGCGGAACTGGCCCGTCTCGACAAAGAAATCGCACGCCTGCAAGGCGAAGTGCAGCGGGTGGGCGGCAAGCTGTCCAACGCGGCATTCGTCGACAAGGCACCGGCCGAAGTGATCGAGAAAGAACGCGCCAAGCTGGCCGAGGCTGAACAGGCCCTGGGCAAACTGGCGGAGCAGCATGCGCGGATTTCCAGCCTCTAAGGCTTGGTTCGCGTCGAGAAAGAGACCTTCGGGTCTCTTTTTTTGCCTGCAATTTCCCAATCCCTTGCTGGCAGCACCGCCACCGCCCCTCCCACATTTGACCGAGCTTTCCTCAGGAATGTGTGACAATGGCCGCCACTTTGAGCCAACACCAGAATCATCATGACCGCCCCCACTACGCCCAAACCTCCGCGCAAGAAGCCTAAATCCGCCGCCCCAGCCAAGCCTGCGGTGCCGCGCAAAGAGGCGACTCTGCACCCGCGCAACCGCCACACGGGCCGTTACGACTTCCCGGCGTTGATCAAGACAACGCCCGAACTGGCGCAATTCGTGATCACCAACCCCTATGGCAAAGAAAGCATCGACTTTGCCAGCCCGGATGCGGTGCGGGTGTTCAATCGCGCGTTGCTCAAGGCTTTCTACGGTATCCAGCATTGGGATATCCCAGCGGATTACCTCTGCCCGCCGGTGCCAGGGCGTGCCGATTACGTGCATTTCCTCGCCGACCTGCTGGCCAGTGTCAACGACGGCAAGATCCCACGCGGCTCGATCGTCAAGGTGCTGGATATTGGCATGGGCGCCAACTGCGTCTACCCGCTGATTGGCTATATGGAGTACCGCTGGAACTTCCTCGGCTCGGAGGTCGACCCGATTGCCGTGGCCGCCGCCAAGGCCATCGTGCAGTCCAACGACCTGAGCAAGGTTATCCAGCTGCGCCAGCAGACCAACCCCAAGCAGATCCTGCTGGGCCTACTGGAGCCGGGCGAGCGCTTTGACCTGACCATGTGCAATCCGCCGTTCCATGCGTCCATGGACGAAGCCACCAAGGGCAGCGAACGCAAGTGGCGCGCCCTGG
Source organism: Pseudomonas sp. ARP3 (assembly GCF_001029595.1). NCBI lineage: Bacteria > Pseudomonadati > Pseudomonadota > Gammaproteobacteria > Pseudomonadales > Pseudomonadaceae > Pseudomonas > Pseudomonas sp. ARP3. The sequence goes on from NZ_LEKF01000003.1 coordinate 340,591, forward strand.
GCAAGGCCGATCCCAAGCGTAAATTGCCGGTGCTGAACTTCGGCGGCCAGTCGGCCGAGCTGTGGTGTGAAGGCGGCGAGGCACGGTTCGTGACGCAGCTGATCGCCGAGAGCGCGCACTTTGCCCACAAGGTGTTGTGGTTCAGCACCCTGGTGTCGAAAGCGTCGAACCTGCCCGCCATCGAGACCGCGCTGAAAAAAGCCGGCGCGCTGGAGAGCCAGGTGGTGGAGATGTCCCAAGGCCAGAAACAGAGCCGCTTCGTCGCTTGGACCTTCCAGACCAAGAACGAGCAGCAGATCTGGCGCCAGCGCTGGGTGCGGTAAAGCACAAATCGCAGGCAACAAAAAACCGTGCCCGGATCGCTCCGAAGCACGGTTTTTTTGCTGCGTCTTACTTGTTAACAGCGTCGGTCAGGCCTTTGGCCACAACCAGCTTGATAACTTTCTTGGCAGCGATTTCGATGGCAGCGCCAGTCGAAGGGTTACGGCCAGTACGGGCAGGACGCTCGGTCACTTTCAGTTTGCCAACACCTGGCAGAGTGATTTCGCCGCCGTTTTCCAGCTGATCGGCAACAACCTGGCTCAGTTGGTCCAGCAGAGCGCGCACGGTGGTTTTCGGTGCGTCTACTGCTTCAGCCAGGTCAGCGATCAGTTGGTCTTTAGTAATAGCCATTGTGGTGTTCCTTCCCTATCAAATTCATATGGATTGCAGAGTGCAGTGTCAGCCGTCGAGCCCGACCGTCTAGGTCTGGCACCCCAGGCTATAACCGCGGAGATCGGGGTTATAGATGCTTGAAACGGGGATTGGTTCGACCTGACAAATGCTGAATGCACGCTTATCGCCGAGACTTGGCGTAAGACCGGGCAAAACTAGCACAGAGACGGGGAAATATCCGCTTCTACCTACCCATTTGGTCAGCTTTATCGCTCTAAACCGTGAAAAAAAGGCATATGCCCCGTCGGACGGTGTGCAAAACCCCCTTCGAGGCGTGTCTTGGCCAATGGGTGCGGTACACTGGGCAACTTTTCGGGGAGGCCAACCGCTCCCCTTCAACCAGCCGAGAAGCCTATGCCGATCCGTCATTGCATCGTCCACCTGATCGACAAAAAACCCGACGGCACACCTGCGGTTCTCCATGCCCGCGACTCCGAGCTTGCCGAGTCCGCCGCCATCGAAAACATGCTCGCCGACCTCAACGAGAGCTATAACGCCAAACAAGGCAAGGCCTGGGGTTTCTTCCATGCCGAGTCAGGCGCGCACCCGTTCAGCGGCTGGTTGAAGGAGTATTTCGATGGCGGCCAGGACTTCACCACGTTCAGCCGCACGGCGGTCGAGCACCTGCAGAAGCTGATGGAAGAATCCAACCTCTCCACCGGCGGCCATGTGCTGTTTGCCCACTACCAGCAAGGTATGACCGACTACCTGGCCATCGCCCTGCTGCACCACAGCGAAGGCGTGGCGGTGACCGACGAGCTGGACGTGACGCCCTCGCGCCATCTGGACCTGGGCCAGTTGCACCTGGCGGCGCGCATCAACGTGTCCGAGTGGCAGAACAACAAGCAGTCCAAGCAGTACATCTCGTTTATCAAAGGCAAGAACGGCAAGAAGGTCTCGGAGTACTTCCGCGACTTTATCGGCTGCCAGGAAGGCGTCGACGGCCCCGGCGAGACACGTACCCTGCTCAAGGCCTTCAGCGACTTTGTCGAGAGCGAAGATCTGCCGGACGAATCCGCCCGCGAAAAAACCAAGACCCTGGTGGATTACGCCAGCAGCCAGGCCAAACTCGGCGAGCCCATGGGCCTGGAAGAACTGTCGGGCCTGATCGATGAAGATCGGCCCAAGGCTTTCTACGACCACATCCGTAACAAGGATTACGGCCTGTCGCCGGAGATTCCGGCCGATAAACGTACCCTCAACCAGTTCCGCCGCTTCACCGGGCGCGCCGAGGGCTTGTCCATCAGTTTTGAAGCGCACCTGCTGGGCGACAAGATCGAGTATGACGAAGCCGCCGGCACCTTGATCATCAAGGGCCTGCCGACCCAACTGACCGACCAGCTCAAGCGCCGCAACTGATGCTCGGCGGGGTGTTCAAGAAAGTCCTGCTGGTGTTGCTGGTGGTGGTGGTCTTTCAGAACTGGGGCAAGATCGAGCGAGTGTTCAACCCGTCCCAGGTGGTGTCCGAGCAGGTTCGCGCCAATGCGCGCGTGGTGCTCTACACCACCGAATGGTGCGGCTACTGCAAGCAGATTCGCCGCTTCCTGGACCAGAAAGGCATTCCCTATCAGCAGTTCGATATCGAAAAAGACGCCCAGGCGCGCAAGGCGTACGAGGCGCTGGGCGGCGGCGGGATTCCGTTTGTGGACGTCAATGGCACGCTGATTCGCGACTTCCTGCCCGAACAGATCATGGCGGCGTTGAAATAATCAGCGCACCACGATCACCCGTCCCAACAGGTTGTGTTGCTCGAAGCCAAGCACCGCCTGCAACGCATTCAGCACTGCTTGTGGGTCTTTGCTCGGGAAACTACCGCTGACGCGTTTGGCGCCCATCGCTTCGTTTAGCAACAGGATGCGGCCTGGGTAGTAACGTCCAAGATCCTCGACCACGTCGGCCAACGGCGCTTTGTAGTAATTGAGCCAACCGTCGCGCCAAGCCAGGCGCGATGCGCTGTCGACGGCATGCAGGGGCTGGGCGATGCCATCGGCATAAGCGATCTGCTGGCCGGCGGTCAGTACCTGTTGCTGGCCTTGTTTCGACGCTGTAACCCCAACACGCCCAGTCAACACCGTCACCTGCGCGCCCGCCGGTTGCAGGCGCACTTCAAATTGCGTGCCGAGCACCCGCGCTTCACCGCTGCCCGCCTCCACCACAAATGGCTCACCGGTGTGGCTCACGCTGAAAAAGCCGGCGCCACGCCGCAACTGGATATGCCGCTCGCCGTGGGTGAAATCCACCGCGATGGCGCTGTCGGCATCCAGGGTCACTTGAGTGTTATCCGCCAGGGTCACGGTCTTGACCTCCCCCGGCGCGCTCACATAATCGGCACCGAAGTCATCGACCCAGCGCGACGGCTGCCACCCGGCGCCCATCCAAATCATCAGCAGCAGGCACGCGGCCATGGCCAGTGCGCCGGACCAACGCGCCACCCGCGAACGCTTCGAGCGGTTCATCGCATCAAGGTAGCCCTGCAGCGCTTGGGCCTCTTCATTCGCAAGCTGGCGTGCGGGCACTTCGCTCAACTCCCACAGCACTTGGGCCTGGGCATAGGCTTCGACGTGGGCCGGGTCGGCGCGCAACCAGCGGCTGAACGTGGCCTGATCGCCGCTGCTGGGCTGGTCGTGCAGCAGGCTCAGCCAGGCCAGGGCGGCTTTTTCCTGGTCGGACGTGGGGGTGAGGTTCACGGTGCTTTCCCTGGCGTGCGTGGGGTCGATGGCTCGCGAAGGCTGGCCTTGCAGGCTTCGAGGGCACGCATCATATGTTTTTCCACGGCACTTTGGGACAACCCCATGGCCTTGGCGATATCAGCGTATTTGCGCCCGTGGATACGGTTGAGCAGAAAGATGTGCCGGGTGCGCTCGGGCAGGCTGCGCAAGGCCGCTTCGACATGCCGCAGATCATTGCCCGCCTCCAGCGCCGCCTGGGGTTCGCAGCCTTGGTGGTCATGCTGTTCCGGCAGCCAGCCTTCATTGCTGCGCACCCGCGCGCCTTCGCTACGCAGGTGATCGATGGCGATATTGCCCGCGCAACGCAACAGGTAGGTGCTGAGTTCTTCGACCTGCACCAGGGGCCGACGCCAGAAGCGCAGGAACAGGTCCTGCACCAGGTCCGCCGCGGTGGCGCGGCAGCCTACGCGACGATTCACCAGGGCTTCCATCTGTGAACGCTGAGATAGGAACACCTGCAAAAAATGCGCGCGTCCACCCGGCGCATCGGCCTGGGGCGGGTCTTGGGAATCCGGTGGGGTGCCGATCATCATGCAAAGACGCTCAGAGGGCGAAGGCCGCAACGGGACTGGCCAGCAGGCCGACGCCTGCCAGGATCAAGGCCAGCCTTGGCCGATACGGCAACAACAGCACCAGCAGCAAAGCGCTGAGCATCAACACCGCGCACCACTCCACCAAGCCCTGAGCCCAGCCGGCGACTGCGACCGCCGGCGCTATCGACAGCGTCAGCAACAACCAGCCCGCCACACGTAAGCCTAGGCGCCGAGTGGGCGACGGTTTACTGCGCAGCAGTTCGCCATGGTGACGGTCGGTGGCCAGGCACAACGCGGTAAACCCGGCGTAGCACAGCAACAGCGCGATCAACATTCAGTGGGCCTCACGCTTAAGGGGCAAGGCTCGTGGGCGCTCTGGCTTGGCCGCCGGCGCGCTGCGACGCTGCATCTTGCGGGCGGCCCAGGCGAGGAACAGGCCGCTGGCCAGACACGTCAGGTCGAAACCGGCCATGGCCCAATCGCCGCTGGCCAGTGACACCCCCAGGTGATGGGAAGTGGTCAGTGCATTGAGCACCGGGATTGCCATTAACAGCAGCGCGGCGACGCTCAGTTGCTCGACCCAGCCCTGGCGACCCCGGCGCAGGATCGCGTGCAGCAGGCTCAAGCCCCAAGCGATGAAGAACGCCTGCACCTCCCAGCCGGAACGCTCGGCGAAGCTCACCGGCAGTAGCCGGTTGGCCCAGAAAAACGCCGCAATAGCGATCAACAGCCCGGACATGCTGGCGATGTTCAGCACTTCCACCAGACGCAGTTCAAACGGCATCCCATCGGTTTTGGCATGTTTGAGTTGCCGCTTACCCAGCCAGATCACCAGCCCGGTGCCGATCATGGCCGTGCCCGCCAGGCCACAAATAAAGTACAACCAGCGCAACACCGGCCCGGCGAAATGGCCCATGTGCAGACCGTAGAAACTGCCGCCGACCACCGCCGGCAACGATGGCTCGCCGCTGACCCGCAGCAGCTCGCCGGTGGTGCCGTTGAACGACACGGTGCTGCCAAAGTCATGCACCACGCTGTCGGAACCGGCGCGGAACACATTCACTGACGCATTCACATCGCTGGGATTATTCACCGCCACACGCCCGACATGGCCGCCCGCCCACTGCGCTCGCGCCTGTTCGTACATCGACGCCAACGGCAGCAAGCGGCCAGGCTGGCCGAGGGCCGGGGCATTGTCGGTGGCCGGGAATACTTCGCTGAAGAATGCCCGCGTGTCGTTGCCGTAGGAGGCCAGGATCGGCGCCGGCATCACCATGCTCATGAAAATCACCAGGCTGCTGTAGGTGATCATCAAATGGAACGGCAATACCAGCACACCCACGGCGTTATGCCCGTCGAGCCAGGAACGCTGGCCTTTGCGCGGGCGGAAGGTGAAGAAGTCCTTGAAGATTTTTTTGTGGGTGATGATGCCGGTGATCAGCGCCACCAACATCACCATCGCGGCCAGGGTGGACAACCAGCGCCCCCACGGATGGGGCATTTGCAGTTGGAAGTGGAAACGATAGAAGAACTCGCCGCCCATGCTTTCCCGAGCCTGCACGGCGAGGCCGGTCGCCGGGTCGAGGGTTTTCTGTATGAAATTGCCACGCTTGCCGGGGTCGACTTTGTCTTGCCACATCACCGACAGGCCGGGGTCGCGGGCATCCGGCAGGTTGATAAACCAGCGCGCGGCGGTCGGGGCGTTTTCCTGCAAGTACTGTTGTGCCACGTTCAGGCTGCGCACGTCGTCCAGCGGATGCGCCTGCACTTCGGGCTGCATCCAGTGGCTGATCTCTTCCTTGAAATAGGCCAGGGTGCCCGTCAGAAAAATCGCGAACAGCAGCCAGCCGAAGATCAACCCGGCCCAGGTGTGCAACCAGGCCATGGCCTGACGGAAGCCCTCTTTCATGTGCGCGCCATCCAAAAACCCAGGCCCGCCAGGGTGGCAAACAGCGCACTGGGCAGCATCACGCCGAGCCAGGCGCGCATGGCGCTACGGCAGGCGAAGCACCAGAGCACGGCCAGCAGATAGAACACAAAGGAACTCATCATCCCGGTGATCACCGCGTCGGCACGAGAAGTCGGCAACCACAGCGCCAGGCAGATGCTGGCCAGGGAGGCCATCAGGTAGCCGCCAATTACCGCCGCCAACACACGTGACGTGACGGCAAAGCGGTAAGCCAGAGGCAGTGAGGGTTTGCTTTTCATGGGAGGGCGCCAGGTTCGTCAGCGCGCAATATTAATGATAAATATTCTCATAAGCAAAACAGAACGGATGAATCACCTCCCCGTTCCGATTGCCGAACCTCGTTGCCGGCCCTACAATGCGAACAATTCTTGTTCTCTAACGCCTACCGATGCTTGCGGAGTGTTCGCGTTGTCGCCGTCCAACACCGTCGAAGTTTTGTACAACGACCATCACCACTGGCTCACCGGCTGGTTGCGACGCAAGCTCGGCTGCCCTGAAAGTGCCGCCGACCTGGCCCAGGACACCTTTATCCGCGTGCTCACCGCCCGCGAAACCCCGACGCTGATCGAACCGCGCGCCTTCCTCACCACCGTGGCCAAGCGCGTGCTGTACAACTTCTATCGCCGCCAGGACCTCGAACGCGCCTACCTCGACGCCCTCGCGCAGATGCCCGAGCAGGTAGCGCCCTCGGAAGAAGAACGCGCAATCATCCTGCAAACCCTGATGGAGCTGGACCAATTGCTCGACGGCCTGCCCGTTCAGGTCAAACGCGCCTTTCTGCTGGCCCAGCTCGACGGCCTCACTTACGCGCAGATCGGCGCCGAGTTGGGCATCTCCATCGCCACCGTCAAACGCCACCTGCATAAAGCGGCGCTGCGCTGCTACTTCGCCCTATGAACGTTTCCCACCAGGTGGCCGAACAAGCTGTGCACTGGCTGCTGGAAATGCAGCAAGGCGCGCTCACCCCGCGTCAGCAGGCCGCCTGGCAGCAGTGGCTGAACGCCCACAGCGAACACCAGCGCGCCTGGGAGCATATCCAACGCGTCAATCAACGCCTGCGCGGCATGCCTTCGCCTTTGGCCCACGCAGCGCTGAATGCGCCAACCTCCAACAGTCGGCGCCAGGCGTTGAAGTTGTTGTTGATCCTGGGTGCCGGCTCGGCCGCGGCCTGGAGCCTGCGCCAGCAGCACATCCTGCCGCCGCTGACCGCAGACTACCGCAGCCCCGTCGGCCAGCGACGCAAGGTGCAGTTGGCGGACGGCAGCCAATTGCAGCTCAACACCGGCAGCGCGGTGGACGTGCATTTCGATGGCGAACAACGCCTGGTGCGCCTGCTCGAAGGCGAGATCCTGCTCAACGCCAACGCCGGCAGTAGCCCGCTGCAAGTGCTGACCGGCCAGGGCCTACTCAGCAGCCAAGCCGCGCGCGTCAACGTGCGCCAGTTCAACGATCACACTCAAGTGGCGGTGCTCAATGGCCGCGTCGAGGTGATGCCCAACACCTACAGCGGCCTGCCGCTGATGGTGGAGGCGATGCGCCAGGTCAATTTCACCCGCAAGGGCTGGGACACGCCGCGCGCCACCGACGCCAACAGCGGCGCCTGGGCCGAAGGCATGCTGATGGCCGCCCATATGCGCCTGGAGGACTTCCTCGGCGAACTGGGCCGCTATCGCCGCGGCCAGCTCAATTGCGATCCGCAGGTGGCCAATCTGCTGATTTCCGGCAGCTATCCGTTGGATGACAGCGAGCGCATCCTCGACCTGCTGGAAATAAGCCTGCCGGTGAAAGTCCGGCGTTTCACCCGCTACTGGGTCACGGTGCAGGCCCGCGCTTAAATTATTTCCAAACACCGTGAGCCGTTTTCCGTACCTCGCGTGACAGAGAAGGAAAGCCCCCTTGATCCTTCCTTCTCAGGACCGCCCTTCATGCCCCAGCAACCCACCCTTCTCGCCCGCACCCTGCGCCAACTGCTGCTTGGCGCCAGCCTCAGCCTGACGGTGCTGCCGTCGGTGATGGCGGCCGAGACCAAGCCTTATCACATCGTCCCCGCCTCCCTTGAAGCGGCGCTCAATCAATTTGGCCGCGAAGCTGGCGTGTTGATTTCGTTCGGCTCCGAGGTCACCGCCGGCCTGCAGAGTCGCGGCCTGTCCGGCAACTACAGCGCCGCCGACGGCCTGCAAAAACTGCTGGAAGGCACCGGCCTGCAAGCACGCGCCGAGGGCGACAACGCCTACAGCGTGCAACCGGCCAGCGCACCGGCCACTATTGAGTTGGGTACTTCCAGCGTGGTCGGCGACTGGCTCGGCGATGCGGCACAGACCAACGTATTCGAACACCCCGGCGCCCGCGACGTGATCCGCCGCGAAGAGTTCGAACGCCAAGGTGCCACCCAGGCCCGCGACGTGCTCAACCGCATCCCCGGCGTCAACGCCCCGGACAACAACGGTACCGGCAGCCACGACATGGCGCTGAACTTCGGCATCCGTGGCCTCAACCCGCGCTTGGCCTCACGCTCTACTGTGCTGATGGACGGAATTCCGGTGCCGTTCGCGCCCTATGGCCAGCCGCAGTTGTCCTTCGCGCCGATCAGCATGGGCAATATGGACGCGGTGGACGTGGTACGCGGTGGCGGCGCCGTACGCTACGGCCCACAGAACGTCGGCGGCGTGGTCAACTTCGTGACCCGTGCGATCCCGGACGCCCCCACCGTCAAAGGCGGCCTGCAGACTGAAACCAGCCCATCCTCCAGCCACGATGGTTTCAAGACCACCGGCAACCTGCTGGCCGGCGGCACTGCCGAGAATGGCCTGGGCGGCGCGCTGCTGTACTCCGGCACCCGGGGCGGCGACTGGCGCGAACACAGCGACACACGCATCGACGACCTGATTCTCAAAGGCAAGTACCAACTCGACGACGCCAACAGCTTCAACGCCATGGCGCAGTACTACGAAGGCCAGGCCGATATGCCCGGCGGCTTGAACGTCGCGGACTACAAGGCCGACCCGTATCAGTCCACCCGCCCCTACGACAAATTCTGGGGCCGCCGCACGATGTTCAACGTTGGCTACCGCTACGAGCAGGACCGTCGCGAATTCACCGTCAACAGCTTCTTCACCAAGACCCTTCGCAGCGGTTACCTGGATCAGGGCACGTTCCTGTCGCTGTCGCCGCGTGAATACTGGGTACGCGGTCTGGAAACCCGCTTCGCCCAAGGCTTCGACCTCGGCCCGACCAGCCATGAAGTCGGCGTCGGCTACCGCTATATCAACGAAGCCGGCCACGAACTGCGCTACCGCACGCCGATCAACGCCAATAACCAGCAGCTCCCCAACACCGATAGCCGCAACGACCGCGACACCCGGGGCGGCACCGAAGCCAACGCGTTTTTCATCGACGACCGGATCGATATCGGCAAATGGACCCTCACCCCGGGCATTCGCTACGAGATGATCGAATCCCAGCAGACCAACAACCTCACCAACGTCAAGTACAAGGGCGACTACAACACCGCGTTGCCGGCGCTCAATGTGCTGTATCACGTCACCGACGATTGGAACCTCTACGCCAATACCGAAGGTTCGTTCGGCAGTGTGCAATACAGCCAGATGCCCAATCGCGTGACCAGCGGCGAAGTCAAACCGGAAAAAGCCCGCACCTGGGAACTGGGCACCCGCTATGACAACGGCACCCTGCGCGCGGAAATCGGCGCGTTCCTGATCAACTTCGACAATCAGTACGAAAGCAACCAGACCAACGATTCGGTGATCGCCCGTGGCGAAACCCGGCACCAGGGCATCGAGACCAGCGTGAACTACGCCCTCGACGGTTTGAGCCCGGCACTGGCCGGTTTCGACGTGTACGCGTCCTACGCCTATGTCGACGCCACCATCCGCGAAGACGGCCCAAACAAAGGCAACCGCGTGCCCTTCTCGTCCAAACACAAGGGCACGCTGGGCGTGGGTTACACCGAAGGCCGCTGGAAGCTCAACCTGGACAGCAGCTACCAGAGCAGCCAGTTTGCCGACAACGCCAACACCCGTGCCGAAACAGCCGACGGTGCCAATGGACGCATCCCCGGCTACATGCTGTTCAGCAGCCGCGCGGCATACGACTTCGGCCCGCAGCTGTCAGACCTGAACATAGCGGTCGGGGTGAAAAACATCTTCAACAAGCAGTACTTCACCCGCTCGTTCGATGACAACAACAAGGGCAAATACGTCGGCGAACCGCGCACGGTGTATGTGCAGACCTCCGTCGCGTTCTGATCAACTGCCCGCCAGGCACGAGGGCGTGCCGGCCACCAGCGCGTCGATGGCGCAGCGCGTCTTGGCCGGCAGGTGAGTGGCCGTTGGCCAGATCACATGGATCGGTGCGGGCTGCTCACGGCAGTCCGGCAGCACCGCCAGCAATTGCCCACGCAGCACGTAATGGGCAATCAACCAACTCGGCAACCACGCCAGGCCGACACCCGCCATCGCGGCATCGGCCACGGCCTGTAGGTCGTCCATGATCAACGGCGAGGCGATGCCGGCACGCTGCGTAGGTTGGCTGCGATAGGCGATGCTACGGCGACTGGCAAGGTCGTCGACATGATGGATCGGTCCCGTGCGCTGCAGGTACTCCGGTGACGCGGCCAAGCCCATCACTTGTTCGCCCAGGCGTCGTGCGCTGAGCCGGTCGGTATCGGGCAATGCGCCGATGCGTACGGCAATATCGAACCCTTCCTGCGCCAGGTCCGTCAGCCGATCGGCGAAGCAAATCTCCACTTCCAGCTCTGGATACCGGTCCATCAAGCCCCACAGCGCCGGCGCCGCGTAGTGATGACCGAACGCCAACGGTACGCTCGCCCGCAGGCGCCCGCGCGGTTGTTGCCGACCGCTTTGCAGCACCGATTCGGCAGCCTCCAGCTCCGCCTGGGCGCGCAAGCAATGTTCGTAGTACGCCTGGCCATCCTCGGTCAGACGTTGACGGCGGGTGGAGCGCTGTAACAAACAGGTGCCCAGCCGCGCTTCCAGCCGCGCCAGGCCCTTGCCCACGGCGGATCGCGTGAGGTGCAAACGTTCGGCGGCCTCAGTGAGGCTGCCGCTCTCAACGATCTGCAAAAACAATTCAACGCCATCGAAACGGGGGGTGACCATGATTTGATTGTCGCCTTTAATTCCCTAACTGGCGGAAAACTTATCACGGATAAAGAATTCAATTCCCCTGAAAATGGCTAATCCATTTGTTTACAGGAGAATCCCATGCCCGCCGCCGCTACCTTGACCGCCAGCCCCGCGCGCGCTCCCCGCCAGGCCGTCGCCCTCACCGCCGTGTGCCTGGTGGCGCTGATGTTCGGCCTGGAAATCTCCAGCGTGCCCGTGCTTCTGCCCACACTTGAACATGCACTCGGCACGGGTTTCCAAGACGCCCAATGGATCATGAATGCCTACACCCTGGCCTGCACCAGCGTGCTGATGGCGGCCGGCACCCTGGCTGATCGCTTTGGGCGGCGACGCGTGCTCGTGCTGTGCTTGTGGCTATTTGGGCTGGCCTCACTGGCCTGCGGGCTGGCCGACAGCGCCGCCACCCTGATCACGGCACGCTTTGTTCAGGGCATCGGCGCCGGGGCGATGATGATTTGCCAGTTCGCGATTCTCTCGCATCTGTTCCGTGAACCGGCGGCACGGGCGCGGGCATTCGCTATCTGGGGCGTGATCGCCGGTATTGGCTTGGGCTTCGGGCCGATGGTCGGCGCGTTTATCCTCGCGGTCGCGGATTGGCGCTGGGTGTTTCTGGTGCATGTGCCGCTGACACTGTTCACCCTGTTGCTGTTGCGCATCAGTGTGCAGGAATCCCGCGATCCGGCCGCCCACCGCCTGGATATCGGCGGCATGCTGACCCTGACATTGGCGGTGTTTGCCCTGGTGTATGTCATCACCCAGGGCAGCGAAAACGGCTTCGCCACGCCGGCGATGCTGGGCTGGGCCAGTCTGTCGGCGGCCGCCTTATTGTGGTTCGTGCAGATCGAACGGCACAGTGCGCACCCGATGTTCGATTTTTCGGTGTTCCGCATTCGCCGCTTCAATGGCGCGCTGATGGGGTCGATCGGCATGAACGTCAGTTTTTGGCCATTCATGATCTACCTGCCGCTGTATTTCCAGACCGGCCTGGGCTACGACACCCTCACTACCGGCGCTGCGCTGCTCGCCTACACCCTGCCCACCTTGCTGGTGCCGCCTCTAGCCGAGCGCCTGGCATTGCGCCATGGTGCCGAGCGCATCATTCCGCTGGGCCTGGGTTTGATGGGGACGGGTTTTCTGGCGATGGCCGCCGCCAACCAAGCCGAGCACGCCGCTGTCGGATGGATGCTGGCCAGTTGTGTGATCGCCGGCGTGGGCCTGGCGCTGATCAATTCCCCGACCACCAACACCACTACCGGTTCGGTGTCGGCTGATAGGGCGGGAATGGCGTCGGGCATCGATCTGAGCGCGCGCCTGATTACGTTGGCGCTCGCCATTGCGCTGATGGGCCTGGTGGTATTGCTGGGCATCAGCCACTACCTGGGCAGTGTGCTGCCTGCCAGCTCGGCCCAGACATGGCCGGACATCAGCCAGCAACTTGCGGCCGGCAAACTCAACGCGGCGGGGCTGACAACGGCGGATGCACAGGCGGCGCTGCGCCACGGGGCTGGCTGGGCGATGGTATTCGCGGGGCTGGGAGCGGCTGGGTTGGGGCTGTTGAGCGGGTACTTTTTCCGACGAGTCCAGTAACGAAAAACGGGCCTGCGTGTGCAGGCCCGTTTCCAGAGGGGATGATAGAACGGTCAGTGATCAGCCGTTGAAAACGGCGCGTTCTTTTTCCAGGAACTCCTGTTCAAGCTCATCTTCGTTGACTTTGGTGGTCGGCTGGCCTTTGCCGGCAGCGCGAGGCTTGCCTTGCAGTTTGCCGAACAGGTGTTCCAGCGCGTGGTCCAGCTTGGTCGCTGCACCGTCGATCGCTTGTTCCAAGGTATCGGCCTTGTGCAGAACCGACAGCGGTTGATGGCCTTTTGGCCGCGCTTCCAGGCGGCAACTCAGATCATGGGGGCCAGGCTTGTCGCCGTTCTCATCCCGCAGGTAGACCTCGACACGGGTCAGGTCTTCTTCATAACGTTCGAGCGTGCTCTCAATGGTAGTACGTACCCACTCCTCCAGTCGGATGCTGCTTTCAATATGGTTATCGCTATTGACTTGGATTTGCATAGTTCTTCCCTTATTTCAGCTAGCTCGCGAGAGATCACAAACTGCAACACCGTTGTGGTGAAACCATGACCTCTTGATTACACAATTGAGCACCTGCGGAAACAATTCAACCCCTTTGCAAAGATAAATCCTACATTACAAATTAACCCTGACGACAAGCAAAAACGCTGGTAGGGTGGGGAGTTAGTTACATCTTCTTACGTCCTCTCGATCCTCATCATTGCCCCTCTCCCAACGGGTGCAAACTGCGAAAAAACCCCGCTTCCTCTACCAGCCAGTCATGTACCGCGCGCACGCCCGGGTGGCTCAACGCGCCTGGCGCGTACAGCAACACGTAACGTTTGTGGTTCGGCACGGCAAGGCCGAACGGCACGATCAAGGTGCCGCGCTCCAGCTCATCGTTGAGCAAGGTACGCCGCGCAATGGCCACCCCCATGCCGGCGATGGCCGCTTCGATGGTCAGGTGGTTGCGGTTGAAGGTATGGCCGCGGCGCACATCGGCGTCGTGACAGCCGATGGCATTCAAGTAGAACTCCCACTCGGCGTACTCATAACTCCCACGCCAGGCGGTGATGTCGTGCAACAGCGGGAAATGCGCCAGGTCGGCAGGGCCATGCAGCGGTGGACGTCCGCGCAGCAGACTCGGCGCGCACACTGGGAAGATCTGTTCGTCGAGCAAGGCTGTGGATAACAGGCCGGGGTAGCTGCCGTCGTTGAGGTCGATGGCCAGGTCAAAGTCGCCTTCGTGCAGGGCGACGCTGCTGTCTTCGGCGACCAGGCGCAGTTGGATATCCGGAAAGCGTTGCTGCAGACGCGGCAAGCGCGGGGTCAACCACTTGCCGAGGAACGACGGGATCGACCGCAGCCGCAAGGTGCCGCTGATCATGCCGGCGTCCAGCCGCCGCAACTCGGCGTCGATGCTGCCGTAGGCCTCCCCCACCGTCGCCGCTAAGCGCTGCCCCTCGGCACTGAGTTCCACGCCCCGGGCGCGCCGATGGAACAGGCGAAAGCCTAGGCGCTCCTCCAATTGGCGAATCTGCTGACTCACCGCCCCCGGCGTGATGTGCAGTTCTTCGGCGCAGCGGGTGAAAGACAAATGCCGCGCCGCACAGGAGAAAACATGCAGCCAGACGTACGTCTGACCATGGAGTGGCCGAGCCATAGGGTTTAGTCCTGCTAAAGGGTTTCTTAGGAGAATTCGTTGGTCAGTGGTTGTACAGGCGCTCAGTATCGCGCCAATTGCGCTCGTCCTACAAAAAAATGGCAGCGATTCCTACTCCATTGCTTGTAAGGCTTTAGCATGGCTATCAGTGTTTTCGATCTATTTAAAATCGGCATCGGCCCGTCCAGCTCTCACACCGTCGGCCCCATGCGCGCAGCCGCGACCTTTGCCAAGGCGCTGAGCGAACAACAATTGCTCAGCCGCACCCGCCGCGTCGAAGTGCGCCTGTATGGCTCGCTGTCCGCCACCGGTGTCGGCCATGCCACGGATCGCGCCTGCGTAATTGGATTGATGGGCGAGTGGCCGGATCAGGTCGACCCCACCTCGATCAATCCGCGTATTCAGCAACTGCGCGACAGCGGCCGCTTACTGCTGGCAGGCATCGAGGACATCGCCTTCAACTGGCACACCGATCTCCTGCTGCTCGAAGAGAGCTTGCCCTACCATCCCAACGCCATGTCTCTGCACGCCTATGGCGACCATGGTCTGGTGAGTGAAGAGACGTACTACTCGGTGGGCGGCGGTTTCATCATCGAGGCGGCCGAGGCGGCGTCGGGTATCGCGCCTGTCAGCGATGTGGCACTGCCTTATGACTTTTCCAGCGCCGCCGAACTGCTGGCGCTGTGCAAGCAGCACGGTTTAAGGGTGTCGGAGCTGATGATGGCCAACGAACGTGCGTGGCGCAGTGACGCAGACATTCGCAGCGGTCTGCTGCATATCTGGTCGGTGATGCGCGAATGCGTCGAACAAGGCCTGCGCGATGAAGGCATCTTGCCTGGCGGCCTCGACGTTCCGCGCCGCGCGGCAAGGTTGCACCGCAGCCTGTTGGAAATCGGCAAACCGAATGTCATCACGTCCACCTTGTCGGCAATGGAATGGGTCAACCTGTTCGCCCTGGCCGTCAACGAAGAAAACGCCGCGGGCGGGCGCATGGTCACCGCACCGACCAACGGCGCGGCCGGCATCATCCCGGCGGTGCTGCATTACTACATGAAGTTCAACGCCGACGCGTCTGACGACGACGTGGTCAATTTCTTTTTGGCCGCAGCCGCCGTCGGCATCCTGTGCAAGAAAAACGCCTCGATCTCCGGGGCGGAGGTCGGTTGCCAGGGTGAAGTCGGCTCAGCCTGCGCCATGGCCGCCGCCGGCTTGGCCGAGATCCTCGGCGCCACGCCCGAGCAATTGGAAAACGCCGCCGAAATCGGCCTGGAACATAACCTGGGCCTGACCTGCGACCCCGTCGGCGGCCTGGTGCAAGTGCCGTGCATCGAGCGCAACGCCATCGCGGCGGTCAAGGCGATCAACGCAACCCAAATGGCCTTGCGCGGCGACGGCAAGCACTTCATTTCCCTCGACCGGGTGATACGCACCGTGCGCGACACTGGCGCCGACATGCATGACAAGTACAAAGAAACCTCTCGGGGAGGCCTGGCGGTGAGCTGGGTGGAATGCTGATTGCGCTGTGTGAGATCGTTTTCCCGGTAGTGCCCTGAAATAGATCACGGGTCTGAAACAATTGTGGGAGAGGGCTTGCCCCCGATGGCGGTGGGTCAGTGATAGATGGGCTGAATGACCCAGCGCTATCGGGGGCAAGCCCCCTCCCACATTGGGATGGTCGTTATACGGCACGGCCCTTGCTGTAAAGCTCTTGAGGCAAACGGAATTTGTGCCCCTCAGCGACGAAGTGGCCGGTGGTCAGGCAATGCGAACTAATCCAGACACCGGTCGTCAATGACTGCATGTTCTTATCAGGCGGTAACGCACCATGGACAATCCTTTTCAGATCATCACCGACACATTCAGCCCAAAATATCGCGTCAACCTGAGCATTCAACGGCTCGACGGCAGCATCATGCTCACCCTCTCGAATGAGACGGGCGTGGTAGCCAAGCGCATGATCAGTGCCGAGCAACGCAACGACCCCGAACGGCTCAAACGCCTGGTGCAGAGCATCCAGTTCGGCATCGCCATCGAGCAGGGCCACAGCGCCATGGAAATCCTGGCGATCATGACCGACGGCGACAACCACAAACTTATGCAGCCACCGCCGGCCCGTGACCTGCCGTTCAGCGTCGGTCTTTAAAGCTCACCCTTCTCGGTCTCCAGGCTCGCCTCGCCCTTGCGCCGCGGGCTTTCGACCTTCACCGAAGGGAACGACGACGATGCGTAACGCACCACCAGGATCGCGAACGCCAACAGCAGAATCCCGCCGCACAGGTAGATGATGCCCAGGTCCGGCGGGTTGTGATGGGATACGTTGGAGATCAACAGACGTGTCAGCGCAGTGATCGCAACGTAGATCAGGAAACGCACGGGCATGTGGTTGGTCTTGAAGTAAATCCCGACCATCGCGCCCAATTCCAAATAAATGAACAGCAGCAAGATGTCATCGATCTTGATGTGCCCGTTCTCCAGCATCCCCAGAAACTCCATCACCGCCGCCCAGGCCGTGACCGCGCCAATGGCGAACAGCGCCAGGTAGTGGAACGACTCCACAAACAGGTTCCCCAGCGACTCGGCCAGGCCATGGACTTGGTGGCGCAACTTTTCGGCCCAGTTGATTTTCACGATGATCTTCCTTAGGTCGGTTCGACCGGATAATGCGGGTTGGACGTGACGGTTGTTCTGCATGCAGAAAAAAGGCCAGAGCGTGGAAAGTGAGATGATGTCAACATGACATGAGGCACACCGGCAGCCTGATAGCTTGATGCGTCGCCCCACACGGTCCATTTCCCAACTACATTAAAAAATTGCTACCCAAACCCCACGGTTTGGCTTACCCTTTTCGCTGTATATAAATACAGTAGTCGCAAAAGACAACTATCGTGAAGGCATGTGAGGTGGTGAATGGCCGTCGAAGTGGTATACCGCAGCAGCCGAGATCTGGAGCGTTTGTTCATGGATAAAGCCGAAGCTGACCGTCATGACAAAATGCTTGAACTCGCTGAGTTGCTGGCAGAAGTGTTGCAAAAAGCCGTGCCGTCCTTGAGCGAGCAGCAGGTCGAGGAAGCCGGGATCTACATGGCGAAGAACCGCGATGTATTTGCCAAGGCATTCAAGAGTCAGCCGGACGCGTTGTCCGAGTTGCTCAACCCGCCGGCGGAATAAAGCCCGAATTGAACAGGCCCTGAATCATAGATTCAGGGCCTTTTTAATCGCCGCTCATTGGTACAGCAGGCGCTCGGCCAATTCGTCCGCTACCCGTGCGGGCGAGCGTTTTTCGGCTTGGGCATGGGCATAGATTTCGGTCAGGCGTGAGCCAATGTTCGACAGGTGCGCGGTGATGGTGGGCAGCTCGGCGCCGCTGTGTTTGAGCGCGACGTAGATCAGGCCGCCGGAATTGATCACATAGTCGGGCGCATAAAGAATGCCGCGCCCCTCCAACTGATCGGCCACTTGCAGGTTGGTCAGTTGGGCGCTGGCGGAACCGGCCACGGCGGCGCAACGCAGTTGGCCCACGCTGGTACGGTTGAACACCGCACCCAGGCCGCAGGGCGCAAGAATGTCGCAGGGGGTGCTGAGCAAGGCGTCGTTGGCGATGGGGTGTGCGCCGAACTGCTCCATGGCCAGTTGCACCTTGCCATGGTCGATATCGCTCACCAGCAATTCGGCGCCGGCGGCGTGCAGCTGTTCGGCGAGGGCGTAGCCGACGTTGCCCAGGCCTTGTATGGCCACCCGCAGGCTTTCGAGGTTGTCGCTGCCCAAGCGCGCCATGGCCGTGGCGCGGATGCCGGTAAACACGCCCATGGCGGCGTGGGGCGCAGGGTCGCCGGCGGCGGTGGTGCTGGTGACGAAACGGGTTTGTTGAGCGATGCAATCCATGTCGGCCACCGAGGTGCCGCTGTCGATGGCCGTGATGTAGCGGCCATCCAGTTGTTCCACGCAGCGCCCAAAGGCTTCGAACAGCGCCGCGCGGCTTTCAACATGGGCGGGCCGCAGGATCACCGCGGTGCCACCACCAACCGGCAACCCGGCCAGGGCGGCTTTGTAGCTCATGCCTTGGGCCAGGCGCGCGGCATCGGCCACGGCCGTTTCGTCGTCGGGGTAGGCAAGGTAACGACAGCCGCCCAGGGCAGGCCCCAGGCGGCTGTTGTGAATGGCTATGACCGCCTTCAAGCCTGTCACCGGGTCGATGCTCAGGTGCAGCGATTCAAGGCGGGTGCGGTGCATGAGAGCAAACATCGTCGAGCTCCCGAATCACTTCTTGTGTCGCCAAGTATAGGCTTGCGGCAGAAAACTGCCGAAGTACGCTGGAATAAGTCGTCCGATTTTGTAGGCTCTGCGACATAAGCGCGCAGGATCTTTCTTAAGTCACTGGACGAAAATTCCCAGCAAGGCTAAAACGGGGGCATCCGCCGGAGAATGCAATGAAGCCCCGCCAAGCCTTTTTCGCCTGCATGGAACGCTCGCCCCCTGCACTGTTCGAGGCCGCGTTGTGGATTGCCGCCGAACATGACGCGACGGTGCAACCGTTGCAGATCCTGCAAGAACTGGGGTTGCTGCAACAGCAGGTGAGCGCAGGCATGCCCGTGCTGCCGGCGGATGAACTGGGCCAACCGCTGCTGCGGCGCATGAACGATCTGGGGTTTGCCCAGGATGACTTCACGCCCCTGCGCCCCGCCGCCGCGCTGTTGGATAAAGTCCTGCTGCGCAAACGCGGGCAGCCCCTGGCAATGGGCTTGATTGCCATGGAACTGGCGCGGCGCCTGCACATTCCCATGGTCGGCGTGAACTTCCCAGGGCACTTCCTGCTACGCGTCCCCGGCGCTGATCACTTGTTGGACCCCTGCGGCGGTCGGCGCCTCTACACCAACGATTGCCGCGAACTGCTGCAACGCCAATATGGCCCCAACCTCAAGTTGCAGGCCGAACACCTGCATACCGCCGAACCGCGCTCGATGCTCCAACGCTTGTCGCGCAACCTGCGCCAATTGCACTTGGCCAATGACGATCCACTGGCGGCGCTGATCGACGCCGAGCGCGTGCTGGAACTGGGCAATGCCAGCGCCGCTGACTACTTGGCACGGGCCAGCCTGTATCAACGACTGGACTGCCCCAACGCCGAACGCTTCGATCTGGAACATGCGCTGCTGCTCAGCGAAGACCCGATCCAACGCCTGCGCCTGACCGAGAGGTTGGGGCATCTGCCGCCCAACACGGTGGTGCATTGACCAACACGTTGGCTTCTAGTTAAGGCGCGAGGTTTTTTGTGGCGAGCGCACCTGGATGATCAACAACGCAGCCATCACCGCCGGAATCGCGCAGTAGAAAAAAATCTGCTGCACCGGTACCTGCATTGCCAGCAGCAGACTGCCCAGCAACGGCCCGAGGATCGAGCCGAAGCGCCCTACTCCCAGTGCCCAGCCCGTGCCGGTGGCGCGCACGTGGGCCGGGTAGAAGTTGCTGGCGAAGGCATTCAACGTCAGTTGCCCACCGATGATGCAGAAGCCGGCGGCAAACACGCACGCCACCAAGTAGCGCGGATTATCGTGGTTCAAGCCCAACAGCACGGTGCACAGCCCGGCCGCGAACAACACGCCGCACAGCAGGCGGACTTTATTTTTCAGGCGGTCGGCAAACCAGGCCATGCCGATGGCGCCCAAGGTGCCGGCAAACAGGAACATCGACGTCACCAGGTTGGCCTGCTTGAGTGCCAGGCCACTTTCCAACAGCAACGACGGCAGCCAGCTGATCATGAAATACAGCAGGATCAGGCTGACGAAAAAGGTTGCCCAGATCAGCAAGGTCGGGCGGGCGTAACCGTTGCGAAACAACTCAACCACAGTCAATTGGCTGCCCCGCGCCTGCTGGTCATCGGCGGTGCTTGCCAACGGCGGTTGCCAGTCGGGCAACAGGCGCGCCGTGACCCGCTGCAGACGCCAGTAAGGCGGCGCGTCCCGCAATAGTCGCGGCAAGGATTCGGGCAGCAGCCACACCAGAAACGGAAACAACAGCAGCGGCGTAACACCGCCTGCCAGGAACACCGCCTCCCACCCGTAATGCTCAATAAATCCTGCGGCCACGAACCCACCCGCCGCGCCACCAAACGAAAAGCCGCACGCGGCCAAGGTCACCATCAAGGTGCGAAGGCGCGGTGGCGAATAGTCCGACATCAAGGCCATGGCGCTCGGCATCGCCCCACCCATGCCGATCCCGCAGATAAACCGTGCGGCCATCAGCGTGGTTAGCGAGTCGGCGAACACCATCAGCACCGTGAGGCTGGCGTAGATCAGCACGCAGGCCAACAGAATCCGGCGTACGCCAAAGCGGTCCGCCAGTGGCGTCACCAGCAGTGAGCCAAGGGTCAACCCCAGCAAGTTGGCACTGAACACCGGGCCGAACGCGGCTTTTTCCAGCCCCCAGTCCGCGGCCAGCGCCGGCACTACGTAGCCCAGCACTTGGGCATCGTAGCCATCGGTCACCAGCAGCAACGCCAGCAACAAGAGGATCAACCACTGGAAGCGCGACACCGGACGGGCGTCGAGTGCCGCGCGAAAGCTGGCAATCTGAGTGTGCATCGCAAGGTACCTGTCTTATTTTTATGGGTGTCGCACAGCGGATTTATGGGGCCTCAGGGGTATCCGGTTGATTAGCGGGATGGGCTTGAATAAACGCCGGATGCTGCTTGGCCAAGGCCGCAACACGGCCGATACGCGGGTAATCGGCCAGCGACACTTTGAACCGCTCGGCTGCGTACAACTGTGGGATCAAAAACACATCGGCCATGCCCGGCTGGTCGCCAAAACAGAACCCTTGATCACCGATCAACTGCTCCACCGCGCCGAGGCCCTGGCTGATCCAGTGCCCGACCCACGCCAGCACCTGCGTGTCGTCATGCCCCCATTGGCGCAACAGGTTCTGAGTGCTGGAGTTGTGCAACGGGTGGATGTCACAACCGATGATCGATGCCACCGCACGCTCGTGGGCGCGGGTCGCCAGGTCTTGGCTCAGCAGCGGCACCTGTGGATAACGTTCGTCGAGGTATTCGATGATCGCCGGCGACTGGATCAACAGGTCGCCGTCGTCAGTGCGCAGGGCCGGCACGCGGCCCTGCGGGTTGATGGCCAGGTACGCCGGCTGGCGGTTGGCGCCCCCTGCCGGCACCAGCAGGTTGACCGGCACCGCCGTGAACGCCAGCCCCTTGAGCGCCAAAGCGATGCGCACGCGATACGACGAAGTAGAGCGGTAATAGGTATAGAGTTCCATCCCCCGCCCTCCTCAGCGCGCTGCGACCACAGTGCCACGGCATTCGCCAAAACCGATGGAGGCATAGCCTTCACGGTTGCAGCGCGCACGCAGAATGATTTCGTCGCCGTCTTCGAGGAATTTACGCACTTCGCCGGACGGCAGCTCGATCACTTTTTTACCGCCCTCGGTGATCTCCAACAGGCTGCCGAGTTGGCTGGCTTGCGGCCCGGACAAGGTGCCTGAACCGAACAGATCGCCGGGCTGCAGTTGGCAACCGTTAACGCTGTGATGGGCCACCAACTGCGCGGCGGTCCAGTACATATGCAGGCTGTTGCTCAGGGCCAGGCGATGGGCCGGCAGGTTTTGTTCGCGCATGGCGGCCGTGGTCAGCAGCACTTCCAGTTCGATATCCAGAGCACCGCCGGCCTGATCGCGTTGATCCAGCAAGTACGGCAGCGGCTGCGGATCGCCTTCGGGGCGTGCCGGTTGAGCCTTGCGGAACGGCGCCAACGCTTCAGCCGTGACCACCCAGGGCGAGACTGTGGTAATAAAGCTCTTGGACAGGAACGGCCCCAGCGGCTGGTATTCCCACGCCTGGATATCCCGCGCCGACCAGTCGTTGAGCAGGCAAAAACCGGCGATATGCTCGGCCGCGTCACCGATGGCGATCGCTTCGCCCATGGCGTTGCCCTGGCCGATCCAGATGCCCAGTTCCAACTCGTAGTCCAACCGCGCACAGGGACCGAAGGTGGGTTCGGATTGGCCGGCAGGCAGGGTCTGGCCTTTGGGGCGACGCACATCCATGCCCGAGGGGCGCACGGTGGAGGCGCGGCCGTGATAGCCGATCGGCACATACTTGTAGTTGGGCAGCAACGGGTTGTCGGGGCGGAATAGCTTGCCGACGTTCTGCGCGTGTTCGATACCAACGTAGAAGTCGGTGTAGTCGCCGATTTTGGCTGGCAGGTGCAGTTGGCAATCAGCCGCGCGGTGCAGCACCTGCGCCTCGCGGGCTTGCAGCGGGCTGCCCTCGGCAAGCAGCTCCAGCAGGCGCTCGCGCAGGGCCACGCGTGGGCCACGGCCCAGGGCGAACAACCCGTTCAATTGACCGCCGGCAGTCGCCTCCACGGCACGACGGGCTTCGCCGTCGAATGCGTCTAATGTCGCGTGAAGATCCAGGATGAAATCCCCAATCGCCACGCCGCTGCGCGGGGGCTCGCCATTGCGACTGAAGATGCCCAGCGGCAGGTTCTGCAGCGGGAAATCCGCGTGACCGTTGGCGGACGCTACCCAACTACGGGCAGGGGTGGGCTGAGTCATGGGTTATCTCCGATTCGGGTTGAAGGTGACGGGCAGCGAGGCCCAGCACGCGTCGTAAGCAGGTTGCAGGTGCGGACAGTCCAGGGCGAACTGGGTGGGACGCAGCACTTGGCTGGTCTCGAACATGAACGCCATGGTGTTATCGATCTTGTGCGGCGCCAGTTCCACATTGATGGCCTTGGTGCAGGTTTCGCCATCCGGGCCGTGGGCGCTCATGCAGCTGTGCAGCGACGCGCCGCCGGGCAGGAAACCCTCGGCCTTGGCGTCGTAGGCGCCTTGGATCAAGCCCATGTATTCGTTCATCAGGTTGCGGTGGAACCACGGCGGACGGAAGGTGTTCTCGGCCACCATCCAGCGCGGCGGGAAAATCACGAAGTCGAGGTTGGCCAGGCCGTGCACGCTGGTGGGCGAGGTCAACACGGTGAAAATCGACGGGTCCGGGTGATCGAAACTGACGGTGCCGATGGTGTTGAAGCGGCGCAGGTCGTATTTGTACGGCACGTTGTTGCCGTGCCAGGCCACCACGTTCAGCGGTGAATGGTCGAGCTCGCAGGCCCACAGTTCGCCGAGAAACTTCTGCACCAACGTCGTCGGTTGCCTTAAGTCTTCGTAATGGGCGACGGGGCTGAGGAAGTCCCGTGGATTGGCCAGGCCGTTGCTGCCGATGGGCCCCAGGTCCGGCAGGCGCAGCGGCGCGCCGTGGTTCTCGGCGATGTAGCCGCGGGCCTGAGCGTCCAGCAGTTCGACGCGGAATTTAAGGCCACGGGGCAGCACGACGATTTCCAGCGGCTCCACTTCCAGCACGCCCAGTTCAGTGACAAGACGCAGGCGCCCCTGCTCGGGGACGATCAACCATTCGCCGTCGGCGTTGAAGAACACCCGCTCCATGGAGCGATTGGCGCGATAGTGGTGGATGCTGATACCCGAGGGTTTTTCCGACGCCGAATTGGCGACCATTGCGACCAGACCGTCAATAAAATCGGTCGGCTCGCTAGGCATATCCAGTGGGTTCCAGCGCAGCCGGTTGGGCGTCACCGCACCCAACGGACCGCCGGCCAATTGCCGTTCCAATTTGGCGAACGCCGGGTGATTGGCCGACGGCTGGATGCGGTACAACCAGGTACGCCGGGCTTCGCTGCGGGTCATGGTGAACGCGGTGCCGGAGAACAGTTCGGTGTACAGGCCGTAGGGTGCTTTTTGCGGGGAGTTCTGGCCGACCGGCAAGGCGCCGGGCAGGGCTTCGCTGGCGAATTCATTGCCGAAGCCCGACAGGTATTCGAGGGTCATGGATCGTCCTCTGAGCGGAAGTTGTTTTTATCGTAATCCAGTTACGCATAACGTAATTTGATCACTATCGAGCGTCAAGCTATAAAGACGCCCATTCATCTTTCGGAACCCCGCCCCTCCATGGAAAAGCCCCGCGACACCGGTAAACAAAAAGTCCGTTCGGCCGAAGTGGGCACCGATATTCTCAAGGCCCTGGCCGAACTATCCCCGGCCACGTCGCTGTCGCGCCTGGCCGAGCATGTGCAGATGCCGGCGAGCAAAGTGCATCGCTACCTGCAAGCATTGATCGCGTCGGGGTTCGCCGAACAGAACACCGCCACCAACCATTACGGCCTGGGCCGCGAAGCGTTGCGCGTGGGTCTTGCTGCGTTGGGCAGCATGGACGTGCTGAAAGTCGGCGCGCTGCCCCTGGCGGAACTGCGCGACCAACTAAATGAAACCTGCTTTCTGGCGGTGTGGGGTAATCAGGGCGCGACCGTGGTGCAGATCGAGCCGGCGGTGCGCGCGGTGACGGTGGTGACACAACTGGGCTCGGTGTTGCCGCTGCTCAGTTCGTCCACCGGGCTGGTGTTCAGTGCGTACCTACCCTCGCGGGAAACCGTGGAGCTGCGCCAGCAGGAGATCGAGGCGGGCATCGCCCACGCCCTGGCGGACGACCAAGCCTACGCCACGGCCTGCGAACAGATCCGCCAGCGTGGCCTGCACTTTGTGCACGGCTTGTTGATGCCGGGGGTGGACGCCTTGTCGGCACCGGTGTTCAACGCCATCGGCCAGGTGGCGGCGGTAATGACCGTGGTCGGCCCTACCTCACTGTTCCACGCCGATGAAGACGGCCCGGCGGCCCAGCAATTACTGGCGGCGACCCGGGCCGTAAGCTGGCGCATGGGCTACCAGCCCTGAACTAGTCCCGCCACTGGGCCAGGGCCTGGGCCACGCGATTTTCCACGGCGCGCACCGGCGCGGCGTTGCCCAGGTAGTTGTTGCTGACCATCGAGAACACCAGGCGCCGGCCGTCGGCGTCGGTGATATAGCCACTCAATGACGACACGCCGGCCATGGAGCCGGTCTTGGCATGCAGGTTGTTTTGCGCCGCCGTCCCGCGCAGGCGATAGCGCAGGCTGCCACCCACCATGCGGTCCGCATTGCCGGCAATCGGCAGTGCGTTATACCAAGCGTCGAACCAGGGTTGTCTGACGCTGGCCAACAGCAGATCGGTGAAGGTCAGGGACGACACCAGATTGCGCCGCGACAAGCCCGAACCGTCTACCTGGCTCAGGCTGGCCGGGTCCAGCCCCTGGCGTGTCATAAAACCCGCCACTGCCGCCACGCCGGCCGCCGCGGTGCCTGCGTTCGCAGTCTTGCGGCCCATGGCCTTGAGCAGGGCCTCGGACATATTGTTGTTCGAGAGTTTGAGCAGCGGCGTGATCAATTCCTGCAACGGCGCCGACTGATGTTCGGCCAACAATGTAGCCGTCGCTGGCGTAGCGCCACCAATCACACGCCGGCCCTGCACCTTGATGCCCTGCTGAGCCAGCGCCTGTTCAAACAGGTTCGCCACCAGCTGGGTTGGTTCCCACACACTCACCCACTGCCGGCTCTGCTTGCCGGGGGCCAGCGCACCGCTCAGTTGCAGCAGGTTGGTGCCGTGCTGGCGGGTAATGCCGTACGTGTTGCCGGGGCCGCTGATGGCGCGATTGCTCAGTTGCACGTAGTCGGTGGCCGGGCTCACGGTAACGCTCACCGGTTGGCCGACGGCCACGGGCGCTTTCGCGGTGACGATCAAGGTACCCGCGTCGAAATCCGTGTTGGGCGACACCGTCAACGCGGAGATCTGCGCGCCGTAGTAGGTGCTTTCGTCATCCTGGGCCCAATCGACGCCCAGGCGCTCGGCATCGAACCAGGTGTCGTCGAACACCAGATCGCCCTGCACTTCTCGCACGCCATCGCTGGCCAACTGTGCCGCCAGCGCCTGGTAATCGGCGAACTGCACGGTGGGATCGCCCAAGCCGCGCACGTACAGATTGCCCGCCAGCCGCTCGCCCTGGCGGCTGCCGGTGCTCAGTACCTGAGTGGAAAACCGGTATTGCGGCCCCAGCACATCCATCGCCGCCGCAGTGGTCAACAACTTGAGGTTGGAGGCCGGCACCAGGCGCGTGCGCGGGTTGTGCTGGTAGAGGGTGCTGCCGCTGCGGGCGTCGCGCACCATCAAGGAGACCGTGGCGCCATTGAAGGCCGGGTCGGCCATGAGATGGTCAAGGATGGCCGGGGTGGAGGTTGGCGAAACGCTCGCGCAACCGCCCATGAAAACGCTCAAGCACAGCAGGGGTAGCCATCGTCCAACATGCATCAGTGTCAAATTCCGCAAAATCTTCAGTGGCGGCAACGCTAACAGCTCCACCTGCCCGTGGCGAGCGGGCCGGTGGAGCAAGCTGCTGGGGGGCATGGAATTGTCGCAGCCAACGCGCCCACCACCAGCCTTAGAATTCCAGCGTGCTCGACACCGACACCTGCCGTGCGTCCCCCAGCGATACAAAGAAGCGGCTGGCCGCCGAGGTGTAGTAGGTGCGGTCGAACAGGTTTTTCACGTTGAGCTGGAACTTGACCTTCTGCCCGTCGAGTTTGGTGTCGTAGGTGGCGAAAGCATCGGCCACGGTGTAGCCCGGCAAGGTGAAGTCGTTGGCGGCGTCCCCTGCCCGCTCGCCCACGTAGCGCGCGCCTGCGCCAATGCGCAGTTGATCGCCACCGAACAGGCTGCCGAAGTCGTAGGCCAGCGCCAGCGAGCCGGTGTGTTTGGCGACGTTCTGCAAGCGGTTGCCTTCCAGGGTCGGGTCGTTGTCCTTGATGTCCTCGGCGTCGGTGTAGGCATAGCTGCCGATCACGCTCCATTGGTCGCTCAACTGGCCGGTGGCGTCCAGTTCCAGGCCACGGGAACGCACCTGGCCGGCGATGCTGTAGATCGTGTTCGCGCCGGACCCCACCGAGACCAGCACATTGCGCTTGTCGATGGTGAACAACGCCGCGCTGGCGGTGATGCGCCCGGGAATGTCGAGCTTGGCCCCCAGTTCCCAGGACTTGGCCTGCTCGGGCGTAAGATCGCCGGTGAGCGTACTGCCATCGGCCAAGGCGGCGATGGTGGAGTTGGGTTTGAACGACTCGGTGTAACTGCCATAGAACGACAGTTGATCGGTATAGCGATACACCAGCCCGGCACGCGGCACCCAGGCCTGGCCGTTGCCATCGGTGTTGGCTTTGAACGGCACGCCTTTGCCGGCGTATTGGTCGTACATCTGGTAGCGCGCACCGGCTACGAAAATCCATTGGTCGGTCAGGTGAATCGAATCCTGGAAGAACAGCGAGTCGCTGCGCAGCAGGTCGGTCTGGGCGCTGTCGGCGGCGCTGAAGGTGCTGCCCGCCACTTCGTTGCCGTATACCGGATTGTTGTAATTGAACGTGCCCCGCGAGGCCTGGCGGATCAGGTCGGCGCGGTAGATTTTGCGGTACTCGTCATCCAGGCCGAACACCAGGTCATGTTGCATGCCCAGCACGTTGACCTTGCCTTCGAGGCTGGCGGTGGCGAACCGGTCGGTGGTAATTGCGCCCTGGGTGCCGTCCATTCGGCGGGTCAGGGTGCCATTGGCGTTCACCGCGCTGACGCGTACCTGGCTGGCGTCGTAGGTTTCACGGTTCCAGCTGTAGCCGAAGTGAGCTTTCCAATCGTCGTTCAGATCGTGATCGGCTTCGAAGCGGTACAGGTCGGAGCGGCCTTCCATATTGTTGAACGGCTCGTCCAGGCGCCGCGTCGCCGGGATATCCAACGGATGGTTGGTCTTGGGATCGATGGCTGTGCCGCGGTCGAACGGTGAGAGAAATTCACGGTGCTCATAAGCGAACAGCAGTTGAGTGGAATCGCCGTACCAGGCCAGGGACGGCGCCACCAGCGATTCGCGGTGAGTGCCGAAGTTGCGCCAGTAATCTTCGTCTTCGTGATCAACGATCAACCGGTAGGCCAGCCCTGAATCGCCCAACGGCCCGGTGGTGTCGAGGTTGCCGCCGCTGCCGTTCTTGCCGTCGCCGAAGGTGGAACCGCGCACAGTCAGGGCGGTGGATGGGGTCAATTCAGGCTTTTTGCTGACGATGTTCACCACGCCGCCCGGGTCCTGGATGCCATACAGCAGCGACGACGGGCCCTTGAGCACTTCAACCCGCTCGGCAGTGGCGTTCAACGCGCGGCCCTGCACCACCGGCATGCCGTCGCGCATGATCGAGCCGTTACGGTTGTCGCCAAAGCCGCGCAACATCACCGCGTCCTGGGTGCTGGCCAGGGTGTTGGCCTGGGTGATACCGCTGATATTGGCCAGGGCGTCATCCAGGTTGCGCGGGGTCTGATCGCGCAGCGCCTGGGCCGGCACCACGTTGACGGTTTGCGGGGTTTCCAGCAGTAGGCCGCGCGAGCGCATCACCGAGCTGGTGGGCGGCGGCTGGTAGCTGGTGCTGTCGTCAAGTTGGCCTATGCCGCTGATGGTGGTGGCGCCCAAGTTGAGTGCGCCTTCGGTGGGCACGGGTTCCAGGGCCAGGGTGCGGGCGTCGATCTGGCGGAAGGTCATGCCGGTGTTGCCCAACAGGCGTTGCAGGGCCTGGGTCGCGCTCATCTGCCCGCGCACTGCCGGGGCGCTGAAGCCATAGGGCGCTTCATCGGTGTAGATCACACTGATTCCGGTGACCCGGCTGAAATCGCTGAGAGCCTGGGGCAACGGTTTGGCCGCCAGGGCAAAGTCGAACTGCGCGCTTTGCTGCTCCTGCGCCCGCGCCACGCTCAACGGCAGCAAAGCCACCGCTGACACCGCCAGTACCGAGGCTCCCAGCCACTGTTTTACCCAACCGCCCGCCATCGACTTCATGCTGTGAGAACCCGTGTAGAAAACGCTGTTAATGCGAATTGATCGCAGTTTCAAGCACTACACGGATGGGCGGATGGTTTACCTCACCTGTTGTGGATAAATAATTTCATTCACTGCGCCTGGATACGGAAACCGAAGCGCGGGAAGTGCACATGCACAGTGCCTGCGCGCTCTTCGCTACGGCGCAGGATCAGCTCCTCGCGCCCGGCAAACAGCAGCTCGCCGGCCACTGGGTCGACGCCGTAGTCGATCGCGCTGATGGTCACCGCCTGGCCGGGATGGAAGCCGTTCAAGTCTTCAAACGCTTCGTCCGGCAACGCCGCCGGGGTGGCGTTGCGCGCAATCTCCAGCGCTTGTTCGGCGGTCATCTGGTTGGGCGTGCCGTGGCCGAAACCAAGCACGCGCCCCAGCCATGCGGACACTGCCGGGTAGGCGTCCACCAGGGGTGCTGTAACTGGCGTGGCTTTGAGGAACCACAGCGAATGGGCCAGGGAGAAGTCGGCAATCGACGGCTCGCCAAACAGAAAATCCCCCGCCTCGCGCTGCAACTGTTGCTCCAGGCGCGTCATGATCGCTGGCCATTGATGCTTGGCCACGTCGGCGCTCAGCTTGCTCGCCGAACCGCCGCTGAACAACGCGGCGCGGTCGGCCATAAAAGCTTTGATCGCTTCCGGCGGCAATTTGCCGAAGCGCACCGCCACCGATTCCGGCTGGAACACCAGGCTCACCGCGTGAGCGAACACCACGCTGTCGGCCCAGGTGGCGAAAGTCTGGGTGATCATTTCCTGGCCGAGGGGGAACAGCGCCGGCGCGGCTTTTTCCTGCTCCAGGCGTCGGGCGATCAGCGCGGTGTCACAGTAGATATCGGCGCCGACCTGCAACACCGGAGTTTTGCGGTAGCCGCCGGTGAGCGCGGTCAGGTCCGGTTTGGGCATCACCGGCGAGATCAGCACGGACTGCCAGGACAGGCCTTTGAAGCCCAGCAGCAGCCGAGCTTTTTCTGCAAAGGGAGAGGTGGGGTAGTGGTGAAGAATGAGCTCAGACATGCCAGGGTCCAGTTGTCAGGTTGAGCTGCCAGCTTAGCGCGCAATGGGTGGCGATGCCGTGATGGGAACCCATCAGTCGAATCTATGCACCACTGGCGGCCAGGCACTCCTTGGCGCTCTTCTTGAGTTTTTTGATCAGCCGTTCCTGACGCAAGGCGTCGCCTTTGCTTGCACATTGCTCGGTGTACACCAGCGCCACCGCCGGGCTGGACTGGAAAAACCGCGCGCCCTTGCCGCTTTGATGCTGAGCGAAGCGGCGCATCGGGTCATTGCTGATGCCGCAATACAGCGCGCCGTTGGCGGCGCGCACCAGGTAAACGAACCAGGGTTTGGGGTCGGTGGGAGTCGTCACGGATCGAGTCGGTCAACCAGAAGAGCGCCCAGCTTATCAACGACTGGCCTGGAATGCCTTGAGACCTTTGCGTGCCTGGGCGCGTACGGCGTTTTTCACCAGCGGCGTCCAGCCCAGCAACAGACCTTTGGTGCCCAGGGCCTGACGCGACCAACGCCACAGATCGAAGTGGTCGTGGTGCTCGCAGATCTTGCCGTCACGGAACACAAAACGCGCCTGGATATCATTGACCACTGTGTTGCCGGTGGCGCTGAACAGGTAGGTCGCCACCCAATGGGCGCTGCCGCGGGTGTCGTCGCTGCGCACTTGGTCGAAGGTCAGCGAGAAGTCCTTGGCGCGGGTGGTGAGCATGCGCCACATATCGCCGACGTCCCGACCGCGCAGCTCACCGAACGCCGGGTCGCTGAAGATCACGTCGTCGCTGTAACAGGCGCTCATGGCGTCGGCGTCCAGACGTTGGAACGCGCGATAGAACTCGGTGATCAGGGCGTTGTGGGCATCACTCATGGGCAGGCTCCGTCGACGGCGAAAAAGATAGGCGCACGATAAGCCGCCCGCGCCGCCAAGGCTACTGACATTCACCGCGCCAATAGCCCGCCTCAGGGCACCATGCCGCAACTGCGGGCATAGGCGAAGAGGTCTACGTCGGTGGAAATGCAAAGCCGGTTCATGGCAGTGCTCTTCTGCTTGCTGATGGTGGACACACTGCGATTGACCCGCGCCGCGATCTGGCTGACGGTCATGCCGCTGGCCAGCATGCGTACCACCTCACGCTCTTTTTCGGACAATTGCGGCTGTCGCGATTGGTCACCCGGCCCGGCTTCCACCAGTTGGGCCCGCAGGCATTCACTGACAAAGGTCTGGCCCGCGCTTACGGTCTTGATCGCCAGCGGCAGCTCCTTGGCCGACGCACTTTTGGCCACGATAGCTCGCGCGCCGTGGGCAAAGGAGGCTCGCAACGTGGCGATATTGGCAAACATGGTCACCAGGATCACCGGCAACGTCGGGTACTGGCGGTGCAGCAGGCTCAACAAACCGTAGCCGTCCGCCTGCTGGCCACCAGGCATGGCGAAATCGGTCACCAGCACATCGCAGGGTGTGGTCGCCAGCACACGCAGCAGTTGATCGGGACCGTCGGCCTCGCCCACTACTTTGCACCGTCCATTCGCCTCGATCACCACTCTCTGCCCGATGCGTACGATGGGATGATCGTCAGCAATGATTACGCGAAGCATAAATACCCACAGATGATGGCCACTAGATTCCGCGCAAAATACCCCCGCCGCCATCCCTCAACAACCGCAGAAGTCTCGGCGTTTTTCCTCACGATCAATGTTTGATAGCCGCCGCTTTTGGACCTACAAAATAAAAAGAAAATACCTACAGCTATTACCCTCAACACAGCCTTCCCTTTCCCTACAAATGTCTGCGGGCATCACAATGAGCCCAAGTAAGTGAGGTAAGCACGTAGGTCGGCCTGGAAGGCGTCCAGGTGCGCCTCATTCAACACCACGCCCTCGGCATGCACCCGCTCGATCAGGCTCATGCCGCGTAGCTCCAGCTCGGCCATGCCCAGAAAAGCCAGGCTACCCACCAAGCGGTGCAGGCTTTCGGCAGTCAACGACGCGTCGCGGATTTTGCGTGCATGGTCGAGCATCAGGGTGTCTTCCCGCGCTTCGCGCAGCAGGCTGACGAGCATCTGGTCGACAACCCGCGCATCCCCGAAGGCTTCGATCAGACCCGCACGGGTCGGCCAGCCCGTGGTCTTGGGCAGCACCGGCACCACATCTGACGGCCCCGGTAACCAGCACGCCAACACCCCATGCAGTTGTTCAAGGGTCAACGGCTTGACCAGCCAGGCGTCCATGCCGGCGTCGCGACAACGCTGTGGGTCGTCATGCACCAGGTTGCCGGTCAGGGCAATGATCGGCACCCGCCGCTGTGCGTTGGCATGTTCGCGCAGGCGAATCGCGCGGCTCATGGTGTAGCCGTCCATCTGCGGCATCTGGCAATCGCTGATCACTAGGTCGAAGGGGGTCTCGGCCAGAGCCGCCAAACCGTGCTGCCCGTCAGTTGCCAGTTGGTGGCCCAAGCCGAGTTTTTTCAATAGCCACCCCATCAAGACGCGGTATGTCGCATGGTCTTCCACCACCAGGACCTTCAGGTGCCGCCAATGGAGGGGCGGCTCGGTCGAAGGTGTCAATTCACGGGAAAGCACTGCGTCCGAAGATACGTCAGTCTCCATGGTCACCTCATGGTTGCGGTCGTTTTTGCAGCACGCGGCATTCGCAACAAACCGACAGCGCTGACGTAGCAGCCAGGCAAACAGAGTCGAAACACTCACATGACTACTTATCGCGACGTCACGCTATCTCCATGGGTGGCGTCATGACGATGCAAAAACTACGAAAAAACCAACTTTCCTACATATTCGGCAAACCTATTCCGACAAGCATCCGACACACGTCTGCCGCTTGATCATTCTCGTAATAGTTGTATTCCCCCTCCTGTGCCCCGTCGCTAGATTGCACCCCACCCCGATCACAGGGAACGGACGACCGCACCGCGGCGCCTCGAAACCGACATGCTTGCCAACCACCGACTTTGTATTGGAACAACCTGAAATGAACACGTCGTTAAACCTGGTGGGTGCCGCCCTCTTGCTCGCCAGTGCCTCATCCGCGTTTGCGACCAGCTCCGTGGAGCTGACCGTCAAGGGCACCATCACCCCCAGCGCCTGCACGCCCAGCCTGCCTGGGGCCGTGGACTTTGGAAAAATCTCGGCCAAGGACCTGACCCCCGACAACCACACCGTGCTGGAAGTCAAAACCCTGCAACTGACGGTGAGTTGCGAAGCGCCGACGCTCTTTGCCATCCACCCCGTCGACAACCGGGTAGGCACCTCGACCCGCTCCGGGGCTTATGGCTTGGGGCTGGTGGACGGCACCACGGAGAAACTGGGCCGGTATTTCCTGTCGCTGCGCAACCCCGTGGCGGATATTCCGTCGACGTTGTTGGGGCAGTACACGACGGATCGATGGTCGCCCGTGGATGAGGACGAGGCGATCATCCCCGGCATGCTGGTGGCTTTCGGCAGCCTCGACGCCCAAATCGGCTGGCTACCCCATCCCCTGCAAAATGCCGCCGCAGAGTTCGTCTTCAACACCGCGATTGCCCCGGCAAACGACCTGACTCTGACCAACGATGTGGCATTGGACGGCTCCGCCACGCTGGAGCTGAAGTACCTGTAACCCACTCAACACTGCGTTGACCTCTCCCGAAAGGACTCTGTGCCCATGAAAGCCTTTGCTTACCGGCTCCTGCTGACACTGCTGTGTGTACCGCCGGCGTTCGCCGCCAGCTCCACCGACCTCGCCGTCAAGGGCAGCATCACCCCCAGCGCGTGTGCGCCATTGATGTCCGGCGGCAGCGAAATCGACTTCGGAAAAATGACCGCCAAGGACCTTAACTCGGATCACTACACCTCTTTGCCGGGCCAGTCCCTGCACCTGAGCGTGGTGTGTGAGGGGCCGACGTTTTTTACCTTAAATACCATCGACAAACGCGCTGGCACTTCCGCCAGCCCCAGACATTGGCATGGCCTGGGCATGACGCCCCATGACGAAAAACTCGGCGGCGTGGCCTTCCGCGTGCGTAACCCCGTGGCCGATGGCGCCGTGGTGAGGATGGTGATATCCAGCGACGGTGTGACCTGGAACCCCAGCGACATCCTGAGCTACGCATTCAAAAGTGCGGTCGCCAGCGATTCCGGCCAACTGGCGCCCATTGCGGTGAAGGACTTTAACGCCGATCTCAGATTATTCACGCGGGTTGCCCCCGCAGACGAGTTGACGCTGATCGATGAGGTGCCCATCGACGGTCACGTCACCGTACAACTCAACTACCTCTAACTGCCCATTGACTCGAAAGGAACTCGCTCCCGATGAAAAGCCTGCTCACTCCCCTCGCCACCGGCCTGTTGTTGCTCGGCTCTGCCGCCACTTATGCGGCGTCCACGGTCGACTTGACCGTCAAGGGCCTGATCGTACCCAGCGCCTGCACGCCGAGCCTGACCCGGGGCGGCGTCATCGATCACGGCAAGATTTCCGCCAAAGACCTGCGCCCGGACAACCCAACGCTGATCGGCACCCACACCATGACCATGGCGGTCATCTGCGATGCACCG
The DNA here is from genome assembly GCF_001029595.1 of Pseudomonas sp. ARP3. NCBI lineage: Bacteria > Pseudomonadati > Pseudomonadota > Gammaproteobacteria > Pseudomonadales > Pseudomonadaceae > Pseudomonas > Pseudomonas sp. ARP3. The sequence goes on from NZ_LEKF01000003.1 coordinate 375,255, forward strand.
ATTCAATTTGCCCTGCATTCCGTCGACAACCGTGCCGGCTCATCGGCCTCTCCCGCCAATTACGGCCTGGGCCTGATAAACGGCACCCAGAAACTGGGTTGGTTTCTGCTGACCGTGCGCAACCCGGTCGCCGACGGCGCGCAGATGCAGTCGATTGTCTCCGGCGATGGCGGCAATACCTGGTACGGCGATAACGCCTGGGATGCCGGCCTGTACGTATCGATCGCCACCATGGCCGACCCTAGCCAGCCGGCCTCGGTCAAGGAACTGGTCACGGACCTGGAAGTGCAAACCGTGATCGCCCGTACCGATGGCCTGGACCTGAGCAACGAGGTCACCATCGACGGCTCCGCCACGCTTGAAGTGAAGTACCTGTAACCCTGGGTGCCCATGCCTGGCTGACGCGTGCGGCATGGGCTTTTTTTCGGATCTGCCGAGCTTGCCTCGGCCAATGGCGCAATCGATGAACACCTACCCCTGCACTGCGGTGATCGTGTTTTGGCTGACCAGCGCCGCTGCGGCCCACGCCGCATCGAAGGTGGACGTCACCGTGACCGGTCGGCTGACCCCGGACGCCTGCCTGGTGACGCTGTCCGACGAAGGCGTGATCGACCACGGCAAAATTCTTTCTCATACCCTCAGCGACGACGTGGTCACCGAGCTGCCCAGTCGCGTACTGCAACTGCATGTGCAGTGCGGCCGGCCGATGCTGTTCGCCCTGGTGGGGCTCGACAACCGAGCGCAATCCTCCCTGGACCCTGATGTGCTCTATGGCCTGGGCCGAAATATCCATGCCCCGGCCGAGCGCCTGGGCTCGGTGGCCCTGTCATATCGCAACCCGGTGGGAGACGCCCAAGTCTTGCAAGTGCTGGCCTCCGATGACAGCGGCGAAACCTGGCGCCCGGCGTCCGAAGCCTGGCCCAAAACCTATATCGGCTTTGCTCCGGTCGGGGATCGCCAGCCCGATTTCATCGGCCAGTTAAGCGCCCAACTCCAGATCGACACGTCCATCAACGCGACCCAGTACCTGACCCTGGATCAGGCGGTGCCGCTCGATGGCTCCGTGGTGCTGGACCTGCGCTACCTCTGACCTCTATGGAACCCCTTTCATGACCACAGTGCTCAACCCCGCAACCTGCCTTATGGCCCTGGCGCTGCTGCTCGGCGGCACGGGCGCACGGGCTGACGGCATGGTCCCGGACACCTCCGTGGTGATCGTTCACGAAGCCGAGGGCGAAGCCGCCGTGTCGGTCACCAACACCGACAGCCAACTGGCGCTGCTGCATGTCACGTTGCAAGACATCCCCGAAGACACCGAACCCTTGCTGGTGGTCACGCCGCCGCTGTCGCGGGTGGAGCCGTCCAAATCGCAACTGGTGCGCTTCATCCTGCAAAGCCAGCAACCGCTGCTCACCCAGCGCCTCAAACGCGCGATTTTCGAAGGCATGCCACAGGGCCGCCCCGCCACGCAAGCCGGGCATGCCCGGGTGGGTGTGACGGTACGCCAGAACCTGCCGGTGATCATTCATCCCAAGGGCTTGGCGCCCAATCGCACACCTTGGACTGAGCTGACGTGGTCACAGCATGGCAATACGTTGCAGGTGCGCAATACCAGCCCTTATGTGGTGCGCCTGGCCCAGGAGCTGCGGCTGCTGCCCGGCGACGGCAAGGCGATGTTGCCGCGCACCTATGTGTTGCCGGGGGAAACCCTGAGTGTGCCGGCCAGCGGTGGTCCGGCCACCAAGGTCCGGCTGCAACCGGCCACGGTGTACGGCTTTGCCGTGGCGGCCTACGAAGCACCGATTACCTGACGAACAACCCCAGGCGGTTACCGCCTGCATCGAAGTGACGGCTCGATGACCGTCACCAGGACGCTCCAGCGTCCATCATTCGAGTGCCCTTTGTGAAAACAGTATTGAGTTACCGTGACGGCGCCACTGTGCCCGTCACTATCACGCTGCTGCTGGCCTGTACGCTGGCACCCTTGGCCGCCAGCGCCGATGCACGCCAAGGCTTCGATGCCACCACCCTGCGGCAACGCGGGATTGACCCGCACCTGGCCAGCCTGCTGCTGGAAGCTCCGCGCTTTGCCGCAGGGCGGCATGCCGTCAGCCTGCGGGTCAACGGCCAGCACCGCGGTCGGCTTGACGTCAACTTCGATCAACAAGGTGCCTTGTGCTTCGACCGTGCCTTGTTGGACGCCGCCAACCTGCGCTTACCTGACGACAGCGGCCCCTGCCACGACTTTCTCGCACAGTATCCCCAAAGCCTGGTGGAACCGGACCCAGCCACGCTCACGGTGGCGTTGGTGGTGCCGACCGAGGCGCTGCGCCCGCTACAACAGGATGTCTCGGGCTATGAAACCGGTGGCGTGGCCGGCCTGCTCAATTACGACCTGACCGGGTTCTATAACCGCTTCGGCGACAGCGACAGCCGCTTCGGCTCGGCCAACACCGAGGTCGGCTTCAATGCCGGCGACTGGATCGTACGCAGCCGTCAGGTGCAGACCTGGCAGGACGGCCTCTCGCGCAGTACGCACCTGGAGGCCTATGCCCAGCGCACCTTTGCCAGCCACCAGGCGGTGCTGCAGGCGGGGCAGGTCAACCTGTACAACCCGGTATTGCCCGGCGCGCAGATCACCGGTGTGCAGGTCCTGACCGAGCAGGCGCTGCAAGAGCAGAGTCAGGGCGCGACCATCGACGGTATCGCCAACAGCCCGGCCCAAGTCGAAGTGCGCCAGAACGGCACGTTGATTCACTCCACGGTAGTTCCCGCCGGGCCGTTTTCCTTGACGGGCGTGCGGCGCCTGAACTCGCGCTCCGACGTCGAGGTGACGGTCAAGGAAAGCAACGGTGGCGAACGGCGCTTTACCGTTCCGGCCGCCATGCTCGGCCTGGGGTTGCCGGCGCGGGGTTACTCGGTGTCGGCGGGGCGTGTGCGCAACATCGGCGATGCCCAGGGAGACGATCCCTGGGTGGTCAGCGCCGGTTGGACCGGCGCCGTACACCCGCAACTGTCGCTGGGCAGCGGCGTGCTGGCCGCCAGCGAATACCGCGCCGCCGGTGTGAGCCTGGGCTGGTTGCCGGGGTTGGACAGCCAGGTACAACTGGCCAGCCAAGTGGCCGACACGCATGCACGGGACCAGGTGCGCGGTGTGCAGACCGACCTGTCGTGGTCCCAGCGCCTGAACGATCAATGGTCGTTCAGCGTGGCCAACGCCTGGCGCACGCCGGGTTATCGCGAACTGGAGGAGGCCACCTACGAGGCCGAGACCACCCAGCAGCGCCGCTCGCGCTATCGCGACCAACAAAGCGCCAGCCTGGGTTGGGCGCATCCGTGGCTGGGTGCATTCAGTGCCGGGGTGTCGCGCTCCAGCAACTTCGACGGCGACAGCAGCAGCCGGGGCTTGGTGTCCTGGGGCACCAGCGTCAGCGGCGTGTCGTTATCGGCCAGTGCCGAGTGGCAGATGGGCGGGCGCCAACAGCAGGACAACGCGTTCTACTTCAACGTCAGCCTGCCCTTGGGGGATAACCGGCGCGTGCGGGCCTGGGTGCGCAATTCAGGGGGCGAGCACCGTACCGGCGTGGGGGTGAACGAGCAGATCGACGACCAACTGAGCTACCGCGTCAGCGCCGAACACGACACCCGCGACCAACAAGTGGAAACCACCCTCGGCCTTTCGGCCCTGCCCCGCTACAGCCAGCTGGATGTCAGTTACAGCCGCTCCGACGCCGAGCGTTCGAGCTATCAGGGCAGCGCTCGCGGTGGCGTGGTGGTGCATGGCGGCGGGGTCACGTTGTCACCCTATCCGGTGCGTGACACCTTTGCCTTGGTTTCGGTGGGCGACATCAGCGGCATCAAGCTCAGCACCCCCAGCGGCCCGGTCTGGACCGACTGGCAAGGCCAGGCCGTGGTCCCCCAGATCAGCCCCTATGGCCGCAGCCCGGTGGAAGTGCAAACCCGTTCGCTGCCGCGCAATGCCGATATCAATAACGGCCTGGCGATGCTCGCGGCCGGACGCGGCGCCGTGGACCGCGTGGAGTTCGGCGTGAGCCTGACCCGTCGCGTGCTGCTCACCGCCCGCACCGAACAGGGCGTGTTGCTGCCTCGCGGCGCCAGTGTCAGCACCGCCAACGGCGAGTTCGTGACCTTGGTTCAAGACGGCGGCCAGGTGTTTCTGCCCAATGTGCTGGCCTCGTCCGGCCTGTGGGTCAGTGCCCCCGGTTTGCCCCGTTGTCGCTTGCAGTTCGAGCTGCCGGAGGAGGGCGATCCCGAGGTGTATTTCGAAACCGCCCCCGCGCGCTGTACCCCATCATGAGGACCGTAACCATGCCCCCTATTCGCCTGCTGCGGCAGTTGACGGCCGCATCGCTGCTCATCGTCGGCGCCACAGCCAACGCGTTGGCCAACGACGAGTGCCAGTTGACCCTCAGCGAATCGCTGCTGGACCTGGGCCTGATGAACCGCCTGGCGCAAACCGACAGCGCACCCCAGCGCCTGCTCGGCGAGCGCCGCTTGCGCCTGACCCTTGCGTGCCCGCAAGCGCAGGACCTGAGCGTGTTTTATCGCGCCCTCGCCGCCAGTGCCGAACGCCTGCAATTCACCGAACACGGCAGCTACGCGCTCGAACTCAGTGACGGCGTAGTGGATGGTCGGTCGGTGGAGTTGGGCTTGATGCCCGTGGCCGGGCAACCGCCAGCCGTGGTTGGCCCGCGCTTGACATGGCGCACTGGTCACCTGGTGGCCCCCGTGCAAGGCGGCGCGGTGGTACAGGGTAAAACCTTTTCCCTGCAACTGAGCCTCAGCGCCTGGGCCGACAGGGCCGCAACCTACGTGCGGGACGCCACCACCTGGGAGGTAAGCGGGACGTTCGAGGCCCAGCGCAGCGGTCGTTACCGTGAACTGACCCTGCGTGCGCACTTCGCGCCGGTGGCGTGCACGCCGCAGTTGTCCAACGGCGGCCTGGTGGATTACGGCACCTTGCTGGCCAAGGACCTGAGCGTCACAAACGAAACCCCGTTGCCCACCCGCACCCTGCAAATGACCGTCAGTTGCGACGCGCCCGTGCCCTTCGCCTTGCGCATGCACGACAACCGTGAAGGCTCGGCCACCGGCGGCACCGACGAGACCGCCTACGGCCTGGACCGCGACGGCAGCCAGAACAAGATCGGCCGCTTCTACGTGAACATCGACCCGGAGGACTTTTCCGCCGATGCCTACGGCGCGCTGTATCGCACCGACTCCACCAGCAACGGCGCCGCCTGGAGCAGCGCCAGTGCGCGGCAGATCCCCATCGCCGCCAACAGCTATATGGGCTTCACCCACCTGGCGGGCAGCACCCAAGGCCCGGTGGCGATCCAACACCTGAGCGGCACGTTACGCATCAAGGCTTACCTGGCGCCGACCCAATCCCTGGATCTGCGTCAGGTGGTGCAGATCAACGGCTCCGGCACCCTCGAAATCATCTACCTCTAACTTCTGGAATTGACGCCATGAACGCTTATCCCATCGTTTTTTACAGCCTGCTGTTATTGACCGCCACGGCCCACACCCAGGCCGCCTCCAGCGTCGATCTGACGGTCAAAGGCGTGGTCACGCCCACCGCCTGCGACCCTCAGTTGTCCGGCGGCGGGCTGATCGACTACGGCAAGATGTCCCAGCAGGATCTGAACCTGGAGACCAGCACGCGGCTGCCGATCAAACACCTGCAAGTGAGCATCGCCTGCACGGCGCCAAGTCGTTTTGCGCTGCGCATGCGCGACAATCGCGAGGGCACCGCAACGGTCAACAGCGAGATTTACTATGGGCTCGGACTGGACAACAGCGGCAACCGGCTTGGGCTTTACTCGATGACCTTCGACCCCCGCAACACGCTGGTGGACAGCACCGTGACGGTGTACGGCACCGAGTCCACCACCGGCGGCCTGGCCTGGCGCACCGCCAACCTCAACCCCATTGATATCGGCGCCAATAGCTACCTGGGCTTTAGCGCCAGGCAGGGCAGCACCGCCGGGCCTTCGGCGATCCAGGAGCTGATCAGCACGGTCAAGGTCCAAGCGGTGATCAACGCACGGCAGAACCTGGACCTGAGCACCGACACCCTGCTCGACGGCTCGGCGACCCTGGAAGTGATCTATCTCTAGCGTTTCTCGCTGGTGACCTGCACATAACGCGCACGCCCTGCGCCCAGGCCGGCAATGATCGCGCCCAGGCCGATCACCGCGAAAATCCAGCCGATGGCGCTCCAGCCGCCGGTCCAGTCGTGTACCAGGCCGACCGCAAACGGGCCGAGGGACGCCAGGGTATAGCCGAAACCCTGAGCCATGCTCGACAGGTTCGCGGCGACGTGGGCATCCCGCGAGCGCAGCACGATCAAGGTCAATGCCAGGCTGAAGGTGCCGCCCTGGCCCAGGCCGAGCAGGATCGCCCAGCCCCACAGACCGTCCAGCGGCGCATAGAGGCAACCGAACAACCCGCCGAGGGTCAACAGCATCACCACCACGATCGCCAGGCGCTGGTCGCGACCACGAGTGGCCAACCAGGGCGCGGTCAGCGAACTGATCAATTGCAGGATAATCGAGCCGGACAGCGCCAGCCCGGCCTCGGTGGCGCTGAGGCCGCGGCTGATCAGAATCGACGGCAGCCAGCCAAACACGATGTACGCCAGGGACGATTGCAGGCCCATGTACAAGGTCACCTGCCAGGCCAGCGGATCGCGTAACAAGCCTTTGACCTGATACGCGACGCGATGGGCGCCGTGTCGTTGCCCGACCTGGGGCCACCATACCAACGCCGCCACCACCGCCGGCACCATCCAGAAGCCCAGGCCCATGCTCCAGCGGTCGCCGAACACATGGCTCAGCGGCACTGTCGCCCCCGCCGCCAGCGCGGCGCCCAGGCACAACGCCATGGTGTACACGCCGGTCATGGCCCCGGCCTGGCGAGCGAAATCACGCTTGACGATGCCCGGCAGCAACACGCCGATAATGCCGATGCTCGCCCCGGCAATCAGGCTGCCGGCAAACAGCCCGACCTCACCGAATGCACTGCGCAGAATGATGCCACCGGCCAGTGTCAGCACGATCCCCAGCACCACGCGCTCGGCGCCGAATCGCCGCGCCAGAATCGGCGCCAATGGCGCAAACAGCCCCAGGCACAGCACGGGCAAAGTGGTCAGCAAACCGGCCTTGGCCGCCGACAAGCCCAGGCTGGCCGACACATCGCTGAGCAACGGCGCCATGCTCGACAACGCCGGGCGCAGGTTCAACGCCACCAGCACCAGGCCCAGCAGCAACAGCCACGGGCGGCTGACCTGCGGCGGGGTGTGCTGGACCTCGTCGTCATCGGCCTCGGCATCGATCAGCAGTTCTTCGAGTTCGGGTGTGCGTTGGGCTTCAGGGTTCATGGATCAACTGTCGGCAGAGGGATTTGGCGCGTTCCGGGTCTTGCTGCTCCACCGCTTCAAGCAAGGCGCTGTGCAGGTCGAACACCGCCTGGCGGCGTGGTGAAACACTGAGGGTCTGGCGTAACTGGGCGCCGATGATGGCGGAAAAATACTGGTACAACTCGCTCAACGCCGGGTTGTGCGCGGCATCCACCAGGCGGGCGTGGAACACCAGATCGGCGCTGATATACGCCTCCAGGTCACCGTGATACAGCGCGGCACTGGTGCGCAGGGCTTGATGCAACCCCTGCAGGTCTTGCTCGGTACGGCGTTGCGCCGCAAGACCAATGGCCTCCACTTCGAGGATCTGCCGGGTCTCCTGCGCCTGCGCCAAGGTGCAGTGGGACAACGCACGCATCGCCCCCAAGGGGTCAGTCATCGAGCGCAGGTAGCTCCCGTCTCCCTGGCGGATCTCAATCAACCCGGAAAACGCCAGCACCCGCATGGCTTCCCGCACGGTATTGCGGCTGATCCCCAACTCGGCGGACAACTCCGGCTCGGTGGGCAAGCGCTCGCCGACAGCCCATACGCCCTGGGCGATGCGCAGGCGCAACTGTTCAAGGGCCTGGTCGACCAGCGAGCGTTTAATCAGTGGAGCGATGTCTGTCATGGATTTTGCGCTTTCGTCCAATCATAGGATGAATTTTCCTACAGCCTATTAGGGCTCAGCGATAAAGGCAACGCACTAGGGTTATTGGGCGGAAAACGAAGCAAAATTTTCGATTGGTAAAATTACCCTTAAAGGGTAATTATCAACTTAGGTGTCTTATGGAAAAGCACACACCTCATTACGATTTGGCTCAAGTCAAGGAAGAGGTCATCCGGCTAGGTGCGCGCGCTTTCACCGCCAGCGCGCGAGAGGGAGGGCGGCAGCTGGAGTTGAGCCTCGGTCAGATGCGACTTGCCGTTTGCGCTCTGGAAGCTCGAATGTTGTACAAGTCAATGACGACATACGCAGACCATCAGATATGCAGGACGTCTATCTGATCAAGATTTACGGCACGGAGATTTACATCAAAGTGACCTACCGTCCAAGCGGTGGGCCGCCGGTAATCTCCTTCAAGGAGAAAACTTCATGAGAACCCGACAATGCGTGAGCTGCGGCGCTGCTGAAGGCATGCAGCATTTCGAAGGTCGCACCTTCACGATCAATACCCGCGGCATGCTGCGCAAGATTCCTGATATCGCCGGCTGGGAATGCCAGGTCTGCCATGAAAGGGAGTTCGATATGGACACCGACAGTGCAGAGCGTTATTCCACTGCCAGTGATCAACTGTTGGTCGATGCGCGAAAAGTCATTGCCGCCGAAATAAAGCGAATTCGGCGCAAATTACATCTGACCCAAAAGGAGGCTGTAAGGCTGTTGATTGGCCGCGGCCACAACGCATTTTCCCGGTACGAAAGGGCCGAGGTGTTTCCACCTGAGCCATTACTCATCCTGATGCGCTTGTTGGATAAACATCCCCACCTGTTGGCGGAGATAGAGACGCTCAACGTTGGCGAAGATCTTAACCGGCTGCTCATCGCCAAAGACGCGCAACAGCTTTCAGCTCAGGCGTCCTGACACGGTCGACAGGCAAAAATAAACCCGGCGCCAAGGCCGGGTTTATCTTCAAGCTTTACCGCTGGATCAATGCAGAATCTGGCTCAAGAACAACTTGGTCCGATCATTCTGCGGGTTGTCGAAGAAGTCATTCGGTGCCGCTTGTTCCACAATTTCGCCTTTGTCCATGAAGATCACGCGGTTGGCCACGGTGCGGGCAAAGCCCATTTCGTGGGTTACGCAGAGCATGGTCATGCCGTCTTCGGCCAGGCCGATCATGGTGTCGAGTACTTCTTTCACCATCTCTGGGTCCAGTGCCGAAGTCGGCTCATCGAACAGCATGATTTTCGGTTTCATGCACAGGGCACGGGCAATCGCCACACGCTGTTGCTGGCCGCCGGACAACTGCCCCGGAAACTTGTGGGCCTGCTCCGGGATGCGCACGCGCTCCAGGTAGTGCATGGCGATTTCTTCGGCCTTGCGCTTGGGCATCTTGCGCACCCACATCGGCGCCAGCGTGCAGTTCTGCAGGATGGTCAGGTGCGGGAACAGGTTGAAGTGCTGGAACACCATGCCGACTTCGCGGCGGATCGCCTCGATCTGCTTGAGGTCGTTGGTCAGCTCCACGCCATCGACCACGATGCGGCCCTGCTGGTGCTCTTCCAGGCGGTTGAGGCAGCGGATGGTGGTGGACTTGCCGGAACCCGACGGCCCGCACAGCACGATACGCTCGCCCTGCTTGACGTTGAGGTTGATGTCTTTCAACACATGGAACTGGCCGTACCACTTGTTGACGCCCTGCATCTGGATAATGCCTTCAGGGCCCACAGGCTGTTTGATTGCTTCGCTCATCAAAAGAACTCCTAACGCTTGTGGCCTGTGTCGAGCTTGCGTTCCAGGTGCATGGAATAGCGCGACATACCAAAACAGAAAATCCAGAACACCAGGGCGGCGAACACGTAGCCTTCAGTGGCCATGCCCAGCCATTTAGGGTCGGCGGCGGCTTGCTTGACGCTGTTGAGCAGGTCGAACAGGCCGATGATGATCACTAGGCTGGTGTCCTTGAACAGCGCGATGAAGGTGTTGACGATCCCCGGAATCACCATCTTCAGGGCTTGCGGCAGAATCACCAGGCCCATGCTGCGCCAGTAGCCCAGGCCCATCGCTGCGGCCGCTTCGTACTGGCCTTTAGGGATGGCCTGCAAACCGCCACGCACCACTTCGGCCACATAGGCCGACTGGAACAGGATCACGCCGATCAGCGCCCGCAGCAACTTGTCGAAGTTCATGCCTTCGGGCAGGAACAACGGCAGCATTACCGAGGACATGAACAGCACGGTAATCAGCGGCACGCCGCGCCAGAATTCGATGAAGGTCACGCAGACCACACGAATCGCCGGCATGTTCGAACGCCGCCCCAAGGCCAGCACAATACCCAAGGGCAAGGCGCCGGCGATGCCGACGGTGGCGATGACCAGGGTCAGCATCAGGCCGCCCCATTGGCTGGTGGCCACGGTGGCCAGGCCAAATACACCGCCATGCAGCAGGAAGAAGGCGATGATCGGGTACAGCACCAGGAAGCTCAGCCCGTAGATTGCCTTGCGCGGGAAGCGCGAGATGAACAACGGTGCCACGCCGACGATGGCCAGCCACACGGTCAGGTCCACGCGCCAGCGCAGATCGCCGGGGTAGTAGCCGTACATGAACTGCCCGAAACGCTGTTGGATGAACACCCAGCAGGCGCCCTCCTTCGTGCAGTCGGCGCGGGTGGTGCCAACCCAGTTAGCGTCCAGGATGGCCCAATGCAGGATCGGCGGCACCACCAGGTACACCAGGTAGATCGACAGCAGGGTCAGCAGTGTATTGAGCCAACTGGAAAACAGGTTGGCGCGCATCCATGCCATCGGCCCGAAGACTTTGCTCGGCGGCGGCATATCAGGTTTGAAAGTATGCGAACTCATGTGCGTTTCCTCACCGCTCGATCAGCGCAATGCGCTTGTTGTACCAGTTCATCAGCAGGGAAATGCTGATGCTGATCGCCAGGTACACGCTCATGGTGATGGCAATGACTTCGATCGCCTGGCCGGTCTGGTTGAGCACCGTGCCGGCAAACAGCGAAACCATTTCCGGGTAACCGATACCGGCGGCCAACGACGAGTTCTTCGCCAGGTTCAGGTATTGGCTGGTCAGCGGCGGAATGATCACCCGCAGGGCCTGCGGGATGATGACCTTGCGCAGCGTCGGACCGTTACGCAGGCCCAGGGAGCGAGCGGCTTCGGTCTGGCCATGGCTGACGGACTTGATGCCCGAGCGCACGATCTCGGCGATAAACGCTGCCGTGTACACCGTCAGTGCCAGGGTCAGCGCCAGCAGTTCGGGGATCAATACCCAGCCGCCGACAAAGTTGAAGCCTTGCAGCTTGGGCATTTCCCAGTGCAGCGGCACGCCGAAGATCAACGCGCACAGTGTCGGGATCACGATGAACAGCGCCAGGCCCGCCCAGAACTTATGGAACGGCACGCCCGTGGCTTCAAAGCGTTTATTGGCCCAGCGCGCCATCATCACGATTGCCACGATGGCCAGCACAATGCTCGCCACGAACGGCCAGAAACCGTCAGCGGCCAGCGCCGCCGGCATGTTCAGGCCACGGCTACTGACAAAGAAGGTATCGCCGAAATTATGGCTGTTGCGCGGCCCTGGCATGGTCAGGAACACCGCGAAGTACCAGAACAGGATCTGCAACAACGGCGGGATGTTGCGGAAAACTTCCACGTATACCGTCGCCAGTTTGTTGATCATCCAGTTCGACGACAGGCGCGCCACGCCGATGATAAAGCCCAGCAAGGTGGCCAGAATCACGCCGATGAACGTCACCAGCAAGGTGTTGAGCAGGCCGATCACGAAGACCCGGGCATAGCTGTCCGATTCGGTGTAATCGATCAAATGCTGCGCGATGCCGAAGCCGGCACTGCGTTCAAGAAAGTCGAAACCCGAGGTGATGCCCCGGTGCTGAAGGTTGGTCTGGGTATTGTTGAAGAGGTACCAGCCCAGCGAGACCACCGCCACAATCGTGATGATCTGGAAGAGCCACGCACGCACTTTGGGGTCGCTGAAGCTGAGCTTCTGCTTGGGTGCGCCGATTTGATTTTGCATGAAGTGCCCCGGAAAGAATGGAACAGAACATCACCCGGCGGTTGGCCCACCGGGTGACAGAACCATCAGCGATCAGCGCACAGGCGGTGCGTATTGAATGCCGCCGTTGTTCCACAGTGCGTTCAGGCCACGGTCGATTTCCAGCGGGGTGCTCTTGCCCAGGTTGCGCTCGAACACTTCACCGTAGTTACCGACTTGCTTGACGATCTGTACGACCCAGTCCTTCTTCACTTTCAGGTCTTTGCCGTATTCACCGTCAGCGCCCAACAGACGAGCTACGTCCGGGTTTTTGGTGGACTTGGCTTCAGCCTCGACGTTCTTGGAAGTGATACCGGCCTCTTCCGCGTTGAGCATGGCATAGCCTACCCAGCGCACGATGGCCAGCCACTCGTCGTCGCCGTTACGCACGACCGGGCCCAGTGGTTCCTTGGAAATGGTTTCCGGCAGTACCACGTAATCTTTCGGCGAGGCCAACTTGCTGCGCTGGGCGAACAGTTGGGACTTGTCGGAGGTCAGCACGTCGCAACGCCCGGATTCGAGCGACTTGGCGCTTTCGTCGGAGGTGTCGAAGGTGATCGGGGTGTATTTCAGACCGTTGCCACGGAAGTAGTCGGAAACGTTCAGCTCGGTGGTGGTACCGGCCTGGATGCAGATGGTTGCACCGTCCAGTTCCTTGGCGCTTTTGACGCCCAGCTTGTTGTTAACCAGGAAGCCGATGCCATCGTAATAGGTAATGAAACCCGGGAATTTCAGGCCCATGCCCGCATCGCGGGAGCTGGTCATGGTGGTGTTACGGGACAGAATGTCGACTTCGCCCGATTGCAGCGCGGTGAAACGCTCTTTGGCATTCAACTGGCTGAATTTGACCTTGGTGGCGTCACCGAAGACGGCAGCCGCCACAGCGCGGCATACGTCAGCGTCGATCCCCAGGATCTTGCCGCTGGCATCCGGTACCGAGAAACCCGGCAAGCCGTCACTCACGCCACACTGTACAAAGCCTTTCTTCTGCACAGCGTCCAGGGTTGCGCCGGCTTGGGCGAAACCGCTGACACCCAGTACAGCGGCCGCGCATACGATGGCCAGGGTGGATTTCAATACCTTCATTCAAACCTCCAGTTTTGCTCTTGTTGTGTCGGAGCTCGAATCCCAGCGCACCCTTATGAGGCGATATTGACCCGTGTTGGCTTTTTTTAGGGTCAAGCGGCATGGGACTGTCGCATTAATTCCAGCGGCTATCTCCCAAGCGGCACTCACTGATAGTGTTACCGACCGAGGATAGTTCTGACATCGACCTACACATAGCAAGCGCCGTACCAGAGTGACGGCTGAGTCGTTTCAGCCCAGGTTCAAGTGTAAAAGATTCAACGTTGCGACATCTTGTTAACAAATCAACCCACTGCGCACCGTTCCGACGCACCCAATCGGAGCGAGCGCACGTTTATGGAGCGAACATGACCGACCCCCTTATTCTTCAGCCCGCCAAGCCTGCCGATGCCTGTGTTATCTGGCTGCATGGCCTGGGTGCCGATCGCTATGACTTCATGCCCGTAGCCGAAGCCCTACAGGAAGATCTGCTGTCCACCCGATTCGTCTTGCCCCAGGCACCGATCCGTCCGGTAACGATCAACGGCGGTTACGAGATGCCCAGCTGGTACGACATAACGGCCATGAGCCCCGCCCGCTCCATCAGCCTGGAAGAGCTGGAAATTTCGGCGCAAACCGTAATGGATTTGATCGAAGCGCAAAAAAGAACCGGGATAGACGCGTCGCGAATTTTCCTCGCGGGGTTCTCCCAAGGCGGCGCCGTGGTTTACCACACCGCTTTTCTGAAGTGGCAGGGACCGCTGGGTGGCGTGATCGCCCTCTCCACCTATGCCCCCACGTTCAGCGATGAGCTGGAGTTATCCGCCAGTCAACAGCGCATTCCGACCCTTTGCCTGCACGGCCAGTACGACGACGTGGTGCAGAACGCCATGGGTCGTACAGCAATGGAGTACTTGAAGCACCATGGTGTCACCGTGACATGGCAGGAATACCCAATGGGACACGAAGTGTTACCTGAAGAGATACAAGACATTGGGCAATGGCTGAGCGACCGCCTGCGCTGAAACCCTCGCTTTATGTAGCCGTATGACAGACGCACTACGCCGCGCCCGAATCTTGCATTACACTGGCCGGCGTATATTCCTTAACCAATTAATGAGATCACCGTGCTCAAAGCACTCAAGAAGATGTTCGGCAAAAGCGAGGCTGAGCCGCTCGCGCCTGTTCCCAGCGCCCCTGTCCCGACGCCCGGCAGCCGCAATGACGGTCAACAGCCCGGCCGGACCGCACCTGTGGCCCCGCCCAGGAAGCCATCGGTGACCGCGCCCGAACAGACTGCACCGGCTGAGGCCACGCCAGCCCCGCAAGCCAAAGCACCGCGCCGTCAACGTGCGCCCAAACCGCCGGTCACCCCATGGAAACTCGAAGACTTCGTCGTCGAGCCCCAGGAAGGCAAGACCCGCTTCCATGACTTCAAGCTGGCTCCGGAACTGATGCACGCCATCCAGGACCTGGGCTTCCCGTACTGCACGCCGATCCAGGCGCAGGTGCTGGGCTTTACCCTGGCCGGCAAAGACGCCATCGGCCGCGCGCAGACCGGCACCGGCAAGACCGCCGCGTTCCTGATCTCGATCATTACCCAACTGCTGCAAACGCCGCCGCCCAAAGAACGTTACATGGGCGAACCGCGCGCGCTGATCATCGCGCCAACCCGCGAGTTGGTGGTACAGATCGCCAAGGACGCTGCCGACCTGACCAAGTACACCGGCCTCAACGTCATGACGTTCGTAGGCGGCATGGACTTCGACAAGCAGCTCAAGCACCTCGAAGCCCGCCACTGCGACATCCTGGTTGCCACCCCGGGTCGCCTGCTGGACTTCAACCAGCGCGGCGACGTGCATTTGGACATGGTCGAAGTGATGGTGCTGGACGAGGCCGACCGCATGCTCGACATGGGCTTTATCCCACAGGTACGCCAGATCATTCGCCAGACCCCGCCGAAAAGCGAGCGTCAGACCCTGCTGTTCTCCGCGACCTTCACCGAAGACGTGATGAACCTTGCCAAGCAATGGACCACCGACCCATCGATCGTGGAGATCGAAGCGGAAAACGTCGCCAGCGAAAACGTCGAGCAGCACATCTATGCCGTGGCCGGTGCCGACAAATACAAACTGCTCTACAACCTGGTCAACGACAACGGTTGGGAGCGGGTGATGGTGTTCGCCAACCGCAAGGACGAAGTGCGCCGCATCGAAGAACGCCTGGTGCGTGACGGCGTGAACGCCGCGCAACTGTCCGGCGACGTGCCTCAGCACAAGCGCATCAAGACCCTGGAAGGTTTCCGCGAAGGCAAGATTCGCGTGCTGGTGGCCACCGACGTGGCAGGCCGCGGGATTCACATCGACGGCATCAGCCATGTGATCAACTTCACTCTGCCGGAAGTGCCGGACGACTATGTACACCGCATCGGCCGTACTGGCCGCGCCGGAGCGGCGGGTGTGTCGATCAGCTTTGCCGGGGAAGATGACTCGTATCAGTTGCCGTCGATCGAAGCGCTGCTGGGGCGCAAGATCAGCTGCGAGACACCGCCGACGCATCTATTGCGGGCCGTAGAGCGCAAACGCCCGTAAGCTGGAATGCGATAAAAAGTGGGAGGGGGCTTGCCCCCGATAGCTATGGTGAAGTGCGCCCCAAAAGTTGGACAGTAATTGTCTAGGCTACAGCGGAACGGGCTCTGTACTCTACAGGGCTCAGTCCGCCAAGCTTCGTTTTGATTCGCTTATGGTTGTAGTAATGGATGTATTGATCCAGTCCAGCCTGCAACTGAGCCTCGTTGTCGAAGCTTTCGCGGTAGTAAAACTCTGACTTCAACGTGCCGAAGAAGCTCTCCATCGTGGCGTTGTCATAGCAGTTTCCTTTGCGTGACATGCTTTGTTCCAGCCCCGCCTGTTCTAGTCGCTCGCGATACTTCGAGTGTCGATAGTGCCAGCCTTGATCCGAGTGCAGCATGGGTTTAGCGCCCTCAGGCAGGCGCTCGAGCGCTCGCTCCAGCATGTCGCCAACCAGGGCATATTGGGGGCGTATGGCGGTCTGATAAGCCACGATTTCTCCGTTGTATAAGTCCAAGATCGGCGACAAATACAGCTTTTTACCTGCCACTTTGAACTCGGTGACATCCGTCACCCATTTCTGATTCGGCTTCTCGGCTTCGAACCGACGAGCCAAGGTATTGGGTGAGATTTCTCCCATCGGCCCTTTATATGCTCTGTATTTCTTGGGTCGCACCGTGCATTTGAGCCCCAACGCTCCCATCAATCGTCGTACCGTTTTACCGTTGATCTGTAGTCTTTCTTTACGCAGTTCCAGCGTCATACGGCGGTAGCCCAGGCGCCCTTTATGCTCTTGCTGAAGGCTCTGGATTGAGGCTTTGACTGAGACGAAACGGTCCGCAACGCCCATGACCTTGAGTTGGTAGTAGTACGTGCTTCGCGCCAGCCCTAGCAGTTTGAGCAGGTCCGCCAGCGGAAAGTCTTGTCTCAGCTCAGTGACTATTCGCGCTGTGTAAACGCC